>JABGPZ010000086.1 GCA_018644725.1 Phycisphaerales bacterium
AGTCTTTCCGGTCGCAAGCTCCCTCCAAGAAACTAAGGCCCCGGCTTTTGGGCGCTCACTACCGGGGGCTTACGCCCCCGGCTAAATACTGTTGCCCTTTCAGGGCAAAGGCAAGCTCAATTCAATCGAATGAATCATTGAGCTGAATGGAATGCCAATCCGTTCTGCTCTTCCATGAGTCGATAAAAAAGGCACCACAAGGTGTCTTTCTGTCCATTGAGGGGGTTTTTGATGAGTCGATAAAAAGAGAGGCAGCGCGCCTCCCATGTCCGTCGAGGTTTTTTTTGATGAGTCGATAAAAAAGGCACCACAAGGTGCCTTTCTGTCCGTCAAGGGGGTTTCTCTTGGGACAGGATGAATGGTTTCTCATCCGATGGATTGTGTCGCCTACTTGTTCAGCGAGACGTAGCGGTAGGTTCCGCCAGAAAGTGTGGCGATGGTTTTGAGTGTGGTTTCGGCCGCGGGTGGGCGGTGGCCATAGAGGATGGTGCAGATTTGTACGCGCGGATTGTCGCGCAGCTCGGCGCGGACAAGGCGAATCACGGCATTGCTGTCGGGGAAGACGCCGTCGGTCAGAAGGTAGATGAGTTGGTTGCGCGGAGCGTTGGCCGATTTCTGTGCATCGCGGAGGGAAGCAAATGCTCGTTGCAGCGCGGGGACGGGATCGGTCTTGCCGAGGGGGAAGACGCCTTGGAGGAACGTGGCGGCGGCGAGCTGGTTTTCCATGGTCGGCTTAACGAGGCGAGCGGACTGGAAGGCGATGGGTTTGGTGTCGGAGAAAAACAGGATCCCGAATCGCCGTTTGCGCTGCTGCTGTCGTTGGGCGAAGGTCATTCCCACCCGCGGCTGGGGACTCAGCGCGCTGATCGAGAGAGTCATGTTGTAGGCGATGGCGTCGAGGGTGTCCAGCATCGAGCCGCTGCGGTCGATGACGTAGAGGATATCGTCGGTGTTGCCGAATTCGGGCGGGGTCTGGAAGACGGTGGTGTCTCCTGGGCCCTGGCCGACGGGTCTGCCGGATTTTCCCGAGGCGAGTGCGCCGCCTTCGGAGGCGATGAGGCACAACGGTTTTTGGGATTCACCCGTTTCGGGCGAATTGGAGGGGTTGGTCTTGGTGGCGGTTCGCGGCTGGGATGTGGAGGGTTGCACCGATGGCGTCGAGGCAGAGTGGAAGGCCGTCGACTGCAGCGTGTCGCACACGCCGGGGATATGCAGATCAGCGCGGGTTTTGGGCGTTTGATTCGAGAGCAGCATCACGACCAACATGATTAAAAACGCGGCGACATGCACCAGGCCGCTGATGGTCCACGGCATGAACCGTGCGAGGGTGGCGTAGAAACGGCGTTCGTTGTCGGGGATGGGTTGGGTCTGTGCGTGGACCATGAAGGACTCCTTTTTGTTGCACGGAGCGAATGAAGATCGGCATGGCGGCGCGATGACTCATTGGTTCATTCGGGGCGTGCGTTGCGTTCGTGCTCCACTGTACAGACGGATATCTCGGGGGGTGCCTTAGGAAAAAGTGGGAAAAGTGGGAAAAGGAAAAGGTGGACTTTCGCGTCGCGGTCTGGGCTCAGTTAAATTCCATGATGCCCAGGACGATTAAAATCCCGCCGCCGAGGATCGGTGAAATCACCAGCGAGGTGAAGCGCAGATAGTGGTAGGCGTCTTCGCGGGTTTGATTGACCCATTCGGTCGCATAGGCGGCGCCGCCAAACAGCAAGAGCGCGCCCAAGATGATCATGATCAGTCCAAGCATGGCCCGGAGTGTAGCAATTTGCATTCGGGAAAGCAAACCATTTGGAATTCCGCCGCGATGTGCTATACTGCCAAGTGTGGAGTGACACGACACAAGCCCCAAGGAGATTGTTTTGGTGATGGACTCTCATACCGTATGGATGGCATTTGGCCTGACGCTATTGGCGGGGTTGAGTACCGGGATTGGTTCGGCGATGGCGTTCTTTGCTCATCACACCAACCACCGATTTCTCTCCATCTCGACGGGGTTTTCTGCGGGCGTGATGTTGTATGTATCATTTGTAGAGATTTTCCCCAAAGCGCGCGAAACCCTCATGGAGTCGATGGGAACCGCCGGGGCGCAGTGGGCAACGGTTGGCGCTTTTTTCGGCGGGATGGTCCTCATCGGCCTGATTGATAAGCTGATCCCTTCGGCTGAGAATCCCCACGAGGTGCGTCACGACAGTGATCTCGATGAATTGCATCAAGACGACCCGCATCCCAAGGAAACCCACACCGAAGAGCGCCGCCGCAAGCATCGCCTTCACCGCATGGGGATTATGACGGCGCTGGCGATTGGCATCCACAATTTTCCCGAGGGAATGGCGACGTTTATCGCCGCGCTCGAAGATCCCCAGCTCGGCATCGCCATTGCCATTGCCATCGCGCTACACAATATTCCCGAAGGCATCAGCGTCGCCGTGCCGATCTATCATGCGACGGGAAGCCGCAAACGGGCGTTTTTCTGGTCGTTCCTCTCCGGCCTTGCCGAACCCGTTGGCGCGGGTGTGGGCTATTTCCTGCTTCGGCCGTGGCTTACCCCAAATTTGATGGGCATGCTTTTCGCGAGTGTGGCGGGGGTGATGGTGTTCATCAGCCTCGACGAATTGCTGCCCGCCAGCCGGGAATATTCCAAAGGGCACGATTCGATCTACGGACTGATGGCGGGGATGGCTGTGATGGCGCTGAGTTTGCTGTTGTTGACTTGACCCAGGGCACTCTGACGGCTACCATGGAAACAGAACCTCTCTATATATAAGGATACTCCCATGAAACGAAACGCATTTACACTCGTCGAAATCCTCATTACCGTGACCCTGATTTCCATCATTGCGACCATTACAATCATGAGCCTTGGTTCGGTGGTGGAAGATAAACAGGGATATGCCGAAAATATGGTGATTCGAAATGTGACTGGCGCGGTGCAGAGCTATCGCAAGTCGATCGATGACATGACGGCCACGCCCTCGCTGGCAGAGCTTGAGGCGAACGGGTTTGTCTCCCGCGAATTTGCGCCGAATCACTCGATTGTCTACAGCGGCGGAGAAGTTTCTAACGTCGTGGACAAGTGATTTTTGGCCGACACGGATGGAAAAACCGGATCGTCCGGCTTTGTCATCAATGGCATTGTGGGGTGAAACGATGGATGTAGAGTCTCATTTTCACATGGATGCCCCGAAAAGATATCACCCAACTTCTTTGATTTAAAGTAGATGTGAGCATTTGTTGAGGGGACGGGGGAGAGGGATGGGAATTAATCGATTGTTCATCGTGCGTAAGCCCCCTTTTTGCAAGGGGATAGGCTGTTTTTTTTTGCTTTTCCACTTGACAGACTAATTTGTTGTGCTACTATGGAGAAGTCCTGCGAGAGTTGGACGCGACACAAGGTCAGGCTATTTTTGCCGGCACGCTAAAAAAAAAGTAAAGAAATTGGGTTCCGCGGTCGATAGAGAGGACAATGCAACATCGATATTTCACACTGCGGAATACCAGGCTCGATACCATACCAATCCATTGATCCTGATACCATGTTGCCGGGAGGTCCGGTGACAAGATATATTCCATTCCTCATTCTCTTAAGGAGACAGACCATGAAACGCAAAGCATTTACCCTCGTCGAAATCTTGATCGTTGTGATCCTCCTCGGCATCTTGGCGACCATCGCCATCTCCAGCTTCGGCACCTCGGCTGACGACACCCGCGCTGCTGCGCTGGCGAACGTCCAGCAGCAGGCTAACCGTCTTCTGGAAGTCTACACCCAGGAAAACGGCGCACTGCCCGCAGACGCTGCAGCTCTCGGCCTGAAGAACGCCGCTGCTTGGACCCTGACTTTCTCGGGTACCAGTTCTGCTGACTGGGCCGTAAGTGTTGCTGCTGCAGAGTAATCAACGCTTGCATGCCTTATAGAAGCTGGACTATAATGTAGTCCAGTGCCCGGCGCGTCGGGGTGGGTTAAGCGAAAGCTTGAACACGGCGACGCCATGAAAGATAGAACTACACCGGCCGGGGACTGCCCCGGTCGGTGTTTTCTTTTGCCAACGCAATGGAGCAAATCGCATGTGGAGTCGGAACAAACATAAAACCGCAGACACCGTGTTTCCCATTGGGGTGGACATCGGTCGCACGGCGGTTAAGCTTGCCCAGTTCCGCGCTGATGCGTCGGGCAAGATTGTTCCTCGTGCCTATGCAATTCTCCCCATTCCTCCCGAAATTCGCGGCAATGTAACCGAGCGGGTTCGTTTCCTAGTGTCCCGCCTGGGGCGCATGTTCGAACGTGGCCGTTTTCAAAGCCGCAACTGCGTCCTGTCGCTGCCGCCGACGGAAATGTTTGTCCGTCACCTGCGCGTTCCCAAGCGTGAAGGCGCCGCCCAGCAGGTCGCCATCCGTCAGGCCATCGCCAGTGAATTGACCTTGCCCCTGGATGAAGTTCTTCTGCGCCACTTGGTGGTCGGAGAAGTTTATGAGGGCGGCGAGCTGTGCCAGGAAGTGCTCGTCGTCGCAGTGCCGATGATGATGTTCCGCGTGTACCTCGACGTGTTCACGCGCTTGGGCCTTCGCGTCGAAGCCATTACTATCGAACCAGTTGCGTTAGCGCGCTGCTTTACCGTATTGCATCATCGTCCCGAACATTGTGCGACGGTCTATTTGGATCTGGGCGCCTCGGGGACGAAGGTGACCATTGCCAAGGGCGACAATGTCCTGTTCCACCGCCTGCTCAAAGGGGGCAGCGAGGGGCTGGACTATGCCGTGTCCCAAGCGACCCGCATCGCCCAGCAGGAAGTTCACTTGCTGAACATGAAGCCGAGCGGGTCGGCGTTGGCGGACGAAAAGAAAAGCATGATTGAAGGCGAGTTCAAACAATGGCGCTCGTTGTGGATGACGGGGATTGAACGCGAGATTGGCAAGAGCCTGCGTTATTTCTCTTCGAGCTTCCGCAATGTGCCTTTGGACCGGGTGGTTTTTGTTGGTGGCCAAAGCCGCAATCAGGCCATTTGCGAAGAGCTGGCCAAGCGGTTACGATTGCCCGCCCAGTTGGGCAATGTGGGCATGATGCTCCAGGAAGTGCTTGGCGACTGGCGTGATCTCGCGCGCAAAAGTCAGTCCTGGATTGGAAAAATGAAAAAAACGGCTGGGGCAGGTGCCCAAGTCTATGATATACTCGAAGAAGATTATTCCATGGCGGTTTCAAGCGGACTGAGTTTGTACGCGCTGAATCCCCAAGAGGAAGGATTGCACCATGAATGATATGAATCTCCTGCCGGAATGGTACGTTCGAGAACGTATGCGCAATCGTGCGGATATGTTTTGCGTCGTGCTGTTTGGAATTGTGATGGCTGGGCTGATGGTCGATGAATACATTGGCCGCAGCAAGCTTCGCAAATCGCGCGAAAAGTACGATGTGGCGATGGCGAAGTTTGATCGCTCCGACAAGGAAGCCATCGATTTTTCCCTCGCACAGACCGAACGTACTCAGGTGTTGAAAGAAGTGCTTCAGGAAGCGACAGGCCAGCAATATTTCACGCCGTTGATGCTGTCGGAAGTGCTGGAAAATTGCGCCAAGCAGGGCGAAGGAATCGTGTTTGAGTCTATGGATATGAGGACGGCCTGGAAGTTGCCCGAGGCAGAAAAGAAAAAGCCCGTTCATCGCGGCCCCAAGCAGACGACCTCCGCGAAACCGCCATTGCAGAAGCGGGAAGTGACCATCATCCTGAAAGGGACCGCGACATCCAACAAAGAAGAGGCTCGCTTGGTCAACCGCCTGGATGATACGGAGTTCTTTTCTTCGGTGAGCCTGGAACGGACGGTGATGCGCAAGTCTTCTTCGGGAGATTCCGCTCCGCCCCGACGGGCATTTACAATCATGTTGATGGTGAAATCGGATGAAGAATTGATCGCCACTCTCCTTGATCGCCCCAGGCATGGGGTCCTTATTCCTGACAGCGATTTGGACGAAAAGGACAAGGGGCAGAGCTCCAAGCTCGGCGAAACCACCACCCGTGACGGCGAACTTGAGACAGGAGGCCCCTCATGAAACCTGGATGGCGAGAAATGATTTTTATCGTGATGTTGGGGCTGGTTCCTTTGGGAGCCTGGGCCTACATCAAGTTGCCTCGTGAGAAGGCAAAAAAACGGATGGACAATGAATTCTATGAATTGGTTCAGATCCATAACAATGTGAACCAGCAAAAAGAAAATGCCAGAAACAACGTTAAAAAAACCCGCGACGATCTCATTAAGCGCCTGGGGGTTTCTCGCGACGATCTCATTACGCCGTTCGTCTACCGGGATGCCCAAGCGAAGATCATGCAATTGGCAAAGAAAAACCATCTTAGCCTGGGGTTCGAAAAGCAAAACCGCGGGAGACCCAGAGCCTTGGAGGGGACGTATTCGTTTGAAGCCTACACCTTCAAACTGACCGATATTCAGGGCCGCTTCCAGGACTTTTTCCAGTTCCTGCGCGAGCTTGGCGTGTCGGGCTATCGGGTCTGGATTCCCAGCGTGGTCATTGAACGCGATGCTCCGCGGACATCCAATCCCAGCGAAGCTGGACAGGGTGCAAACCTCATCAAGGCCCATCTCCAAATTCGGCTGTTGGTCCCCGTAGAGGGGGATGTGCCCGAGCCCGTCAAGACGGGAGCCCCCAATGCGGTGACACCCACATCGAGAATGCCCGGGCCGCCCGTCGAGTTGAACAAACCTGCATAACTACTACACCGTCAGAGCGAGTTGGAATTTGAATCCAAGACTCCAACCCAGACCAGATAAGGGGTAAGGCCATGACTGAGGAAAAACAAACACCCTCCCTTCACCCGTGGCAAATGAGCACGGGACAGCTGGACGACAACCAGCCCTCCAATAAGCCGGTTCGCGCGTTGGCCTTTGGCCTGCCGCGGACAACGCTGTTGATGGGGTTGATGTTCGTCGCAGGGATCGTATGGGGTATCCACGCCGGGCGGCAATATCGTCCGTTGATCCCCGAGCGCGTCGATTCCACGCGGATTGAGAACGTCCAGCGTGGGCTCGAGAAAATGAACACCGAAGTGTCTAAGAACTGGGCCGAAAAAAACAACGCGAAGATCGAAGCCGTGGGGCTGACTCGGAAGTTTATAACCCGCCGCAGTGGACAGGAACTCGACAATCCATTCCGCCCATTCGTGCCCGAAGAAGCCAGGGCCCTCGCGGCCAAAACCGCCGCCGTCGCGGCCACCGACTCCACCAAGACCCCCGTATCTTCGGAAGAAAAGGGAGACTTGAAGGACGCGCCTTCGCTCGATGCAGTCGTTCTTCAGGGGACGCTGGTCGGAAGAAACTCGTCGGCAAATATCAATGGTCAGCGTCGGCGTGTGGGCGATAATGTAGCCGGCTGGATCCTCATAATAATCAAGGACGGTGAGGTCGATCTGGAGTGGAAGGGGAATGTCAAAACCCTCACCCGTACATGGAAATGAATCCCGGCAACCGTTAATCTTCGAAATGGCGCGATGAGGTTACGATGAAAAACGAGAGTGGATCAGACAATCTGGGTAATATGGAAGTCTTCAATCAGGCCGAGAGCGTGATGGGGGACAGCTTCCTGTGGAGTCCCCAGGAAGAGTCGACCATTCCGCATGGCCCCGAGGATCTGCTCCATCAGCGCGGACAGGTCACGCGCGAACAGCTCGATCTCGCCAATGCGGTACTCGTCGAGCAGCCGTGGGCGATTGTGATCGATGTCCTGGTCGAGCAGGGAGCCATCTCCGACGAGGTCGCTCTGGAAACCAAGGCCGAATATTTTCAGATGCCGTTCCGCAGAATCCCCGAAGAGCAAACCCTCGACAGTGAGTTGACCGATGTTCTCCAGCCGCAGTATATGCGAAGCAAGATGGTCCTGCCGCTGGAATCGAATGAAGATGGGTCGGTGGTCGTTGCGATTGCCAATCCCGAAGACATTTTTCTGATTGACGATTTGCGTCGCCGCCTCGGGCGGGAAGTGATCTTGGTCGTCTCGCCACCCGCAGACATTCTGGCACACCTCGCCGAGTTGGTGGGCGGGAGCGATGCGCTGGAAAAGGTCGAGGAAATTCTTGGCGAACTTGGGGTCGAAGAAGATTCCGTCGAGGTTGTCGAGGAAGAACAAGGCCAGGCCGAAGACCTTGAAAAGATGGCAGGCGAAAGCCCGGTCATTCGCTATGTGAACTATATCATCACCTCGGCCGTGCGCGAAGGCGCCAGTGATATCCACATCGAACCCTCCCGCAAAAAACTCCGCGTGCGCTTCCGCATGGATGGGATTTTGTTCGAGCAATCCGCGCCGCCAGTGAGTATGACGCCTGCGATTTTGTCGCGTTTGAAAATTATGTCCAAGCTGGATATCGCCGAAACGCGTATCCCGCAGGATGGCCGAATTCGCGTCGTCGTCCAGAGCCGCAATATTGACCTGCGCGTGAGTATCCTCCCCACAGCACACGGCGAAAAGTGTGTCATCCGTATTCTCGATGGCCGCTCGATTACCGTGGGCCTCGAGAAACTCGGCTTCCGCGACGAGATGCTCGAAGAGTTCATGCATCAAATCAACCAGCCCAACGGCATCGTCCTCGTGACCGGGCCGACGGGGAGTGGGAAAAGTACGACGCTCTATTCCGCGCTGCAGGTGATGGACCGCGAGAGGCTGAACATTTCGACGGTCGAAGACCCCGTCGAATATGAACTCGACGGGATCAATCAGGTCCACGTGCGCGACGCGATTGGCATGACCTTTAGCGCGGCGCTGCGTAGTCTGCTGCGTCAGGACCCGGACATCATCATGGTCGGTGAAATTCGTGACGGCGAGACCGCCCGCATCGCGGTTCAGGCCTCGCTCACGGGCCACATGGTGCTCAGCACGCTGCACACCAACGATGCGCCGTCGACCATTACGCGTCTGATTAATATTGGCGTCGAGCCCTATTTGATTTCTGCCGCACTCAGTGCCGTGTTGGCCCAGCGTCTTGTGCGCCGGATCTGCCCCGAGTGCAAGGAAGAGAACAACGAGCTGACCCGGCGCGAGCGGGTTTTCTTTGAACATTCAGGCCACGCCGGCAAGCCCCTCTATCGTGGCGCGGGGTGTGAAAAATGTCGCGGCTCGGGCTACAAGGGCCGAGTGGGTCTCTATGAACTGCTCGTGGTGGACGATGAACTTGCGGACATGATCAGCACCGACCCGGGCGTGAATGAAATTCGCGAAGCCGCTTGCCGAGTCGGGATGAAGACTCTCCAGGAAGATGGTGTCCTCAAGGCAATTGACGGACAGACGACCATCGAAGAAGTTCTCCGCGTCTCCCAGGCGTAGACTGCCGATCCCCCAAGAAGGAATTCACTATGGCCGTGGTGTCCGTATGGACTTTGCGGATGCGCTCCTGGTCGAGTTACTTCGCGGCCATGGGAGCCCAGGCGGGCAGCAAGAACGTGTCGTCGTCGGCTTCGGGAGTTTCCGTTCCGTCGATGTTTCCTTTGTACGATTTCGGCGAGAAAATATTATCGCCGCCAATGCCGCAGTCCGCATCGGTGGTCCACTCGACTCGGCCGTCGGTATACAGCACATTTTGGCCCGCTTGGTGATTGGGCGAGCTGTCGTTTTGGTGGTTGGGGAAGTGTTGGTTCCAGGTCGCCAGCGGGGTGCGGTCGGAGAGAATGATCTTGGGTTTGCGTGCGCCGGAGAGCCGTTCGGTTCGGCCGTTGAGCATGTGCTGGTAGGAATAGTGAATGTCGCACGCGGAGGCGAAATCTTTTGATTTTGGCGCGGCGGGGGGGCAGGTGAGCTTCGCGCTCGCGCAGCGGAATGTTTCGGGAGAGTTGTAATCCGACGTAACGAGCTTATACAGTCCGGCCGAATTGCTCGCCACCGGCTGGGAGTCGTTGGTCATCCAGCGCGACGAGTTTCCCGAGGCGGGCAGGGCGTCGTCGTGGTCCGAGCCCCAACGCGAAAGCCCGTCGCCGATGGTCCTGAGATTGGTGCTGCACAGCGCCCGCAGGTGGGAGGTCTTGAGACGATTGAGCGCGGCGGGAATCAGTGTGAGCATCGCCAGGACAATCGCCGAAGCCGCAGCCACACTGGTCCATTGCCGCCAGCGCGGCACGGAGGCGTTGGACGTTTGCTCGGCCGTGATGGCTTGACGGATCGCAAACAGAGTGTCATCCACAAGATATGCGTCGGGCTCGACGTTGAGGTGTTCCAGCAGGCCCATCGCCTCGGCGAGCTCGGCGCGTTCGTCGTCGGGAAGTTCCAGCTCGTCGATGAGCGCGGGATTGGGATTGTCTGTGTCGTGGGTCATTGGTCGGTGTCCTGTTTTGAGCGTCGCCAGCGCTCCGCGAAATCGCGCAGGGCCTGATGGAGACGACTCTTGACGGTGCCGAGTGGGATCTCGAGGATCTCCGCGATTTCGGTGTGCGTCAGTTCGGTCAGATAGCTCAGCGAAAGCACCTCGCGCAGACGCGAGTCCATTTCACTGATCTGTTGTAATACGGCGTGGCGGGTCTCGCGGTTCATGGAAAATTGGTCTGGGGCGGAATTTTTTGCCACGAGGAGGTCTTTGAGGCTTCGACCTTTGGGCGCGTCGTCGAAGGGTGCATCGAGTGATGCGGCTTGTCGGCGGGCGCGGCTTCGCAGGGCG
>JABGPZ010000088.1 GCA_018644725.1 Phycisphaerales bacterium
CGCGCCAGTCGCCGGATTTCGTCGGGGACTTTTCGCCGACGAGTAGCGCAAAGCCTTCGCCCTGATCGAGCAGGGCCCGATGTCGCAGCTCAAGAATCTCGCTGATCCGCAGGCCGCAATGCGCGGCGATATCGACAGCCAGGAGTAGGTCTTCGCGATAGCTACTTTCTGACGTAGTGATGCGTTCGCGCAGGGCTTCGACCGATGCGGTGGGCATGAGCACCGGCGGACGCGGTTTGATCGGCCGAAGCTTTACGACGGTGCAGGGATTATACGCGAGGAGCTGGCGTTCGACGAGGAAGGTGCAAAACAGATTGATCGATGTCTTGTACTCGCGAATGGTTTTCGGCGACAGCGTCTCGCCGAGCTTGACGAGAAATGCTCGCACGGCCATCGTCGTGATCGCCTCGACCTGCTCGATTTCCGCCTCCTTGAGGAACCGCATAATGTGCGCCTTATTCTTCTTTGCGTGGAGCGGCTTGGCCGTCAGCGTGTTGGCGGAGCGGAATTGCTCGGCGAGATCGACGAGGGAATCGGTGATGCCTTCGCGGTGGCTGAGGCGAACGGCGATCACATCCTTGGCGATTTCAACGGCGACGCCCTTGACCTTGGTGGCACTTTTCGCGCCTGGCGGGCGAAGCGGGACCGACGAGAATTCGGTCTCATCCGGCCAGCGGACGCGCAGATACCAGCCGCCAGTTTTGGAATGTTTGTAAAGGCTCCCTCGCGGGACGAGTTTTTTCCTCGAATCGATCATGTGTTGCTCCTGTGCACGAGTGGGTGTAGCTTCTGTCGGCCGGTTTCCGCTATTCCGGCCTGTTCGTGCTTGGGCATTATACACATTTGTATGGAGGATGTAAGCACTTTCTTGGAGGGGTAAATGGCTCGTTTTTGTGAAACCTTTTGTGAAACCTGCTGGATTTTGGCAATAAAAAACCTACGCTACTTGATGTGGTAGCGTAGGTTATGGCATTTCTGCCAAGATGGAGGCGGGGGGAATTGAACCCCCGTCCCGTGACGTTTAAGAATTTGCGTCTACGTGTATATTCGCTTATTAATTCTCGCCGAGATCATCCGAAGCGACACGGAATCCCCAGGCCAGCTCGGCCAGATGTCCTGCATGAGTAACCAAGCCACTCTCACGCAGTAAGCCCGCATAGGTTATAACCAGCTGCCGCCGGCGGGCGAGGCGACAGGGGTCAGCTACTTAGTTCTTAAGCAGCGAGTGCATAGTTGTTATTTGCAACTATAGGTTTTCCAGGGTTTAACGAGGCCGCCTGGAACCTCGACACGCAACAAATCCCGCAACCCGTCCGGTCGAAGCCATTTCGCCCCCGGGTCGGTATCGCCAGCGTTTCACGCCAGCAGGGCCGATCACCCATGGCCGTAGTATAGCACGAAATCCAAAACTTTCAACCCCAGTGTCGCCGCAGTGCCTAGAGGCCTTTTTCTTCCCAGCCCTTGCGATAGGTCGTGCGGAGGGATTTGTTGGCGGCGGGGTGGTTGCTGAACTTCATCGCCTTGGTGTTCCACTGGAGCGATTTCCCAGGGAAGCGCGCGGCGATCACACCCAGCAGTACGGCCTCGGAGAGCGGCGCGGCGAGGGGGAACCGTGAAATCGCCATCGCGGGTTTGTTCGCGAGAATCGCGTCGATGTACTGATGGTAGTGGTTTGTGTTTTCGAACTTCACGGCCGCGAGTTTTCTCTTCGGATAGATCTTCGGCGCGATGCTAACGTGGGGCAGAAGCAAGACACCTTTGGTGCCGATCGCAAGCATCCCCTCAGTGGGCAGGGGGTTGTTGCCGACGAGGGGCTTGAATTTGTGGAGGGGGAGTTTTCCGCCGTCGGACCATGTCAGTTTCACGGTCTTCCCGGCCGTGATCTTGCTGCCGGGGAAGGTGTACTCGATGATTTGCCACAGGGGGAAGCTTTCGCGATAGCGCAGGGCGTCTTTGATCCATTCGGGGTCGACCTGGGTTTGGATGGAGATCGGTGCGGGCATCCCGAGTGCGCTCAGGGGCGTGTTGAGGATGTGGCAGCCCATGTCGCCGAGGTGGCCGCCACCGAAATCTTGCCATTTCCGCCATGCGCCAGAATGGTAGAATTGTCGACGACAGGGACGCGTCGGCGCGACGCCGATCCAGCCGTCCCAGTCGAGTGTTGCCGGGGGCGGTCCTTCTGGCGGAAGGGGGTTTCCCGCAGGCTGCGTGAGAGGTGTGGCGTTAGGCGCAATGGCAGAGGCCGCCGCGCGAGCGTTCTTGTTCGACCAGCAATAGATTTCTTTGATCTTGCCGATGGCGCCTTCTTTGAGGAGCTTCTCGGTCATCCGGTTGGAAAATGTCGAAGCGATCTGCGTGCCCATCTGGGTGACGAGTTTTTTCTCCGCGGCGGTCTTCGCCAATTGCCGGCCCTCGTAGACGGTGTGCGTGAGGGGCTTTTGGCAGAAGACGTGCTTGCCGAGCTGCATCGCGCGCATGGCGATCGGCGCGTGCATGTGGTCGGGCGTAGAGATGCAGACCGAGTCGATGTGGTTGGCTTCTTTGGCGAGCATTTCGCGCCAGTCCTGATAGAGGCGCGCTTTTGGGAAGCGTGTTGCGGCGGCCTGGAGTTTGGTCTTGTTGATGTCGCAGAGTGCGACGATCTCTACATTGGGATGGCTGGCGATGTTGCGAAGATCGTGTGCGCCGCGCCTGAAGACGCCGACCTGTGCGTGGCGGACCTTCTTGCTGGCGGGGCTCGCCCATGCCGTGAACGAGGACAGATAGCTCGTTGAAATTCCCGCTGCGATGGCGGTCTTCAAAAAATGGCGACGGGAGTTGGAAGAGGGTGTGGGCATGGGGCTTTCCGGCGGATTTTTAGTTGGCGTTCTGATCGTTGTACGAAACGGGTTCGCACAGGGCCGCGAGGTTGGGGTCCATCGTCGTGTCCATAAGGAACGTGCTGATGCTGACGAGGCGGTCGGCCGTCTTGCGCCAGGGGTCACAACGTACATCAAGCTGCTCGAACTCAAATTGTTCGAACAGCTTGATGTTGGCTTCCGCCAAGGCCATGCCATCGGAGGCGAACGTGGCGAAGGAGATCTTCGCGTGGTCGGCCACAAGATGCATCAGCACGGGCGTGCGCGGCAGGAAGTCGGTAGGTTGATTGTTCCGTGTTGCTTCGAAGCGTTTTCGCTTGGTCATGCGGGTGTCCTAGAGGCCTTTTTCTTCCCAGCCTTTGCGGTAGGTGCGTTTGAGCAGGGCGTTGGCTTCTTTGACGTTGGTGAACTTCATCGCCGCCGAGTCCCACTTGAGGTCTTGGCCGGGGAAGCGCAGGGAGATCACGCCGAGCGAAATCGCCTCCGAGAGCTGGCCCGTGAAGCTAAAGCGCGACAGCGGCATGTCGGGGTCGTTTTTGAGGATCGCGTCAACCCAATGGTAGTAGTGGTTTGTGTTTTCGAATTTGACACGGGGGAGTCTTTTCTTCGGATAGATCTTCGGCGCGATGCCGGGGTGCGGCAGCAGCAACACGCCCTCCGTGCCGATGGCCATCATGCCCTGCGAGGGAAGTTTCTTTCCGCCGACGAGGGCCTGGACGGCCTTGGGCGGATATTTCCCGCCGTCGGACCAGGTCAGTTTGATGGTGTCGCCCTCGGTGTGTTTGTTGCCGGGGAAGGTGTATTCAATGATTTCCCACTGCGGGAAGACTTCCTTGAAGCGCTTGGGGTTTTTGGCCCAGGCGGGTTCGACGGTGGATTTGATGTTGATCGGAGCGGCCATGTCCATCACGAGGAACGGTGTGTTCATGATGTGGCAGCCCATGTCGCCCAGCCAGCCGCAGCCGAAGTCTTGCCAGCCGCGCCACGCTTTGGGGTGATAGGCGTCTTTGACGAAGGGGCGCATCGGCGCCGTGCCGATCCACTTGTCCCAGTCGAGAGTTGCCGGGACGGCGTTTTTGCGCGTGGGGCGCGGACCCATCGGGCGGAAGACTCGTGCGTCTTTGTTCGACCAGCAGTACATTTCCTTGACCTTGCCAATTTCGCCTTCCTTGATGAGTTTTTCCGAGTAGCGGTTGGAGAAGCTCGAGGCAAATTGCGTACCCATCTGCGTGACGAGCTTCTTCTCCGCGGCGATCTTCTTGAGTTGGCGCGCTTCGAAGACGTCGTGGGTGAGGGGCTTTTGGCAGTAGACGTGCTTGCCGAGTTGCATCGCGCGCATGGCGACCGGCGCGTGCATGTGGTCGGGGGTGGAGACGCTGACCGAATCGATGTTGTCGGCCTCTTTGTCGAACATCTCGCGCCAGTCCTGATATTTTCGTGCTTTGGGGTTCCGCTTGCCCGCAGCCTTGAGGCATGTCATGTCAACGTCGCAGATCGCAACGATTTCGATGTTGGGGTGACTGGCGATGTCTTTGAGGTCCATCGCACCTTTGCCGCCGACGCCGACAGCGGCGTGACGAACTTTCTTTTTCACGGGGGCTGCCCATGCGGTGAATGAGGTGAGGTAGCTCGCGGTGATGCCTGCGGCCACGGTGGACTTCAGAAATGTGCGACGGGTGTTGGTCGTATGGGACATGGTTTTGCCTTTCAGGAGGAAAAGTGTCTATAGAAATAGCATGGTTCTATTGTAGAAGAACGGAGATCGTAACTGCATCTTGCGAGTTTGGCAATGGTTATTTCTGGAATGGGTCTCTTCGGGCATTAGTCCAGCACGGAGCGCACTTTGCGGAGCAGTTGGGCGCGCTGGTAGGGCTTTTGGATCAGCGAGAGCCCTTCGTAGAGGACGAAGTTCGTGTGGATCGCATTGAGGCTGTAGCCACTGGCGAAGAGGAATCGCACAGAGGGCTTGGCCGCCGAGATGTGATCGTAGACACCCTTGCCGCCGAGATTGGGCATGACGACATCAAGGATGGCCATGTCAATTTCATCTTGGTGCTCTTTGAAGACGGCCACGGCCTCTTCCCCGTCGCATGCCGTGAGAACGGTGTAGCCGCTTTGGGAGAGCATTTCCGCGCAGACATCCCGAACCATGGCGTCGTCTTCGGCCAAGAGAATGGTTTCCGTACCATTGGGGATGGGGCCATCGATTTTATCGCCGATGGCCGTTGCAACGCGCTCGACCACGGGCAGGTATATTTTGAAGGTCGTACCTTTGCCGATTTCACTGTAGGCGCTGACCATGCCGTTGTGTTGTTTGACCAGACCGTAGACGGTGGAGAGGCCCAGGCCGGTTCCCTTGCCCGTTTCTTTGGTGGTGAAAAACGGGTCGTAAATGTGCGAGAGAGTGCCGGAATCCATGCCGTGGCCCGAGTCGGTCACGCAGAGGAGGATATAGCGCCCTGGCGAGGCCCAGGAATGGAGCTGGCAATAGCTTTCGTCGATGCGAACGTTTTCGGTCTCGATGACGATTTCGCCGCCCTCGACCATGGCGTCGCGCGCGTTGACGCAGAGGTTGGTCAAAATCTGACCCAGCTGGCCGCGGTCCGCGCGGATCGTGCCCAATCCATGGCCGGGAAGAGTGGCCAGAGTGATGTGTTCGCCGAGGAGGCGCTGGATCATTTTCATCAGATCAGCGATCACGTCGTTGAGGTTCAGGTCTTCCATTTCCAGGACTTGTCGGCGGCTGAACGCCAGCAGTTGGCTGGTGAGCGTTTTGGCGTGGTCGGCGGCCTTGGTCATCTGCAAGACGAACTCGTGGGTCGGGGTGTCTTTTTCGATTTCTTCGATCGCCATTTCGCCATAGCCCAGAATGGCCTGCAACAGGTTGTTGAAGTCGTGGGCAATCCCGCCGGCGAGTTGGCCGACGGCTTCCATTTTTTGTGCCTGACGGAGCTGGTCTTGTAGCGCGTATTCGTCGGTGACATCCCGGAAGACCAAAACGACCCCGATGGTTTCACCTTTGTCATTTCGAATGGGTGCGCCGGAGTCGGCGATTTGATATTCAGTTCCATCTTTGGCGATCAGCGCGGTGTGGTTGGCCAGGCCGACGATCTCTCCGGTAGAGAGAACTTTCTCGGCGGGGTTTTCCGCGGGCTTTCGCGTGTGGGCGTGGATGATGTGGAAGACCTCGGTGAGCAGTTTGCCAGCGGCCTCGTTCAAGCTCCAGCCTGTGAGGGTTTCGGCGATGGGGTTCATCTGTGTGACCCGGCCTTGGGCGTCTGTGGCAATGACGGCATCGCCGATGGAATTTAGCGTAACGCGGAGGTTTTCTTCCTTCTCTCGCCGCGCTTCCTCCGCCTGCTTGCGGTCGGTGATGTCCATAGAGATCACCATGAGATAGTCCAGTTGTCCGTCCTCATCATTCACAGGGGTGATTGTCGAATGGAACCACAGCTTCTTCCCATCCAAATCGTACACCGAAGCCTCCTGCGCAACGGATTGTCCTGTTGCACAGGCGGTCTCCAAGCTTTCTATCATTTGGGTTTTAAACGAATCGGGATAAAAGCTGAAGGGGTAGGGCTTCCCATAGAATTCATTCACATCCTCAATATTCAGAGCCTTGACTCCAGCATTGCTCATATACTGCAAATTGAAATCAAGATCCAGGATTTTGGTGCAAACCGGCGAGTGTTCCAAATAGGCACGCAGTTTCCCTTCGCTCTGGCGGATCTGTTCCTGCGCCTGCTTGCGGTCGGTGATGTCGATTCCATAGGCGTTCACATAGTTCATCGCGATGATCGGCGTGAAGCGGACGGCATACACGGCGCCGCGGTATTCGAATTCTTTGCGAAGAGTGCTTCCGGAGTCAAGAGCTTCGGAGACGGCTGATTTCCAGAGGCCAAGAACGGTTCCGTCGAGAAGCTCCTGATGGGTTTCCAGCAACGCACTCGCCGCAGGATTGGCGAAAAGCAAGGTCCCGTCGGCGTGAATGCGGAGGACGGGGGAGGGGTTTTCTTTTGGGAACCTTGCAAGATGTTCGATTTCTTCCTGAGCTTGTTTTCGGTCTGCAATGAACCGTGCCTGCTGGACATTTTGATAGGCCATGGTTGAGAGCTGTTTTGCAAGCGTGAACAGGGACTGGGCGATCTGTTCGAACTGCTCATAGCGCATGGCCGGGACTTCGTGGAAGGCCTTGAGAAATTCATCTTCATCCGCGCCGATGACCTTGGCATAGTCGCGCATCGTTTCATCGGTTTGCGTTTCGTCGCGCACCTGGCCGATGAGCCAGTTGGCAATGTGGCGGCCGCCGATGCTAATCGACGCGCCCGCATCCCACAGGCCACTGCTGTGGCAGTGCTCAATGGATGGCCCGTCTGGGTGGTAACCGCCCAAGGCTGCATCGGATTTGTAGCAGTTTGCACAGCCGGCCTCTGTCTTGCGGATGATGTCCCGGCAGAGGCGACAGAAATTGCTCGGTTCGGTAATGGGGGTACCGTCGGTGTGGGTGATGATGGACGCAACGCCGGTGGCCTTGGAAAAAGAATCTTGCAGAGCTTGAATTTCCTGGAGATCGAAGAGGTCTTCAAAGTGGAGTTTTTCGACACTGTCGACGGGTTGGGTCAGTGCGATAACACGGCGTTCAAGGCTTTCTTTAATGTGTTTTTGTTCGGTGATGTCCTCGAAGAAACAGGCAAATTGGCCGGGGGCGGGGCGAAAGGCGGAAATGGAGAAGTGCTTCCCGAGTGCCGCTGAGTAGTTTTCAAATTTGGCGTGTCCGCCTTCGAGGGCAATGTGGCCATAGGTTTCTATCCAGCTTGATTCGGTGTTGGGCAGGACGTCAAGAACCCGCTTGCCGATAATCTGTTTGGCGCTGAGGTTCGTCAGGATTTCAAAGGCGGGGTTCACCGACAGGAATCGATAATCCACAGGATGCCCTTGATCGTCACAAATAATTTCGTGAACGGCGAATCCATTTATCATTTCATCGAACACCATGGGATAGAAATCTTGCCCCATGGGTGTACTTTCATTGTGTTGATCCATCGTCGATCCTTTGTAAAAGCCATATATGACACATGGAGTATACGTTTTGACGCCTGAAAACTCAAGGGGTGCGTCTTTGGGGTGGAACCCAAACAGTACAACCAAGCAGGATGCGACCGTTTTTTCTTCCTGTGCGCATGAAAAATAGGCGAGAGGGGGTCGGCTGGTTTCAGATATGCTGTTTCCCTATGCGCATAAAAAACACCCAGTGGGTTTTGTGGATTCAAGAGATCTGTATTTCCCTATACGCATAAAAAACACCCTTGGTCGCCGGGGCGATCAAGGGTGTTGAATAATCGGATCGTTGGATGGACTAGGCGAGTGCCTTGTGCATCGCGGCCGAGAGGCGGGACTTCTTGCGGGCAGCCGTATTCTTGTGGATGGTGCCTTTGCCGGCGACCTTGTCGAGGGTCGTGCAGGCGACCTTGAGGGTCTCGCCCATCTTCGCTTCGTCGCCAGCCAGGACGGCGTCGTCGAAGTCTTTGACGGCAGCTTTGATATTGTCTTTGCGCCAGCGGTTGAGTTGCTTGCACTTGAGGTTTTGACGAATGCGTTTTTTCGCGCTCAGGGAATGTGCCACGAGGTTCTCCTTGGTATGGGGTGCAGGCGATCCTGCTTTGTGTTCGAGTTCTATTACACGGCGGGCCGTGTGTGGACACAGGCAAAACCTGCTTTTGGTCCGATTTAGGTCGCGTATTATACAGCGATTGAAGCGATTGACAAGCCTTTTTTGCCCGATTTTGCACTTTTTTCGATTTGGGTGGAAATTGGTTTGCGCTGGAGGGGTTGGGGTGTACAATGCCGCCATGGACGCGATACAGACATCTATTTTCGATCTATATCAGATTGGCCCCGGCCCAAGCTCCAGCCACACGATTGGCCCGATGTGCGCGTCGCTGGCGTTTCGCGAGATGCTCGCGGATCGCACAGAGGGTCTTGCGAGGACCGAGGCCATTGAGGTGGTGCTTCTGGGGTCCCTTTCGGCCACGGGCAAAGGCCACGGCACGCCCGAGGCAATTTTGGCCGGGTTGCTGGGCTATGCGCCGGCCGAGGTGCAGCCCGAGCAAATCGAACAATTGCGCGACCCCAAGGCCGACCTGCCCGCGATGAACCTCGCCGGGCGGTCGATTCCCCTCACGCGTGAGACGGTTCGCTTTGGCGAGATTCTTCACGATCACCCCTACAGCAACACCATGATCTTTCGCGCTCTGGGTGGCGGGGCGGTTCTCTGGGAGATCACGATGTATTCCGTCGGTGGCGGCTTCATTGAATATCCCGGCCAAGAGTCGCCCGGGCGCAATGCTCCAGAATTTGACTATACGTCGATGGCGACGCTCGAAGCGCAGATTGAATCGTCCGGCCTGGATTTGGCCGAATTGATTCTGCGAAACGAGCAGGCCATTACCGGCGCGACGGCGAACGAAATTGAAACCCACCTGGAGAAGATTCTCGCGGTGATGTGTGATTCGGTGTCCCGCGGGCTTGAGGCCGAGGGTGTGTTGCCCGGGCCGATCGGCCTGCATCGCAAGGCGCGCAGCCTGTATCACCGTGCGATGAGCAAACGCAATTCGCCCCAGCGGATGTTGATGCTCAACAGTTATGCACTGGCGACGGCGGAAGAAAACGCAGCCGGGCATATTGTAGTTACCGCCCCGACGCTCGGCGCGTGTGGCGTGCTGCCTGCGGCGTTGATGGGAATGCGCGAGATGATGCAGATCGATCCCCAGCAGTGCCGCGACAGTCTGCTCGTGGGCGCGGCGATTGGTATGCTCGCCAAGCACAATGCGTCGATTGCCGGCGCGGAAGTGGGTTGCCAGGGCGAGATCGGTGTCGCGTCGGCGATGGCGGCAAGTATGTTTGCCTGGGCGCACGACTATAGCCCGCGCGTGGTGGCCAACGCGGCCGAGATCGCGCTCGAACATCACCTCGGCATGACGTGCGATCCCGTCGCCGGCTGCGTGCAGATCCCCTGCATCGAGCGCAATGCCATGGGCGTAGTCAAGGCCTACAACGCATTTCTGCTCGCCAGCGAGGGCGACTGGTCCAGCCAGAAAATCACCTTCGATCAGGTCCTCGCGACGATGCTCGCCACAGGTCGGGATATGTCCAGCCGATACAAAGAAACGTCGGCTGCGGGCCTTGCGGTCAATACAATTGAATGCTAGTTTCGGCGCACTGAAAAACTTCAGCAGCCGGGCTTGCGGTCAATACAATTGAATGCTAGAATGCGCCCCCTCTAACCTCTTTAGGAGACATCGATGAAAAATGCCATTTGGACTGGAATGATCTTGTTGGGCGTGCTGGTCGGGTGCCTCCCCGGCGCGTCTGTGGATATAGTACCGGCGAAAATCGAAACCGACCCCGCGAAAGTGGATATGGCCAAGCGCACCAAGGAGCTCCAAGAGCTTCGGTTCGGCATGTTCATCTGCTGGAGCTTTTCGACGTTCAGCGGCTATGAATGGACGCCGGGCGTGGAGGATATCAACTTTTTCGCCCCGAGCGGCTTTGACGCCGATCAGTGGGTCCTCACTGCCAAGGCCGCGGGGATGAAGTATATCCTCTTTCTCACCAAGCACCACGACGGGTTCTGCCTGTGGGACACGAAGACCACCGATCGCAAAGTGGGCAATA
>JABGPZ010000068.1 GCA_018644725.1 Phycisphaerales bacterium
GAACGAGCCACCTATGACAGACCAACAAATTTACAGAAAAAAACTTGCACAGCCCCCACATCAAAGTGACCGGCCCACCATCCGCAACTGAAAAATGACACACTCCTGCAAGAAATGCGAAACTATACGCATTACTCTCCAGAAAGTCCACGTTGTCCTGCAGGAGGGAGCCATACAATTGCAGCCACTCCCCAGAATCCATGTACAGAGCAGAATCCTTTGGAACGTCCTGAAGGAGATATTGGCCAAACTCTTCAAGCGCCACCTTAGGAAAACGGCTCTTGATGAGTTCTCGAATTTCTGCATTCATTTCCATATAGTCGGTCATTTTCTTTATCCTTGTAAAGCCTTGGCTAACGTAGCCTTGTAGGGCGGGCTACATGTTGCCCGCCGCGGTCGTCTTCATTTGTCATTCCCCCGATTCACTTTCCCGCTCCGCCCTTTGAAATGGAGAGGAAGGGAAGCAATTTTCCATCCTCTGTCACTCTGAGGTTACAGTTTTTTAACATCAATCCCACTTCCTTTTCCGTTCGAATCGAGCCTTCCGGTCCCGCGATAGACATAGAGAAGTCAAACTTACCATCGCCGTGCTTCCAAAGAATATCCTCCGGTGTCGACAGTTTGGATCCTCCCCCAGGAATAGAATCGTAATGGATATTGGCCGTCATCACCTTGCCTTTCACAACAAACTGGCCATTGCAAGCGGATCCATTTGAACTGTGTACCGATTTCCAACATAGAAGAGGAAATTCAAAAGAGGAAATGATTCCCCAAATACTGCACGGTTCTCTTGAGGCAGGTGACCATTTCGGGGAAACCAGCCAAGCTTGTAATATCGTATCTCCGCAGCCAAACCGTTCGACAATGCTTTGTCCAACCCATATCACAAACTCCCTGTCCCCGCGAAGAACACTACCCCTTGAAACTTCTTTGAATGTCAACACATTCCCATTCTTTTCCTGAGATCCGACGGCATAGACTGATGTCAGAGTCAACGAGTTAGCCACAGGTCCCTGACAACCAGTCACAGCAACTCCGAGAAGTCCCAATACGAGAGATAGAATCTGAATTCGTTTCATTTCTGTTCCTCCTGTTTTTTTGTTCCCTGCCTATGATTGCGTCGTACTTCCTCGAGCCAAGCCTTTCAATCTTTTTTCTCATTTTCCCGACTCATTCCCCCGCTCCGTTTTGATGCGGGGAGGGCTCAGGTATAAGAACTTCTGGGTCTTCCAATCTACCATACCCTGGACAATTGTTGGGACCAGGGAGAGTAGAAGATGTAAAGTTGGCATTGTAAAAATTTAATGTCAATTTAAGTTTCCACTCCTTTTGAATGTGGTAGTCGTCTACTGTGTCAGAAATCAACTGCAACTTCCATTCAAAAACAAAGGGAATGTTTTCATCACGTGGCGTTTCAAAATACAATTTATCTTTTACGCGAACAAGCAAAACAGACGGAGCCAGATCAGGGAAATATATACCATAAAAAACGGTGTTATCCTTACTGGTTGCTTGCTGAGAATAACTAGTCAGAAAGTCTTCCGCATTGGGTAAACCTAAAAAGAACCTTTTTTGAGATTCTACCAGTTCTTGTTTCAAAACAAGGCCCATTTTTTCAATGGGTATGTATGCTTTCGCAGAATTTTTAGTCGAAAGACTAATACCCCCCTGATCTCTGCAGCCGACCAGAAGCAAGGTAAATGATAAAGCCAATATCAATCGCGTCATAACGTTCTCCTTTTCTACCAGCCTTGTAAGGCGGGCTACGTGTTGCCCGCCATGGCTCAAAACGGCCTTGATCTGCCCCTCCGTCCCCGTCTTACCGTGTAGCGTTGGGGTCGATGACGGCAGACTCGTCGGCGTCGGCGCGATCGGCAGCATCGTCGCTGGCAGGAGGCAGGCGGACATCGTCGGTGGGCAGGTTCCGGTACAGCCGCTGAAGCTCGGGAAGGTCCTGGAGGACGAATTTCGCGGGGATAATCTTCTGCTTGCAAAGGCGATAGGTGATGCCGACGCACTGGCTATAGCTCAGGCCCAGGCCGGGGACGCGGCCTGTGATCTCGTCGGGGCGAGGCGTGTTGCCGAGGACCAGCATCAAATCCAGCAAGTTCGGACGGATGTAGAAATGCTTTGTGGTCCGCACACCGTCGGGCAGTTTGCGATAGGCCACGAGGTGGTCGCGGGCGAGGATCGCTTTTTCGGCCCTGCTCAGGCCGGCATTGACCACGCCGAGCGTCGCTTCGAGCTTGAGCTGTTTGACGCGCAGGGCATCGGCCTCGGCGGGAGTCTTGGGGACTTCGGCATAGAGCGCCTTGAGTTCCCGGATCTTCGCGACGAGCTTCTTCAAATCCGCTTCGGGATCTTTAGGGGCCTTGGCGGCTTTGGCCGTTTTGGCCGTCTCGGCTGTTTTAGCTGTCTCGGCAGTTTTGGTAGTCTCGGCAGTTTTAGCCGTCTCGATCGTTTTGGGCTTGGCCCGGAGCTTCGGCGCATTCATCAGCGCGGCGATCTCTTTGAGGCGCAGGTCCATGCGCTGGATTTCGGCAGCGGGCTTGGCCTTGGCGCCATAAATCGTCACATTGCCAATTGTACTGTCGAAAAACAGGCTCGTATCAACCGGTACGGGCCGGCCGAAAAGCACCAGCTTAGGATCCTTGCACTGAGTCGCATACACGACGAACTTGCCCTTGGAATCGACGACATCGACCGTGAACGAGGGGCGCAGTTCGGACTGGGCATCGACGGGATATCTCCTCACGCTCACACGGTCGCCCAAACGATGGAGCGACTGATAGGCCGTCACGCGGACCATTTCGTCGGTGCTGTCGAGGAGCGCCTTGAGGTGCACGAGTCCCTGGAGGAACTTGGGATGATAGCCCAGCTCGTCCACCGCGAGCAGACGCATCTCTCCGGGGGCCTCGGAGAAGGCCTTCAGGACCGGTCCGGCGATATGATAGTCGCTCAGGCGCATTCCCGCGCGTGAGGCGTAGAACCGCGCACGGGGATTTTTGGAGGTATAGCTTTTTCGGACCACGGGCAAGATGCTGCGGCCCATGGCTTCCCAGATCAATGCCAATCGTTGATGGTTCATGCCCGGCTTTTCCAAATCGTGCGCGACGCGGGTCGCAAGCTGGGTATAGGCCCCGGGGCTGCTAAAGCGTGGCAGGTGCATCACGAGGTCCAGGAAGTACCAATAGTTCCTGCGATATTGCGGCGGAATGGTGAGATGGATGAGATTCGCGCTCTTGGCCGAGGCATATTCACCGGTCGAGTGCGGGTGAGGGAAGCGCTCGTTGATCAGCCGCTCGATGCGGCGGGCCGTGCTGTAGCTGGGCTTGTTGAGTTGAAGACGGATCTTCATGTCCTGGGAGACGACGGCTCCGCCGAGGATTCGCCCGCGAAGAAGTTTGGACGCGTTTTCGGGTTTGCTGGCATCGATGAACGGATTGAGGAAGACCGAGCCTTCGGCCTTGGCCAGCCAGGTCAGCTTCGTGGCGCCCATGATCCCGCCGGTGGACGCTCCGCCGATGGCCAGGTCGGTCTGCCAGAGCAGGCCGCCCTCGAGGCTGATTGCCGAGGTGCGCGGCGCGACTTCGACGAACACGTCCAGACGTGTGCCCTTGGGTGCGCCCAGAGGCACGGGGGCGTGAAGAACCACAATCGCCGTGTCCCGGTCGCGGAGAACATCGGTGGGCGTGACGCCCGCAGTCCCGGCCGAAAACGAACCGAAGCGACGCTTCTTGAGATAGTTCACCAGGCCCGTACGCAGACTCGGCGGAATTTCTTCGGACCCTTTGTCCACGAGACCCACACACAGACCCACGCCGCTGACGGGACGGCTGCCGGTGGCCTGGAGCGTGACGTCTTGGGCGATGGTGCCTTTGACGTCCGGCGGCAATTTGATCTTGGACGTTTTGGCATTGGCGTCCGGGCCGGGCGCTGTCTTTTCCAGGCCGAACGCGGTGTTCCAGTCGTTGCGGGCTTTCTCCAGCTGCTGCTCTGTGCAGCCAACCGCCGCGCCAACCGCCAACAACATGATCCAGTGAATGGTCTTCATAGCTAATCCTTTCAGGGCACACCGATCTCTCGGCTCACCAGGAGATTTCAGGAAATTGTAGGTAATTTTCTGAATATACCCCCGCCGAGAGTCGTTGCGCAAGAAAAGTATACCCGAAACGAAGAATTGTTCCAACCCACCGCATGCACAAAAAAACGCCCACGGGGGTCCGTGGGCGCTGAAACGATACCTTCGTATGGCGGTTAGCCGCCGGCGACGATGCGGCGGGTGTCGCGCGCGATCATCAGCTCTTCGTTGGTGGGGATGACCCACACGGGCAGCTTCGAGCCATTGGCGGTGATCGGGCCACATGCCCCGCCGCGGGTGTTGATGTTGCGGTCCTCGTCGAGTTCCGCACCCAGCGAGGCAATCATCTTGACCACGCCTTCGCGCACGGGCAGCGAGTTTTCGCCGATCCCGCCGGTAAAGACCACCGCGTCAACGCTGGGGAGAATCGCATAGTACGCGCCGATGTATTTGACGACGCGATAAATGAACATGTCCACCGCCAACTGGGCGGATTCGGAACCGGCGGCGGCTTTGCCGAGCAGGTCACGCATGTCGTTGCTCTGGGCGCTGATGCCGAGCAGGCCCGCTTTCTTGTTCAAGGCCGCGTCGATCTCTTCGACCGAGAAGCCCTGGCTGTGCATGTAGAAAATGATGCCGGGGTCGATGTCGCCGCAGCGCGTGCCCATCACGAGCCCTTCCAGCGGGGTCATGCCCATGGAGTGGTCGACGGCCTTGCCGCCCTGGATGGCTGTGAGCGACCCGCCGTTGCCGAGGTGACAGGTGATGATGTTCATCTCGTCGAGGGGCTTGTCGAGCACTTCCGCCGCGCGGAGCGTGACATAGCGGTGGCTCGTGCCGTGGAAGCCGTAGCGACGGACGCCGTACTTGTCGTACCATTCGCGCGGCACGGCATATTGATAGGCCTTCTCGGGGAGCGTGGAAAGGAACGCCGTATCCCACACCGCCACCTGCGTGGTGGTGGGCATCGCCGCCATGGCCGCTTCAATCCCCAGCAGGTTCGCGGGGTTGTGCAGCGGCGCGAGGGGCGTATTCTTTTCAACCAGGGCGATCACGTCAGCATCAATTTTGATCGAATCGCTCGCACGGGGGTCTTCGCCGCCGTGGACCACACGGTGGCCGACGCCTTCGATCTCGTCGATGCTCGCGAGAACGCCGATCTCGGAATTCACTAACTTGTCGAGGACATTCTTGAGCCCTTCTTTGTGGTCGGGGGCGTCAATCCGGACGTCGACCATTTTCCCATTTTCGGTCTCGAGGGTAATGTTGGCTTCGGGGCTACCGACGCGCTCCACAACACCCTTGGCGAGGACCGTCTCGTTGGCCATCGAGAAGAGTTGGAATTTGATTGAGCTGCTGCCGCAGTTGGCTACGAAAATTTTCATCGGAGTGTCTCCTGAGGGTTGAAGTCGGCTCTGGCAATGGGAATTCCGGTGGTTTTGGGTCCGAATTTCCCAATCAAGCCCCTCTAGATACGACTCTACGGGCAGAATGTCAAGGTCCGGCTCGGAATTTTTCAAAAAAAAGAGAAATTCGCCAAAATTCATAGGTATTTCGACTCTCGGCGGCCGTTTTGTACTCCAGACGATCCCCCCTCCCCGCCGCCAATTCCGACGAGGAATCCATTCGCCATTATGGTGTAGATTTACCCCCGACGACGCCGGAGAAATCCGAAAACGCCAACCGCCAAAACGCTCATCGTCGCGGGCACAGGCACATTGTGGAAAACCGACACATCGCTGTAAAGTAGCGACGACTCGGAAGGATACGCCGTACCATCGTCAAGGTCGATCTTCTCTTCCCAATTGCTGATTTTCAGCGAGGTCGTACGATTCAGCAGAATATCCTGCCCCCCCGCCGAGGTCTCCAGCGCCTGGTAGCGTGAATCGGTTGACTCCAACCCATCGCCGCTAACCGTAAACGACATGGTCACGTTGGACGACTGGCCGAGAGCGATGTCGCCAAAGTCCCACGTGGGCACCCAATACCCGCCCAAGCCAGTATCTTCAAGTTCGTTGTAGCAGAACCATGCAAGGTTATCGTGATTCTGCGCGAGGATCTGCGGGCTCTGCTGAACCGCTGGCGAGGCATAGGAACTTGGCTGATTGTTCTCATCGGCCGCAAATTCGCTCGTCAGATAGGTGTCGTACATCGTGCCTTCATACCTCTGGGTCGTGCTGAGGGCTTCCGTATGCGTGTTGCTTCCATCGGCCCATGTGCCCGTGACGGTGTTCGTATCATTGGTGATCGTGGCGTTGATGTCAAAGGAAAGAATATTACTCTCCGCCCCGCCCGCATACACAATATTCGTCACCACGCCGTAGATCGCATCGGAGCTGGACGTGCCCCCGCCAGAGCCGGACACATTGTCGTAAAATTCATACGGGCGCACCTCGGGATTTTGTCCCGAAAGATTCGTAAACCACTGCCCCTGAAGGGCATTGGGGTCAAGCGGATTGGGGCCAGCATTGGTCCCGCCTGTGACGGGCGATTTGCGGATGTCCAGTGATGGAGCACCCATCGACACCGCCGCCAAACCAAGACACACCACGAGGACGAGAATCGCAACTGGATATCGTAACATCGTCTACCTCCTGCCCACGGCCCGCAGGTCTGCCAACCCGCCAACCAAGCCTAACCATTGTGTGGCCCGCGAAAACTCCGCAACATACGCCACACACTGCTTCAAGCGCGTTCACCCCCGGCACTCCCAGGGCGCACCTGTCCTGCCACCCGCAACACGGATGTCAAAGCAATAATAGGTATGCGAGACGCGAAAAACATTAATACATAATATTTTCCGACCAATAAAAAAGCCGGCATGCCTTTTGGCACGACCGGCTGGGTGGTGTAGGCCTATTTGTGATTGCTATTCGGTGAAGAATTGGACCTTGCTGGCGGCAGCAGCGTGGGCGACGCGCGGGGTCGCATCACGGCGAAGCTTCATCAGGCGCAGCATCATCACAGCCGTGTTCAGCTGGATATCGGCCTGGTATTGCGCCTGGAGATCCTTCTTCAGCAGCGCGGGATCAAACTCCTGCAGCAGGTCCGTGCGATAGCGCAACGACAGCCAGCGGCGTGTCTGCCGCGGCGTGAGTTCCACCTGGACATCCGGCGGAACGCCCCAGTCCTTCTCGTTCACTTCGCGGTGCAACAGTCGCCCGCTGGGGAGATAGTAGTACGCCGTCGTCAGTTTAAGGTACGCGTCTTCGCCCTGAACGGGGATCACGTTCTGGACGCTGCCCTTGCCATAGGAACGCTGGCCGAGAATCATGCCGCGTTTGAGGTCCTTGATCGCGCCGGAGAGGATTTCCGACGCCGAGGCGCTGCCTTCGTCGATCAGCACGACCAAATCGCCAGTCTGATACAGGCCGCGACGGGCACTGTGGAACGCCTGGCGCGGTTTTTGCCGGCCTCGCGTACTCACAATCACCTGCTCGGCGCCGAGGAATTCATCGGCGATCTGCACCGCCTGGAACAGCAGCCCGCCGGGATTGTCCCGCAGGTCCAGCACCAGCGACTGGACGCCCTGTTGCTGGAGTTCGACGAGCGCCTTACGGAAGTTGCTGTAGCTCGTGTCGGTGAATTGTGTCAGGCGGATATAGCCAATTTTTTCTTTCGGATCAAGCATATAATCCCACTGGCCGTCCTTGCGACGTTGCCAGCCTTTGACCGTACGCAGCTTGACCGCCCCGCGCGGGACCGCGACGCGAAATGCCTTGGCGATGCCCGGGCGCTTGATCTCCAGGCTCACCTTCGTCCCTTCCGGGCCGCTAATGAGCTTGATGAGCTTCTCCGTCGTTTTGGTCCGGGTGTCCACGTCGCCGACCTTGGTAATCAGGTCGCCCGCCTTGATGCCAGCCTTGGACGCAGGCGCGCCCAGCAGAGGTGTCACCACGCGAAGATATTCGCCAGACTTTTTATTGATCTGTACGCCGATGCCGGTAAAGTTGCCCAGCATGTTCTTGTTGAACGCAACCACATCATACGGCCAGACCATCGAACTGAATCGGTCGAGCTTACTGAGGAAGCCATCGGTAAATTCCATCACCACCACGCCCACCGGCAACTGCAGCGTCGCGGCGTTGATGTCCAGTACGCGGTTGAGCGCCATACACATCCGAGTGTGATCGACGCGGTCCTTGCGGGTCACGTCCGAAATTTCGCGCTCGAGCTCTTTGAGGAACTTCGCGAGTTTTTTCTCGTCCTTGAGGACAGGAAACGTGTCCGCGACCTGGGGCGTTTTGACCAGGACACGCACGCCGTCGAGGGCGGCCTGGGACAATGTACGGAAGTCGACGGGCTTGACATAGCGCAGCGAAAGCTGGCCAATCGCGCGACGGACCATCGCCACATCGATGCCCTTGACATATTCTTTCCAGAAGTCCTTGTCGACCTCTTCTTCAATGCCCGAATCGCCGTTGGACGGCACATCATCGTCGGCCGGTGCGGCGGAACGCGGGTTGCTACCCGCAGAAAACAACTGCAACACGCGCACATGGCGGCGAACAGTGCGGGCGAGTTCCTTGAAGTCTTTGCTGTCGGGCTCGAGTGATTCGAGGGTGTTATAGCACGTCAAAGCGTCGATCCATTCGGCCTTGGCGATCAGCACTCTTCCGCGCGTTTCCGAATCGCGCATCACGGTGTTGTACCACAGGCACAGCTTGATTTTGTCGGGTTTGGGCATGAGCGCCTTGGCCTGACGGGCATAATACATCGCGACTTTCCACGCTTTTTTCGCCACGAGGACTTCCAGGTCGGTCAGACCTTCGGCGAGCATTTCGTGCGGTTCACGGACAGCCCGTGCCCCAAGCCAGCGCCCACGTTTGGTCGTGGTGTCCACAGCGGTCCATGCGGCCTTGAGCGCCAGAAGCTGCGTGTGATACACCGCCAATTCCCGCTGAAATTCCTTGGCCCAGTCATCGGTTTCTTTCGCGAGGAGGGTGGTGATCTTCGTCAGCGAAGCCAGGCTCTCGTCGATCGACTTGAGGCTGGTGGTCTTGATTTCGGTCGCGGGTTTGGACTCGGCATCCTCCAGGCCAATCGACGTACCAATGTCCCCAAAGCCGTCGGCGAGGTCGACGCGCACAAGAGTGCGCAGTTCTTTGTAATAGGGTTTCGCCTCGAAAACCTTGGTGTGCTTGTCGGCGAGATAGGCCCAGCCGATGCGTTCGACGCAATAGTCGTACTCCTTCTGGCGTTCGGCGAGAGCGCTCTGGGTGAGCTTGGCGTGATCGCTGAGCCACTGGCGAACCGCGACGGCCTTGGTGTTGGCGGCGGGCAGCTTGGCGGCCTGCTCTTGGGCCTTGGAAAATTCGCCCGACAACGCCGTACGAATGGCCTGGGACAAATCCCCACTCGCCATCGTCGTCACGAGCAGGACCAGCGATCCAACCCACATCCAATTCTTCCGTTGCATCTTGTACATCAGTGCTCCTTACAGCCAGTTATCCCTGTTTCCACGCGTCGGGATCAGGGTAGATCTCATCGTTATCGTCATCATCATCGGCATCGTCGTCAGCCTCGTCGAGGCCTGCATCATCATAATCCTCGTCGGACCCCTGTTTCCAGCTGTTCGACTCGTCCAAATCGTCCATCTCGCTCTCCATCATGCGGAACATTTTTTCCTGCATCGGCGCGAGACGTTCGTAAAAGGCGAGCGTCTTCTGGTAGCTGCTGACGAGTTGGGTCATCTTCAGCAACTCCCACTTCTGGAGACACTCGGGCTCTTTGATCGTCGAGAACGGGTCACAAGCAAACTGCACCTGCCCATTCGCACCGCGTCGAAAATATTCGCATTGTTCGCATTGAATCATTCTCAGATTCCTCTGCCTCCAGTGAGGCTGTATGTCCCGCGGCCAATGGAAAAAATTCGCATTGTTCGCATTGAATCATTATAGGGTTCTTTGAATAATAGCGTTTCGACTTTGAGTATTGTATAATGCGGTCA
>JABGPZ010000087.1 GCA_018644725.1 Phycisphaerales bacterium
GAACGAGCCACCTATGACAGACCAACAAATTTACAGAAAAAAACTTGCACAGCCATTGGCCAGGATGGACCAGCTTGAATCGACGGAAGAACTGACGATCCAGCAGGCACGGGAGTACGTCTCCCTGCTGGCGACGTCACGCGATTGTTTGAGATATCTGACGTTTGCGGTTCACGAGTTGAGCCCGAACTATTGGATTTTCCCAGATCAGGCGGCGATGCGCTCGACGGCGGATTCTATACTGACGGCGTAATCTTGGGGCGGGTCAGCCGAGATTGGCACCGATGGCGGTTTGTCTGTCGCCTGCTTCTGCGAGGGGTTGACCGGCGGGGTCGAGGATGACGCTGTCGCCAGCGTAGGCTTCGTTGGGGTCGCGGCCGATACGGTTGCAGCCGATGACGTGGGCGCGGGTCTGACGGGCGCGTTCTGCGAGGAGGCGGATCCAATCATCTCGCCGCACGGCGGGGAAGCTCGCAATGACGAAAATCATCTCCACATCCGCGGCGGCCGCCATGTTATATATTTCGTCGAAGCGCAGGTCATAACAAATCGCCACGCAGCATTTCTTGCCGCAGCATTCGAAGATGCCAGGCTGCGTTCCCGCCGCGTAGACCTCCGGCTCGCCGGCGGGCGGGAAGGGATTGCGCTTGGCGTAGGTGAATTCGACGTCCCCATCCGGGCCGACCAGCACGGCCATGTTGCGTGGCGCGCCATCGCTCGTCATCGCCACGCCCGCGAGGATGGACGTTTGATAGCGTTTTGCGATGCGGGTGAGGAATTCGTGGGTGGGGAGCTCGGCCAGCATTGTCGCGGCGGTGTTCATGGAAAATCCCGTCGCGAACAGTTCCGGCAGCACGACGATTCCGCCCGGCGGCGGGGGAGACTCCCCAAGCATTGCCTCGACGGTCGCAAAGTTTTCGGCCGGCGATTCCCAGACGATGTCAAATTGAAGCGCGGTGACGTGCATGGTTTACCAGAGGCTGTAGCCGCCGTCGGTGACGATCTCACTGCCGGTCATATAGCTCGACGCGTCGGAGGCGAGGAAGACGATGGCTCCTCCGAGCTCGGCGGGTTCTGCTGCGCGGCCCATGGGGATGCGCGGGACCCACCAGTCTTTGATGAGGTCTTCGAACTGTACCAGCATTTCGGTGAGGTGATAGCCGGGCGAGACGATGTTGACGCGCACGCCGCGGTCAGCCCATTCGGCCGCGACAGAGCGTGAATATTGCAGCACGGCGGCCTTGGATGCGCAGTAGTGGGAGATTTGCTGGGGCAGGTTGACGATGTGCGCGGACATCGATGCCATGTTGATGATCGAGCCACTGCCTTGTTCGAGCATGACCTTGCCGGCGGCCTGGGTGGTGAGGAACACGCCCTTGACGTTGATGGCCATCAGTTCGTCGAACTGCTCTTCGGTGGTGTCTTCGGCCGCGCAGACCGTCGCGATGCCCGCGTTGTTGAACGCGATATCAAGTTTGCCAAACCGCGCGAGAATCGCTGCGATCATTGCGTCGACGCTGGCTTTGTCTTGGACGCGGCACGCGAGGCCCATCGCTTCGACGCCGGTGGCGGCTGCGATTTCAGCGGCGACGGCTTCGGCCGGTTCCAACGTCGTTCCGGTGATGACGACGTTCGCGCCTGCTTCGGCGAGGGCGATCGCACAGGCTTTGCCCAGCCCGCGCGTGGAGCCAGTGATCACGGCGACTTTTCCATCGAGTTTGAACTTATCGAGAATTCCCATCGTGATCTCCTGTCTAAATGTGGTGTGAGAGAGGCGTGAAACTTATTCGTTGTCTGCCGATTTGGGCGGCATGTATTGGCGTGACATGAGGAACGAGACGCGCTCATAGAGTTCGGGCGCGAGCAGTTTTTTCAGCCGTCGCCGCGCGAAGCCCAGGTTCGAGCGTTTGGTGATGTGCGTGATGAGGACGCGCTCGTTGTTCATGCCCTCGAGGATCTCCGGCAGCTGCTCTATGTAGATGTGCTTGCCGGCCTTGGCGCGGATGGTGTGCTCTTCGTCGACGAAGGTGCACTCGATCAGCAGCGTTTTGGCGTCGCGAACGTGCGGCAGGTCGGAGAAGTTCATCGCGGCGGTGTCGCCGAGGTAGGCCACGAGTGGGATTTCAACGCGGCGGGTGATTTCAACGTCGTCCTTTTTCAGCGCGATGATGTCGTCTTGGCCGAGGCCGAGGTATTCGTCTTTGAGTTTCTGGCGCACGTCGATGACGCTGTAGCCCACCGCGCCGCGATTGTGGCGAACTTTGAAGGCGCGCGCGATGAGTCCGCGGCGGATTTCGTAGTCTTCGCCGTCGCGGATCCCCACGAAGTGGTAGGGCGGGAGATGGCCTTCGAAGCGCCCCCAGGCGTGGACGAGTTCTTCGGCGCGTTCGACGAGGTTCGCCGGCAGCACGCACGTCCCGCCGCCGATGCCCTGGAAATCGCGCTGGGCGAAATAGTACAACAGCCCGGCCGAGTGGTCGGCGTGGGAGTGGCTTAGCAGGAGATGGTCCGGCGCGAGCGCCTCGCGCGGGCAGCGGCCGATGTCGAACACGACGTCCAGCTCCGGGCAGAGGATGACTGTCTCCTCTCCGGCGACGCTGTAGCCGAGGATCGTCGTTTCCGGCGTGACCACCGTGGACAAAGTTTGCGGGCGAGATTCCATCACGGAAGTATAACAAAAGAAGCGAAGAAACAAAAGGATAAGGCGATAGGCCAGAGGGTGGAAAAACCGGGACTGGTACAATTTTCAGCATCATTGGAATGTGATTTTCATTTTCCCTGTGTTGTGTGTCATCGGGCGACTCCAAACGGCCAAGAAATTTGTACCTGTTCCTGCTTTTCCCCTCTTTGGTGTTGATTTGGGTGGGGTGGATCTCTATGCTGATGAGACTACATATGAAAGGCCTCCCATGACTGATATTTCCGCTACCGATCTCACCACCAATCCGCTCTACCGCCTCGCCGATCATCCGCCGTTCGCGCAGATCACTGTCGCACATGCCGAGCCCGCAATTCGCGCACTGCTCGCCGAGTCCCGCGACGAACTCGCCGCCATCGAAGCCGACGCGCCGACGACGTGGGCGGGCCTGATGGATCGCCTCGATCGCAATGACTGGCTGAGCAAATCGTGGGGCGTGCTGGCGCACCTGATGGGCGTCCGCAACTCCGACGACCTGCGCGATGTCTACCAGGTACTCCAACCGGAGATCGTCGAGATCGGCAACGCCTACGGCCAAAGCCGCGTGCTCTATGACTGCTATTGCGCGATCCGCGACGGCGAAGAATTTGCCGGCCTCTGCTCCGCGCAAAAACGGATCCTCGAAGCTGCGATCCAGTCGGCCGAGCTCGCCGGCGTCGCACTCGAAGGCGATGCGCGTGACCGCTTCGGCGAAATTGCCAAGCGCCTCGCCGAGCTGAGCACGAATTTCTCGAACCACGTCCTCGACGCGACCAAGGCCTTCGCGCTGGAACTGACCGACCTCGACGACGTCGATGGCCTCCCCGCGAGCTTGCGGAGTCTCGCGGCGAACACCGCCAAGTCGCGCGGCCACGAAACCGCCTCGGCCGAAATGGGCCCGTGGGTCATCACGCTGGACTTCCCGAGCTTCGGCCCGTTTCTCCAACATTCCACTCGGCGTGAACTGCGCGAGGAAGTCTACAAAGCATACATTCAGCGTTGCAGCGACGGCGAATTTGACAACCGTCCGCTTGTCGACGAAATCCTCGCCCTGCGCGCGGAACAGGCCGCACTGCTTGGGTTCGCAAACTTCGCGGAGAAAAGCCTCTCGCAGAAGATGGCACCGTCGGTCGAAGCGGCCGAGAGCTTGCTGGTTGAACTTCGCGATACTTCTAAACTCGCTGGCCAAAACGAGTTGGACGAGCTGGCAGCCTTTGCGGCCGAGAAGGGGTTCGACGCTCCCGAAGGTCTGGCGCATTGGGATATGGGGTTCTGGACCGAGCGGTTGCGCGAAGAAAAGTACGACATTGAGCAGGAAGCATTGCGGCCGTTTTTTCCGCTGCCGAGCGTCCTCGCGGGGCTGTTCGAACTCGTCGAGCAGATCTTCGGCGTGACGGTCTGCCAGGCCGACGGCGAGGCGGAAGTGTGGAACGACGACGTGCGATTTTTCCGCATCGAAGACGGCGGCAAACTTCTCGCGACGCTCTATTTTGATCCCTATTCCCGCCCGGCCGACAAGCGCGACGGCGCGTGGGTGAACCTCTGCACGGCGCGCTCGAAACTTCACGCGACCGACGGCGAGGCCGCGCGCTTGCCCGTGACCTATATGGTCTGCAACCAGTCGCCGCCCGACGGCGAAAAGCCCTCGCTGATGACCTTCGGTGAGGTCTTGACACTGTTCCACGAGTTCGGCCACGCGCTGCACAACATGCTCACCGAGGTCGACTATTCCGGCGCGGCGGGGTTCTGCAACGTCGAGTGGGACGCCGTCGAACTGCCCAGCCAGTTCATGGAAAACTTCTGCACCCACAAGCCCACCCTCGCGAAACTCGCCAAGCATTATGAATCGGGCGAGACGCTCGACGAGGCGATCATGGACCGGCTGATTGCGGCGCGGACCTATCGCGCGGGCAGCAATTTTCTGCGGCAGGTCTATTTCGGCCTGACGGACCTCGAACTCCACAGCCGCTTTGACCCTGCCACCGAGACGCCGCACGATGTGCAGATGCGCATCGGGGCCGAAACGCTGTCGCTTGCGCCGCTGGAGGCCGACTGGTTCCTGTGCGGATTCCAGCACATTTTCGCGGGCGGCTATTGCGCGGGGTACTACAGCTACAAATGGGCGGAAGTCCTTAGCGCCGATGCGTTTGAGGCGTTTGAAGAGGCGGGCCTCGACGATCCCGCCGCCGTCGCCGACACCGGCCGACGCTTCCGCCGCACCGTCCTCGCCAAAGGCGGCAGTGAACCTCCCATGGACATCTTCAAGCAGTTCCGTGGCCGCGAACCCAAACCCGATGCATTGCTCCGACACAATAATCTGAAGTAGTATGTATTCGGATGCCGTGATGAGGGATTTCTTGGACCTTCTTGTACGGTTTTCGTTTGGTAAAAATCTGCGGGAAAATTGGGGTTAGGTCTCGACAAAGTCTGGAGTTGGGGTACAATAGGACATTGGAAGACCTCTCTGGAACGATCGGCGGGGTTCTTCCTGTCAGGAATCGGAACCAAGTCAGACACAGAAGTTGGAATCAAATTGGGAAACTATGCCTGGAGCGATCCCGAATCGCGCCGGCAGGCGTTGTATCGTCTGCGGCTGTGATTGTGGGCGTTTGGGCGGATGTGGTTCGCGCTGCAACGACGAACCGAAAGTAGTGAAATTATGAACACGCAGAAAAGGCAGACCATGCAAACGATACAGACGACACGACGATACACCCGTACGGGATTTTGGTGCGCAGGCTTGCTGGTGGCGACGGTGGCGATGGTGCTGGCGGCGACGCCGGTCCACGCGGCGACGGCGCTGAGCGAGACCGACGAATATCTCCAGGACGACATGACCATCACCGGCGCACAGATGCACGCGTTCACCGACAACGGCAAGCCCGTGACAGTGGTGATCGGCCAGTTCAAGATGACCGTCGGCAAGCGCGTGGTCACGGCCAACAACGCGGCGGTTTGGGTCGAGACGGTCAGCGAACTCCAAGGCGTCAGCCGCTACAACGTCACGGTCTATGCCGAGGGCGACGTGAGCGTGAGTGACACCAACAAGACGACCACGACCGACCAGCGGATGCTGCTGCGGATGGGCATCGAAGGCAAGCGTCGCTACTTGGTGAACAGCGGGGCGATTTCGTCCAAGCCGCTGACGAATCTCAAGTTCATGCGGACGGCCCGGGTGATGAAAGAGACCAACGGCCAGCTCGACGCATATCGCAGCGTGGAGATTCGCCCCACCAGCCCGAGCAAAGGCCCCCAGCGCATCAGCAAGCTTCCCGCGCGTCCGACGACGACGCAACACGTTTCCACCCAACCGACGACCGGCGATGGTACCACGTCCAAGGCCATCACACCGCGCCAGGCCACGCCAGTGCAACTCCGCGCGTCGGAAATTACCGTTCAGTCGCGCACCAAGACCGACCGCGTCATTGTCGCGCGCGGCGGCAAAAGCAACGTCCGGATTACCCAAGGCCAGCTCGCCAGCGCCAATGCGTTGTCGCTCGAGGCCGACGAGATGGTGATCTATACCACCACCAAGCCGCGCCCGAAGAAAACCTCTCGCGCGCCGTACGCGCCGCAGCTTCTCAACCGCAGTGGTGAATATGCCGAGGGTGTCTATCTTACCGGCGACGTGATTATCTCTCGCGGCGAGCGCACCATCAAGGCCAAGGGCGCGTACTACGATTTTGTGACCGAACGCGCGACGATTCTCCAGCCGGTCTTCCGCACCGTCCAGGAACAGCGCAACATTCCAGTCTATATTCGTGGCACCAAGGCCAAGATGCTGTCGGCGAAGGAAATCAAGTTCTACAATGGCGTGGTCTCCACGAGCGATTTTAAGAATCCCAGCTATAGCTTCGGCGCGCGCGTCATGCGGTTTAAGGACACGACGCCCTATGACGAAACGGGCGAGCAGCTCGGCCCGACGACCGGCACGCTTGAATACGACGGTCTCTGGCTCGAAGCGTATGGCCGCGGGATTATGCCCCTCGGTAGCGGCTCGTCGAACATCCAGCGAGACCACACGGCCTTGCGTCGCTTGTCGGCAGGGTCGATGAACGATTTCGGCGTGGGCATTGAAAGCCAGTGGCACCTCTTCCGTCTGCTGGGCATTGTCGAGCCCGAAGGCGTCAAGTCGTACCTCAACGCCAACATGTACGAAAAGGGTGCCCAGATCGGCATCGACACGCGCTATCAAGGGCGCAAAGAGGACCGCAGTTATGCCGGGACGATTCGCCTCGACGCCGTGTACGACCGCAGCGGCAGTGACGACTTTGGCGACACCCGTAAGAACCTCAACGCCAGCAAACACCGTGGCCGCATGCTCGCGCGTCACAAAGAATATCTCCCCGGCGACTGGGAACTTCAGGGTGAGTTCAGCTGGCTGAGCGACCGGAACTTCCTCGAAAAATTCTATCCCGGTGAATTCTGGGCGGGCAAAGAGCAGGAAAATCTGATCTATGCCAAAAAGCAGCGCGACAATTGGGCGGTGACCGCTCTGGCGAAAGTGCGCCTCAACAAGTTCCTCACCCAGACGGAAAAACTGCCCGAGGTGTCGGGCTATCTCATCGGCGAGCCGCTGTTTGATGACCGCGTGGTTTATTACGGCGAAGCGCACGTGGGGATGGTCCGCCATGCCCTCGACAATGGTCACTGGACCCAGGGCTTTGGGAGCTCACTCTCGCCCGAAAAAGGCGAGGCAACGTTCCGCGCTGACTTGCGGAACGAAATCAACATCCCGTTGTCGGTCGAGACCCAGTGGGGGAACATGAACGTAGTTCCCTTCGCGACCGCGCGCGTGACGCACTATTCGGACATGCCGTCGAAAGGCGCAGCCACCGCCAGCTATATGACTCCTGCCCAGGCGCTGAATTATTGGGCACCGCGTGTCGCCGCCAAGGGCATTCCCGCAACGCTCGCCGAAGCCAGAGGCTCGGGGGACAAGACCCGCCTGTATGGCAATGTGGGTGTGCGGATGAACACGACGTTGCACCGTAGCTATGCGGCCCAAAGCCGGATGCTGGATATTCACGGCCTACGCCACATCATCACTCCCGAGATCGTCGCTTTCGCCAGTACGACCAATGTCGATCCCGAAGAGAACTATCACTATGACGATTCGATTGAGTCGCACCTGCGCACCAACACGGGCGTGAGCTTTGGCCTGTACAACCGCTTGCAGACCAAGCGCGGCCCGGCCGGCAGTCGCCAGACCGTCGACTGGATGCGCTTCAACGTCATCGCGGGCTTCTTCGGCAATTCCGACGAGGCCGAAAACGGCGGCGACGGCATGATGTTCTTCAGCCGCCCGGAACTCTCGCGCCAGCGCTCGTTCCTCTATGGCGAATACCTCTGGAACGTTTCCGACGCGATCACCTTCATGGCCGACGCGAATTACGACATGGAAGACAGCCAGCTCGATACGCTGAATTTCGGCCTTGCGGTTCGGCGCGACCCGCGCTTGCGCTATTATCTCGGCCTGCGTCACATCGACAAGTTCAACTCGACGATTGGCGTGTTCGGCATGAGCTATCAGATCAACAAGAAGTTCACGATTCGCCTTCGCGAAGAATATGACTTTACCTATCGTGGCGGCGTGAGCAATTCGACGGAGATTTCGTTGATTCGCAAACTGCCGCGCTGGTATGTCGGGCTGACGCTCGGCCACAGTGCCCGCTATCAGGGCAGCGACGAAGTGACGCTGATGCTGACGCTTTGGCCCGAAGGCGTTCCCGAGCTGTTCCTCAATGCGGGCCGCATGAACTACGGCAAGTCGTCCAGCGATAACTAGCCGTTTTGAGAATTCGGAGAACTTTGCCTTTGTCCGTGCGTCCAAGACGCATGCCCAAAGCGCAAGGGTGAGACACGACAGATTTTCTCCCCAAGATGGGGAGTCAAGGAGACTGATATGAAACGTACAGCCATCGTAATGAGCATGTTGATTCTGGCCTCGGCGGCCATGGCCGAGACCTATCCTTATACAGGTCGCGTGACCGGTGAGCGGGTGAATGTCCGCAGCGGGCCGACGATGACGAGTTATACCTGCACCCAACTCAACACGGGCGACCGTGTGAAGGTTCTCGGGACGCTGGGCAAGAACTTCCTCGAGATCGAGGCCCTTCCGTTCACCCTCAAGACCAAGGTCGGATGCCTCGGTGTGGTGGCGGCCAAGGACGTGACCCGCGCACCTGCTGTCCGGACGACTCAAGCAGGGTGGGGCACGATCAATAGCGATGATGTCTGGGTTCGTGCAGGCGGCGATTTGCGCCTGAGCAACTTTGACGCGCCGCAGACCAGCCTGAAAAAGGGCACCAAGGTGTACATTCTTGGGCGGATGGTCGACACGAATAAGAACAATACCGAGGTCTACCTGATTCAGCCGCCCAAGGCCGCGCGGTATTACATCGCCAAGGAATATGTCGGCAAAGTCGCCTCTGCACTGCCGGCCCTGGACTTGCCGAAGATTGAGCCTCTCATCAAGACTGAACCCGCGCCCAAGACCGCCGTTCTCGATGAGAGCGCTCCCAAGCCCGAAGCCGCCGCCGCAGATGTGGTCGCAGGCAACACCGCCTCCACCGACCAAAGTGTCCAGGGTGAAAAGGCAATCCTTGCTTCGCTCAAGACATTGCAGAAACGCTACAACGCCGAGCTGACCAAGCCCGTCGCCGAGCGCGATATGAACACGCTGCTGACCGATGCCGAGCGCATGGACGTGCCAGAGGACAGTGAATTCCGGCCTTACTATGATTACGTGATACAATCGATCCAGCGCAATCTCAGTGTGCGCAGAACCACCACCGACATTGACGATCTCGTCAAGAGTGCGCTGGCAAAGTCCGAACCGGCCGATCTGGATACGCCTGCTCTCGCCGAGGGCTATGACCTTCAGGGTGTGCTCTATCGCAGCCAGCTGTACTCGACGCGCGATGCGACGCGGTATGTGGTGCGCGATCCCAAAACCCGCAACATTCTCGGCTATGTCGAGTCGGGCACCGCGCCGGAGTCGCTCGACAGCTACTGCGGCAAGACCGTTCAGAAGGACTGGATGCTCTGCCGCTTCTGTATGACCGATCTTTCCAGACGACATTGAGGTGGTCTCACGGGACTCTTTGGCCCCAACTTCAGGAAGATGAGGAAGCAGGGGGATGTGGAGGGTCTCGTTTCACTTCTGAAGGAGGGGAAACCCAGGCATCAGCGCAAGGCTGGACAGGCACTGCTGGACCTGTTGGAGAAGGGGGGGACAGCCAGGGTGATCGCAGGGGTTCTTGCCTCTGAGATTCCTTTCCTGGTCTCCACCCTGGAACACGGGGACAGCTGGCTGCGTGAGTTTGCTG
>JABGPZ010000063.1 GCA_018644725.1 Phycisphaerales bacterium
GACCGCATTATACAATACTCAAAGTCGAAACGCTATTATTCAAAGAACCCATAAGCAATTTGTGGAAAACGTTAAACTCATGCTGTAACATTCCTACAATATAACTCCCGGATTGAAAGGCATCTCTACAATGACAGGAGAAGGGACAACAACGAAGACCAAGTATATTCATACACAACACGATGAAGGTTTGGCGATTCTTAACTCTCTTGCCAAAAAGAATATTAAATGTTGTGCGCGCTGCTGCTTTATTCATCTTCCCGATGGAGAAAATAAAAAATATCCTGCAACTGAAATTGAACGAGCTTTTGCGCTCGGGACTGATAATCTTGCCATTTTATATTGCAGAATGGGCTACAAAGGGCCAGGGGTTTCGAAATTTGGACTTCATGCGTATTCTGTTGTAAACAGAGCTTTTCTTTTGAAAGAGCGCGGCCCAGAGTGCTTCTTCCTTAACTACGATGATGTCGAGCCGGATATTACCTTCAGTCAAGCTGAAGAAATTGAACGACGGCATCGAGAAAATTTTAACAAGAAGAAGGAGATGAAGATTTCGAATAGGGTGACCTGGATTGCTGCTCTTTCTGCTCTTGCTGGCCTTGGGGCGGCTGTGGCTGCCATTGTACAAGCGATTAGGGATTCCGGGAATTAAAGGTGACTTGGCTATGTCCTATCCAGCGTTTTCGACGGTGGATTCGTCGATGACGCGGTCGCCGATTTTGGCGGGGACGACTTGACGGCTGAGGGTTCCGTAGGCTTCGTTGTCGGTGACTTTGTCGATCTGGACATAGCCGACGAAGGTCGAGTCGCGGTAGACCACCAGGCGTGTGCCGCGGATCAGGCCCGCGGTGCGGCCAATGTTGAGGATGACCATGTTTTCGCGCAGGTCGGTGATCTTGCCAGCGACGGGCGTATGTTTCATCACGGGCGGTTTTGTGGCTGTGGCCACGGCTGCGGGGGGGGTGATCGTTTCGGTTGCGGCGGGGGGCGTCGCGGCGGCTTTGGTGATGGCTGCGACGAGGGCGCTCTGGAGAGCCTGGTTTTTCGCGGTCGCTACGGCGAGGCTTTTCCGCATGGTTCGGGCGTCGGCCTCGGCCTTGGCTGTGCGGGTGGTCAGGGTCTTGATGGCGGCGTCGCGTACGGCGAGCTGCTTATTCAGCGAGAGGACAACCGCGGGATCGACGTTCTGGACCGGCCGGGGGGTCTTGGCAAGGCGCAACTCCCGCTCGAGCGATTCGACCTTCCCCAGCGAGGCCGCGAGATCAACGCGCGCTTTCTGCAGGGCGATCTTTGTCGTCGCGGAGGATTGATCCTTGGCCGCAAGCTCGCCCTGGTGTTGCTGGCGAAGCGTCCCGGTGGCCTGTTGATTTGCTTGGGCGGTCGCGTCGGCCGTGGCCAAGCTGGTCTGAAGTTTGGCGATGTCCAGTTTCTGTTGACGGCAGACATCGGCGATCTGTTGGAGCTTTTCGACCATTGCGGCGGCGCGTTTGTCGGAGTTTTCGATGGTGGAAAGACGCAGCTGCAATTCGAGCGATTTTATCTTTTCCTCAAGCGCTTTGACGTTCGTGGGCGCGCCGGCGGGTGCGGCTGGCGCGATGGGGGCCTTGCCCGCCATGCGGTCGATTTCGGACTTCTGGAGTCGATTGAGAATCGTCTGGCGTTCAAGCTCGATCTTGTAGCGCCGCGCGGTAGTGCGCGAATCGGTCAGCGCCGTGGTCAGCGCGTCGATGCGGTCCTCAAGTTCGTTGAGCTGCTTGGTGAACAGCGCGACGGCCTCGGGCGGCAGCTTTTTACTGGCGGGCAATTTGGCCTCGACGGCCTTGGGCGCGGGTACCGCTTTGGGTGTGGGGGAGGGTGCGGGTAGAGGGGTCGGGACCGGCTTGGGAATCGAAACGGGTTTGGGCGCGGGAATTTCGACGGGCTTGGGCGCAGAGGGCGCTTTGATGGTGGCCGGAATTATGAGAAAATCCTCGATCTTGACCGGGCCGGTGGGGGCCTTGGGCAATTTGGGTTCGGCCTTGGGCGCGGGCGCGGGCGTTTTCCCGTCGAGCGGTTTGACGGTCCCGGGCAAATCGGCCGTGCCGAGGTGGAGTTTCTTCTCGGCTTCGCTCTGGGCAAAGATCGTGCTCGTCAGCGCCAGAATCAGGGCGCAGGCGGCGAGGCGACGGGGTATGTGCAATGGAAGATGTCTCACGACATGTCCTTTCGTCGGAAGAAGTTGGATAGACGGGATTCTTTCGATTTATCGGCCATTTTGCCATCGAAGGTGAAGCAAAATCGCGTCCTTCGCCCTACGAAAAGAGTAAAATTTTGACGCCAATCAGCACCAGAACGATTCCGCCGGCACATTCGGCGATGTGAGCGCGATGCGAGCCGATTGTCCGCCCGAAGCGCACGCCGATGATACTCATGATGGCGGCGACGATGCCGATGGCGATGGCGGGCGTGAGGACGTGGCCGTTGAGCAGTGCCATCGAAAGTCCCACGGCCAGCGCGTCGAGGCTCGTTGCGATGGCCAGCAGGATCAGCGTCGCCCCGCGTGTGGGATCGGCGGGGGGCGCATCGGAGTCGCGCTGGAGGGCTTCGTAGATCATTTTTGCCCCGACGGCGGTCAGCATCGCGAAGGCGATCCAGTGGGCGCAGCCGGCGAGCGATTCGGCCGCGACTTGCCCGAGGAGATAGCCCGCCACCGGCATGAGGAACTGGAACAGGCCGAAGTGGAAGCTCAGGCGGAAGACGTGGCGGCCGGTGACTGCGGGCAGAGTGATCCCTGCGGCGATGGAGACGGCGAACGCGTCCATCGCGAGTGAAAACGCAACCAGAATGAGTTCCCAACCGTGCATGCAGTCCTTTCGGGGGTGGGTGAGAGTGTAGGGGAAATACGCGGAAATGTAAAGTTGGTTGGCGGGGTCTTTGTTTTTTCTTCTTTTGGATTTTATGTGTCATTCCGAGCGAGCGGAGCGACGAGGGACCTCCACGCATGCAGGACCCATTTGGCACGATGGAACAGGATGTTCTGAAGGAGCGAGCTCTTCGGATCGATCTATGGATGCGGGTTGTATGTCGTCCAATCTCATCGCGCCTTGTGGGTTCCCTACGTCGGGAGGTCCTTCGACTGCGCTCGCAAGCTCGCTTCGCTCAGGATGACATATAAACCAGTAGGAAAGAATACAGAGAACGAAGATGAATGGAGATTCGCCCTTCATCGGAAAAAGTGAAAAGTTGTGGTGCTGGATATTGACAAGTACTCCCTCTAAGTGCATAATTAGCCATGGATATACACTTGGCCCAACCAATCCGCACCTCTGCCCTTGCTGGCCCCCGAAATTTCGTTGTGCGGTTGGTTTCTACTCCCACACTGGCCCGAGCCAGGAAGCGAGACTGACATGGATATTGATAAGATGATTGATGGCATTACGTTTGACGACGTTCTTTTGATGCCCGCGCTGTCGGATGTACACCCCGACAACGTGGACACTTCTGCACAACTCACCCGCCGCGTGCGGCTGAATATTCCGTTGGTCTCCGCGCCGATGGATACCGTGACCGAGGCCAAGCTCGCGATTTCCCTCGCCCAGGAAGGCGGATTGGGGATCATCCACCGCAACCTCGATATCGAAGCCCAGGCGCGCGAGGTCGAAAAGGTCAAGCGCTCTGCCAATGGCATCATCCTCGACCCGGTGACGCTCGGCCCGGACGACTCGACCGCAAAGGTGCGCGAGGCCGGCCGGACCCACGGCGTATCGGGCTTCCCGATCGTCGAGCCTGACGGCACGGTGGTGGGGATTCTCACCAGCCGCGACATGAGCTTCCTCACCGAGGACTGCCCGATTCGCGACGTGATGACCAAAGACAACCTCGTGACCGCGCCGCTGGCGACATCGCTGGACGAAGCGAAAAAAATTCTCTCCCACGCCAAAGTCGAAAAACTGCTGCTCGTCGAAGACGGCAAACTCGCCGGGCTGGTGACGATGGCCGACATCGTCAAGACCCAGCAATTTCCCAAGAGCTGCCGCGACGACCGTGGGCGACTTCGCGTGGGTGCGGCGATTGGCATTTTTGACTATGACCGCGTCGAAGCGCTCGTCGAGAAGGAAGTCGACGTGATTTGCATCGACACCTCCCACGGCCACAAGGCCGTCGTGCTGGAGACGATTCGCGAAATTAAGAAGCGCTGGGACATTGACGTGATCGCCGGCAACATTGCCACGGCTGATGCCGCGCGCGACCTGATCGAAGCCGGTGCCGACAGCCTGCGCATCGGCATTGGTCCGGGTGCGATTTGCACCACCCGCGTCGTGACCGGCGTGGGCGTGCCGCAGATCACCGCCGTCAGCCAGGCCGTTTCGATTGCCACCCCCCACGGTGTACCAGTGATTGCCGACGGCGGGATTCGCCACAGCGGCGACATCACCAAGGCCCTCGCGGCCGGTGCGTCGGTGGCGATGATGGGCAGCCTTTTTGCGGGCATGGACGAATCGCCGGGCGAATTGGTCCTCTATCGCGGGCGGCGCTACAAGGCCTACCGCGGCATGGGCTCGATCGAAGCGATGGTCGACGGTTCGGCCGACCGCTATAGCCAGGGCGAAGTGAGCGAGCGCAACCGACTCGTCCCCGAGGGCGTGTCCGGACGCGTGCCCTATCGCGGCAAACTCGCGGACTACGTCTATCAGCTCGTCGGCGGGATTCGCAGCGGCATGGACCACGTCGGCGCACACACCATCGAAGAGCTCTGGGAGCGCGCGCGCTTCCTGAAGGTCTCGAGTGCGTCGCTGGCTGAAAATCACCCCCACGACATTTCCATCACCCAGGAATCGCCGAATTACCTCACCGAGCTGTAGCCGCGAGGCATCATGATTTCCGCGAACGAGTCATTTCGGGTAGTTGGCCTTGTCGGCGGCATTGGCGCGGGCAAGTCTCTCGTCGCCGCCGAGCTGGAGTCGCTGGGCTTGGTCCGCATCGACGCTGATCGCGTCGGCCACGAATTGCTGACGTCCGAGTCGGTCTGCGCAGCCATCCGCGAACGCTGGGGCGACGATGTGTTCTCTGGCGACGAAGTGAATCGTGCGGCGCTGGGCGCTGTCGTTTTTGCGGAGGAAACGCAACTCCGCGAGCTTGAATCGATCCTTCATCCTCTCATGCGCGACGTGTTTGCTGCTCGCATTGCCGAGGCCAAACAGGCCGGAGCGGTGGGGGTGGTACTCGATGCGGCGGTGTTGTTCGAGGCGGGCTGGAATGACCTGTGCGACGCGACGATTTTTGTCGCTGCGCCGCGTGAGGTGCGTCTTGCGCGTGTCCTGGCGGAGCGAGACTGGACCGAGCCGCAATTCGCTGCGCGGGAAAAACGCCAAATTTCTCTTGACACAAAGACGGAATTCTGCTGTTATACACTAGATAACGGTTCTTCCCCTTCGCGCCTGACCCCTCAGGTGGTTTCACTGTTCCAGACGATTTTCTCTTGATGCCCTTTGTGCATCATCCTGCGACACCCTGAGACGAGGACCAACACCCCCGGTAGGATTCCCACGGACGGGCCATCCACCGTTTCAACGCAATAGCTCACACTGTTTCCGAATCGACTTGCTGTTTCCCTGTGCACACCAGGCCTGTATGGCCACGCACCGGGCGACCGCACCCGACCCGATGACGAGACCTCCCTGTACCTATGGAGTGCCACCCTATGGCCGATCCGACGGATGATGTAATCCAGAACGCCGACGACGTTGCCAAGCCCGCAAAGGCGAAAAAGGCGACCAAGAAAGCGACCGCCAAGAAAACCGCCGCCAAGAAGACCACGAAGAAGACGACCAAAAAGGCGACGAAGAAAACCACTGCCAAGAAGACGACGAAGAAGGCAGTGAAGAAGGCGGCCAAGAAGACCACGAAAAAGACCACCAAGGCCAAGGCCTCGGAGGCGGCTGTGGCTGTGGAGGGGGCGTCGGAAGAAACGACCACCACCAAGACCACCACGAAGAAGGCCACCAAAAAGACGACTAAAAAGACCACCAAGAAGGCAGCCGCGAAAAAGACCACCAAAAAAGCGACGGCCAAGAAGACGACCAAGAAGACCACCAAAAAAGCGACCAAGAAAACAACGGCTAAAAAAGCGACTAAGAAAACCACTAAGAAAACCACTAAGAAGACCACCAAAAAAACAACCAAGAAAACGACCATAAAGGCGACCAAGAAAACCGAAGAGGCTCCCGTCGAAGTTGTTGAAGTTGCGCCCGTGCCCCAAGCACCCGCGGCTGAAGCACCTGTCGCGGTAGAGCCCGCCGCCGAAGTTTTCGAAAAGGCAGGCGAGGCCGGTGAGCCGGTCAAGAAGGTCAAGCGCTTTAAGAAGGTCAAGAAATTCAAAAAGGTGAAAAAGATCAAGCGCGTTGTGGCCAGCGAAGACGCGCCCGCAGTGTCGCCCGCACCCGCATCCGCACCCGCAAGTGCTGCTCCATCCGAGCCGACCCAATCCAGGCCAGGCCGGAATAAGTCGCGCAACGCACGGGCCGAAGAGGCCAACGGTGAGAACGGCAACGGGAATGGCCCGCGCAAAAAGCGCCGCCGCAAACGCAAAAAGAAGAAGAAAAAACTCACCCTCAACGCGAAGTACGAAGAAGTCAAGCGCGGCTCGCTGCACCTCGAAGCGCTGCAGGAAATGACCGTCGAGCAGCTGCACGAAAAGGCCGAGGAATTCGGCATGGAAGGCTATGCCGGCCTCGCGCATCAGGACCTCGTGTTTGCGGTGATCAAAGCGCGCGTCAAGCAGAGCGGCCTGCTCTTCGGCGAAGGCGTGCTGGAAATTCTTCCCGACGGGTTCGGGTTCCTGCGCAGCGCCAAGCATGACTATCAGCCCGGCCCGGATGACATCTATGTCTCGCCCAGCCAAATTCGCAAGCTCGACCTCAAGGCGGGCACGATGATTACCGGGCAGATTCGTCCGCCCAAGACCGGCGAAAAATTCTTCGCGCTCTTGCGCGTCGAGGCGGTCAATCACGATGCGCCTGAGGTAGAAGAGACTCGCAAGGACTTCGACTCGCTGACACCGAAATTCCCCGATCGCCGGATCTATCTGGAGACGACGGGCGACGAAGTGTCCACGCGGGTGGTGAACCTGGTTTCGCCGGTAGGCTTCGGCCAGCGCATGCTGATCGTCGCGCCGCCGCGCACAGGCAAGACCATCCTGCTCAAGAAGATCGCCAACGCGATTACCACCAACCACAAAGACGCGCATGTGATCGTGCTGTTGATCGACGAGCGTCCCGAAGAAGTGACCGACATGCGCCGCAATACCTCGGCCGAGGTCGTCAGCTCGACCTTCGACGAGCCGCCCACGCGCCATGTCCAGATCGCCGAAATGGTCCTCACCAAGGCCAAGCGCATGGTCGAATATGGCAAGGACGTCGTGATCCTTCTTGACAGCATCACGCGCCTCGCACGCGCCTACAACGCGCTCGCGCCACGGTCCGACAAAATCATGTCCGGCGGCGTCGGGGCCAGTGCGCTCGCCGCGCCGCGGAAGTTCTTCGGCACGGCCCGGTCGTGTCTCGAAGGCGGCAGCCTGACGGTGATTGGCACGAGTCTCGTGGAAACCGGAAGCCGCCTCGACGAAGTGATCTTCGAAGAATTTAAGGGCACCGGCAACTGCGAACTCCACCTCGACCGCATGCTCTCTGACCGACGGATTTACCCCGCGATCAACATCGCCAAAACCGGCACGCGCAAAGAAGAAATGCTCCTCGACGAGACCGAGTTGAAGCTCACCACCGCGCTGCGGAAGGTCCTCGGGGCAGTGCCCAACCAGGCCGACGCGATGGAGATGCTCATCAAGCGACTCGAGATGTTCGAGTCCAACGCCGAGTTCCTCCTGAGCATGAATCTCACCCAATAGACAATCGCCCGGTTTCGGCCGGGCTTTTTTATGCCCAAAGCGAAGGGATGTTCATGACCTCGAAATTCAAAGCCGCCATCTTCGACCTCGACGGAACCCTCCTCGATACTCTCGCGGACCTCGCCAACGCGACCAATGCCGTTCTCACCGGCCGAGGGTATCCCGCCCAGCCCCGCAACGCCTACAAGGCGTTCGTCGGCGGCGGTGCGCGCAATCTGATCGTTCGTGCGCTGACGGCCATTGTGGGTACTGCGCCCGCAGACGACCTCGTCGAGGCGATGCTCACAGACTTCAAGGCCGAGTATGGCCAGAACTGGAACGTCCAGACGCGGGCGTACGACGGCGTTGCCGAATTGCTCGCCGACGTCGATTCCCTCGGCCTGCGTAGCGCGATTTTGTCCAACAAGCCACACGAATTTACCTGTCTGTGCGCGGCGGCGCATTTTTCGCCGGAGCAGTTTGACGTAATTTTGGGCGTGAACGATGCCACGCCGCCCAAGCCCGATCTAACGGGGCTAAACCGCCTTCTTGCTGACTGGGGCGTTGCGCCCGGCGAGGTGGTCTACCTCGGTGACACGGGGACGGACATGAAGACGGCCCGCGCGGCGGGTTGTTTTGCCGTGGGCGTGACGTGGGGGTTCCGCAGCCGGGATGAACTGGTCGAAAACGGCGCGGATGCGATCATCGATCACCCGCGCGAACTCGCGGCCTTGTTGCGGTAGCGGCGGTTACTCGGGTTTGACGAAAAGAAGTTTTGCCGAGTTGAGTCGTTCTTTGAGTTTCGGCTGATTGCGGTTGCAGCGCAGTGAGGTTTGCCAATCGTGGATTGCGCGGCCGAGGTGCTCTTTGTCTCCCGTTTCCCCGTACATGCGCAGGTAGACATTGCCTTGTACGCGCCAGGGCTCTGGGGCTTTGCCGTCATTGCGAAACGCGAGCTTGAGGTTCGCCAGCGCGATGCCATGATGGCCGAACTGGCTCCACAGCTCGGCGATGGCGGTACGGACGGGAGCGGCGGATTGTTCGGCTTTGGTGGTGAGCTCGAGCACCTGCGCAAACGCGGTCTTGGCGCCGTCTTCATCTTCGAGCATCAGTTCCAGTCGCGCGATTTCCATCCATGTGCTGGACGGCGGGGTCTTGTCGGTTGCCTGGAGGGTGGCGAGCGTTTTCCAGGCCGTCAGCGCGCCCGAAAGCTTGCCCTGGACGGCGAGGATGTTGGCATAGTTTTCCCACGCATGGCGGTTGGTCTGGTCCAGCGTCATGTGTTTGGCGTAGGTGGCCTCGGCGTCGAAAAAGCGCGTGAGGCGCGTCTGGGTGACGGCGAGGTTGTAGAGGTGTGTCGCGTTGTTCGGCTCGGCCGCGGCGAGAGCGGTATACAGCGTGACGAGGTCGGTAAACTTCTTCTGGGCGGTCAGCGAAAGGATTAGACCCTCGCGCGCGCGTTGGTTGTCGGGGGCGGTCTGGAGGACCTGGCGATAGAGGACTTCTGCCTTGTCGGGATTGGCTTTGAGTTGCGCTTCGGCCGAGACGAGCATTTCGTTCAGCGCGGGGGTGTCCGAGTGGACGGGCTGGACAGGCTTTTCAGCGGGGGCCTTGGGCACGGAGGACGCTGGCAATGCAGAGGCCGTGGGCATGACGGCCGGCAGTTTTGGCGCGGGGTCGGGCACGGTGTTGCCGGCGGTGGGGGTTGGCGCTGGGGGCGCGGGAGTTTCGCCGGAGTCCATGATCCATGAAAATCCCCAGACCAGGACCAACGCGACGGCCACACCGGCTGCAGCGGAGAGAATCTGTCTGAGTAGCGGTGGCACGATTAGAGGTTCCACGCTTCGGCAAATTTTTCGAAGCTGCGGTCGAACGTTTTTTCCGCGTCCTCGGGGAAGCAGCATCCGGGGAGTTCTTTGTTGGCGAGGTGCTTGGCGATGCACTCGCAGCAGATGCCGCGGATTTTGCAGGCCGTGTAGCTACATGTGCAACGTTTGAGGTTTTTTTCTTTCATGCATTCCATGATTGGGCTCCTTGTAATGGGTGGACTACTATAACGGATTGAACTTGATTGGGCAACGGGAACAAAAAAAGCCTGACGACTCGGGGTGAGTCGCCAGGCGTGAGATGATATCTCTTGGAAGGGCGGTCGATTACTCGGCGGCGTCTTCCTTGGCTTCTTCAGCAGGTGCTTCTTCGGCAGGTGCCTCTTCAGCGGGTGCTTCTTCAGCGGGTGCAGCTTCTTCCGCAGGTGCGGCTTCGGCGGCAGGTGCTGCTTCTTCGTCTTCGTTGGTGATGGTCTGCATGATCTGGTCGCCGAGGCCACCGAGCATGCCGCCTTCGGAGGCGAGGCCGCCACGACGGTTGACGGGGAGGTCGTCGGAGGGTGCGCCATCTTCGGCAGCCCACTGAGCGCGTTTGAGGCTCAGGCCGATCTTGCGGTCTTCGGTATCGACGCGCAGGATCTTGACTTCGATGTCCTGACCGAGTTCGACGATTTCCTTGGGGTCGACCTTTTCATCCGACAGCTCGGAGACGTGGAGCAGACCTTCGAGGTCGTCTTCCAGCTCGACAAAGACACCGAAGTTGGTGATCTTGGTGATCTTTCCGTGGACGATCTGACCGGGGAGGTAGTGCTCGGGGATCTGGCGCAACCAGGGGTCTTCGGTGAGTTGCTTGAGGCCGAGGGCCACGCGCATCTTTTCTTCGTCGACTGCGAGAACCACGCACTGGAGTTGTTCGCCCTTTTTGAGCAGTTCCGAGGGGTGGCCGATTTTGCGGGTCCAGCTCAGGTCGCTGACGTGCAGCAGACCGTCGATGCCTTCTTCGATCTCGACAAACGCGCCGAAGTTGGTCATGTTGCGGACCGTACCGGTGATGACGGTTCCGGGGGGGTACTTTTCTTTGACAACGGTCCAGGGGTTCATTTCCGCCTGCTTCATGCCGAGCGAAATTTCCTGCTTGTCCTTGTCGATGTCAAGCACAACAACGTCGATTTCGTCGGCGATGTTGACCAGTTCGTTGGGGTGATTGATGCGGCGGGTCCAGGACATCTCGGAGATGTGGACCAGACCTTCGAGGCCTTCTTCGAGCTTGACGAACGCACCATAGCTGGTGACGTTGACGACGGTGCCCTTGACGCGATCGCCCACGGGGTACTTGCCGGCGACGTCGTCCCAGGGGCTCTTGGTCTTCTGCTTGAGGCCGAGGGCGATTTTTTCCTTCTCGTAGTCGATCGAGAGGATCATCACTTCGATCTGGTCGTCGATCTTGACCATTTCGCTCGGGTGGTTGATCCGGCCCCAGCTCATGTCGGTGATGTGCAGCAGGCCGTCGATGCCGCCGAGGTCAACAAACGCGCCGAAGTCGGCGATGTTCTTGACCGTGCCGGTGCGCAGTTGGCCGACTTCGATGTCTTCCAGCAACTTGGCCTTGTTGGCGTTGCGGACTTCTTCGATGAGTTTACGACGCGAAACGACGATGTTGCGACGTTCCTGGTCGATCTTGAGAATCTTGGCATCGATCGTTTGACCGATGAATTCGCCAATGTCGCTCGGGCGACGGATGTCGACCTGGCTGGCGGGCAGGAATGCGGGGACGCCGATGTCGACGAGCAGGCCACCCTTGATCTTGCGGGTGACAGCACCGGAGACGGTGTCGCCTTCGGATTTTTCGCTGAGAAGCTTTTCCCAGCCGCGGATGCGGTCGGCTTTGCGTTTGGACAGTTCGATCATGTCCGTGGTGGCTTCGATGTCTTCGAGGAAGACTTCAATTTCGTCGCCGGGGGCGGGCAATTCGTCGCCGAATTCTTCGACGGGGATGGCGCCTTCGGACTTGAGGCCGACTTCGACGACAACGTCGCTGCCAACGATGGCCACAACGTGACCGGTCAGAATGGTGCCGACCTGGTGCTCGCACGTATCTTTCAGAGCGTTGGCCAGAGCGTCGGCGCTGGCGTCACCGAGGGCCTCAGCAAGCTGGGCTTCGATTTCGTCAGTCGACACATTCAGGGAGTGAATCAGATTATAATCAACCATAGTGTGTGTTTCTCCTGTGATGGTTGTTGGGTTTCTCCTGCGCGATTCCCCGCGCGCGTACGCGGGGCACAGTGCCGGCATTCTCGCCCGCCGGAGGGCTGACTGGACCACCCAGTCACAAAGACAAAGATCGTGTGCTTGATCTTTATAGTCTTAGCAAGGTCGAGAATTCTACTCAATTGGGCGAAGAATACAAGGGAAATCGTCCATTCTTCCGATTTTTCTTCGCGGAAGCAGGTTTGGCATCAATTTTTGATGGTCCCCATAGGGCACGGCATCTCTTTGCCTTGAAAGGGCAACAGGATGTAGCCGGGGGCTTACGCCCCCGGCTAAACCCTTTCGCGCCTTCGGCGCTTAAACCAATTCCGTCGCATAATAATCAGACCATGCGATTCGTCAATGCTCTTTTCTTGGCGGAATTGGTGGGAAGAAAACTCACCCGGAAGATTGCACTTTTTCTTGACGCACCATGAGGTTATGATATAGTATGCAACTTGACGATAGAGACGTATAGCCCCGAAGTTCGGTGCGTACCCATAAAAGGAATCCTATGCCCAATATCCAACGAATTTCACGAACCGTATGTGGACTGCTCCTCTTGCTGATGGCGTCGGCCGCGATGGCCGAGACCGATGTGCTTAAGCTGTGGCAGGAATTCCGCCGGTATGATCCCGATCCCGGCAAATTCATGCAGACCCAAAACAAGCTCAAGGAGTTGGTTGCCAAATTGCCCGAAGCCCAACGTGTCCCCGTCGCAGCAAGTTTGATGCGTCGCGGCGGCAGTGATGCCGAGCATATGGCCGCGCTGCAGCTCTTCGGCAAGGCCGGGCTGAGTGCCAAGGCTCTCGCGCCGATTCTCGCGAACGTGAACCGGACCTGGCCCGAGCGGATTCTTATTCGCACCTACTACCGATTCTGCCTGCCGGAAAATACGACGCTCCTGACCGAAACCTCGCGCCGGGAGATGTTGACGCTTCTCACCGCGCGGATGACGACGCTGGGCGGTGCCAAGGCCGTCGGCTATGGCGAACAGCGGTTCGCGACGCACATGCTTCAGCCGGTCCTCGCGCGCTATGGCGGCCAGGAAGAAGATTGCCCCGAGATGCTCCAGCTTCGCAAGGCGATGCAGGCGTATGTCAATTCCGGCAAGAAGGACATGCTCGCGACAAGCATTGAAGCATGGCTGACGATGATCGTTTCGCCGAAGATCGACAGTGTCGACGTCGCCGTAAAATATCTCGGCCACTGGGACCCGGTGGTCCGCAACGTCAAGGCCGCGAGCTATCTCGCGATGAAACTCCAGGCAGACCCCAAGGTCGCACTGACGCTGGAACGGCTGATGGCTGACCCGACCAAGGGCGGCGATATCCGTGACGAAGTGCGCGCGGCGGCCGCGACGGTCTACAGCTTCATGCCCAGCTACATGCCTCGCAAAGTGATCCCCGAAATGGTGCGTCTGCTTATGCTTGACAAGGGCGTCCTCGTCCAGCAAGCGGCGCGTGGCACGCTCGTGGCGATGAGTGACGAGGCTCAGGTCGCCATCGATCAGATCATCACCGCGATGGAAGTGCGCACCCCCAAGGCCGGGCCAAAGCGCACCGACAACATCCTCGAAACCCTCAGCTATCTCGTGTTCCCCTCGACCCCGCGCAGCCAGAAGGACAAGCTCCTGAATCTCGCGCTGGCGAACATGGACTATGCACCGGGCGGCGCGCTGGGCGCACTCGAAGCCCTCGGCTCCCATGCCAAGAGCGCGCTTCCGAAGATCGTTCAATACCGCGACACCAAGGCCGACCGTATGCTTCGCCAGCGGATCAACCGCCACGTGATTCATGCCATCGACCCCGAATATGATGTCTCGAAATAACCAACCGATGCTTCAATGCCAGTGCCGCTGATGCGGTGCTGGCTTTTTTGTGGGATGGGGAGTCCCCTGGAAGTAGGCCTTGGCCTCAATCGCATTTTTTTTTTGGAGTTTGCACAATAATCGTTTATCATCACAGTTAGACTTAACTCATTTACCACTCACTGGAGAACGAATTATGAAGACTCATTTTTGCATTGCAGCCTTGGCCATTTCGACATTCACCGCGACTGGTTTCGCCGCAATTCAGCGCCAAGTCGAATCAGCGAAATTTCCCAATCCTGCGGGGAAGTATGACGCGACGCAATGTGTCGCGAAGCTCGCAGAAGGTGTGGCGAAAGAGATTTCGGTCTCGGCCCCAGACAACAAAAATTCGTTCTACGCGGTGAAATTGAACTTGCCCGAATTTGTTCGTGGCGTGGCGATTAACTGCGACAAAAATTGGCCATCACTCACCAACCGAGCGCTGCCGTGGACGTTCTCCGCCGGCTTTAAGGGCCTTGAGACCCCGCGCGGTGCGGTGTTGCTTGTTCTCGAATTGCCAGACGGAAAGACGATGGTTCTTTTGCCGATTACCACGCCGAAGCAGTTTGCCTATTTTGACATTCAAGGCAAGACGTGCTTTCTCGCATCGGCCACGTTTGGCACAGAGAAGGCCACTGGCGTGTCGTGCCTCGCCGCATGCGACAACGACCCGTATCGAGCGTTGTCGCTTGTGTTCGAGAAGGCGTTCACGTTGCCCGTGTTTGCCGGGCGGTTTCAGGCGCGGCGCACGAAAGTGTATCCCGAAATGTTCAACCATCTGGGCTGGTGCAGCTGGGAGCAGTATCGTCTGAATATCACAAGCAATTCACTGGTCAAGGCCGCCAAAGAGATCAAAGCGTCCGGCCTGCCTGTTCGCTTTTTCCTCGTCGACGACGGTCACCAAGTGAATCGAAAGAAGAATCGCAAGCTTGCGAGTTTTGATCCGGATCCGAAAACCTTCCCCAAGGGGTGGGGCCCGCTGCTCGACGAGCGCGATCCCAAGACGCTCAAATGGATGGGGCTGTGGCATGCGTTCCACGGCAACTGGGAGGGGCTGGATCTCAAGAACGATTTTTCGCCTGAGGTCAAACAAGCCCTCTCGACTTTTGGTACTGAGAAAACAAAAGAGAAAGAGAAAGCGAAAGGGAAAGGGAAAGAGAAAAAGAAAGGGAAGGGAAAGAAGAAAGAGTTGGGAAAAACACTCTTGCCCGGCGAAACTGATGCTGCCTCCGCGACGTTCTACAACGCGTTTCTCGGTGCGGTCGAGAAGCAGGGGTTTGACTTCGTTAAGATCGATGTTCAGACCGTCACCATTGGCCTATATGCGGGATCGAAGAATCCGGTTGCCTCGTCGATTCGCAACCAGAAGAGTCTCAACGCCGCCTGTGTGACCAATGGGCTGGCACTTCTGAATTGCATGTCGAGCGGTCCTCAGAACACCTTCTATACCGGCTCCTCGGCTGTGAGTCGCTGTAGCATCGACTACAAACTCAACAACAAGAAAATGGCCGCCGACCACATCTGGCAGAGCTTTTTCGCCGCCACCTGGCAAGCTCAGAGCGTCTGGCTGGACCACGATATGTTCCACTCCAACGACCCGATCTGCGGGCAGTTGATGGCGATTTCCAAGGCGCTCTCTGCCGGGCCAGTCTATCTGTCTGACCCACCGAAAGAGTTCCGCCCCAAGCTCATCATGCCCCTGTGCGACCGCGAGGGCAAGCTCTTGCGGCCTCTCGCGCCGGGCACCCCGATGCGCGATTCGATCTTTCTGAACCCGATCAAAGAGGCCAAGGCCTACCGCGTGATCGCACCGCTGAGCAATGGCGTGGCGAGCATCTGCTGCTACAACCTCTGCCTGAAGAAGGATACCGCGTTGAACGCGACGATTTCCGCCGCCGATTACGCCGAGGCCTCGGCGCTGATCCAGCCCTATCCCGGGCCATGGAAACAGCCCGCCGGTGGGTTGGTCTACTTCGACTGGCATACCCAAAAAGGTGCGCCGCTCACGAAGGACTACACCTTTACCTTGGGGCAGATCAAAGATCGCCTCGTGCATGTGCTCCCCGTTCGTAGCGGCTGGGCCGTGGTCGGGCGTGTGGACAAATATCTTTCGCCCGCAGCCGTGGAGACCATCACTGCGACCGACACCCAACTCACGTTTGCGCTGTGTGAAGCGGGTCCCGTCGTCATCTATTCGGCCACGGGCGCACCGAAGTCCCAAGGCCTCGCCTGGACCGCAATCGGCGGGGGATTCTATCGCGCCGAAGTGCCCGTTGGCAAGAAAACGACCCTCATCGTCACGCGCTAAGATGGAAATTTCGCGCGGCGATTTGACTTTTGGACCGTGGATTTCTACTATGCAGGGACGTAATCACGACTTTTCCCCTTTGAAAGGAATCAACTTATGGCGGACAATCTTATTGAAGTAACGGATGACACCTTCCCCGCAGAAGTCCTCGAAGCCGACGGCCCGGTGCTGGTCGATTTCTGGGCCGAGTGGTGCATGCCCTGCAAAATGCTCATGCCCGTGATCGAAGAACTCGCGTCGGACTTTGATGGCAAAATCAAATTCGTCAAGGTCAACACCGATATCGGCCAGCGCACGGCGATGCAGTTCGGCATCAGCTCGATCCCGACGCTTCTGGTTTTCCAGGGCGGCGAAGTCGTCAAGAAGTTTGTCGGCCCTCAGCCCAAGCCCACGTTGACCGAGGCCCTGACCGAAATCGTCGGCTAATCCCACGCCGAAGACAATACAAAACGCCAATGGCCTGATGTCCAACTGACGTCATTGGCCTTGGCGTTTTTTGTAGGGGCGCTGCTTGCTGCGCCCAAAGGACGGGCGAAAAATTTTTCGCCCCTACGAAAGAAGAAAAGAGAAAACCATGAACCCGATCCGATTGACGCGCGAAGAAGTTCGCGATTTGGACATGTTTACGACCGAGGCGCTGGGAATCCCCGCCGCGGTGCTGATGGAGAACGCTGGCCGACAGGCGGCCGAGGCGATTGCCTCGCTGTTTGCGCGCAAAGATGGAGCCCCGCCAGAGATGGTCGCCATTGTCACCGGCGGCGGCAACAACGGCGGCGACGGCCACGTCATCGCGCGGCACCTCAGCAATTGGGGCGTCGAGGCCGTAACGTTCCTCGTGGCCGACCCGCAGAACGTCACGGGCGACGCGCTGATGAACCTTCACGCCAACCTCGCGATGGATATGCCAGTCTATACGCTGTCGCCGGAATGGGCGGACGATCTCTCTGACGAGCTGGCGAAGTTTGACGTCGTGATCGATGCCATCGGCGGCACGGGCATGACCGGCGAGCTACGCAAAGAGACGGCCGAAGTTGTCAACCAGATCAACGCGTGCGGCAAACCCGTCGTGGCGATTGACATTCCCACAGGCCTGGACTGTGACACGGGCGAGCCGCTGGAAAACTCCCCGGCCGTCTATGCCAAGTTTACCATCACCTTCGTCGCCGAAAAGCAGGGCTTCGCCGACAACGCATCGCAGGCCTACACCGGCAACGTCATCGTCGCCGACATCGGCATCAATGCCACCCGCGTGCTGGATATCATGGCCCAGGCGGCCGAAGAAGCCCGCGCCGACCTCGACCTGCCCGCCGCCGAGGAGCCCGAAGAATAAGCGCAATCCATAAAACGGCCGAAAGGGGGTGGTTCCCCCCGGTTTTCCTCTTTTGGCTGATAAAAAATACTACCATTCAATGCTGAAATCACTATAATACTTTTGCCCTTCGCGGGACCGCGGGAGGCTGAAATCAGACGCCCCATTCACCCTTCTCTATCAGGAGTATAACTATGCCTCTCATGCCCATGCGTCCGCTGCTGGACCACGCCGCCGAAAACGATTACGGAATCGCGGCCCTCAACGTCAACAACATGGAACAGATCCAGGCCATCATGGCTGCAGCCGAAGAGACCGAATCGCCGGTCATCGTCCAGGCGTCCAAGGGCGCTCGTAGCTACGCCGAAGACCTCTACCTTCGCAACCTCATGCAGGCCGCGTCGGAACTCCACCCCAATATTCCCCTCGTCATGCACCAGGACCACGGCGACAGCGTCGCAACCTGCCAGAGCGCGATGGACATGGCCTTCACGTCGGTCATGATGGACGGCTCGATTGACGACAAGTCCCAGCCCGCGAGCTACGAATACAACGTCAACATCACCAAGCAGGTCGTTGACATTGCCCACTCCCGCGGCATCTCGGTCGAAGGCGAAATTGGCGCCCTCGGCGGCGTCGAAGACGGCCACGGTGCTGGCCTGAGCGAAGAAGAAGCTCAGGAACACCTCACCGACCCCGAAGAAGCAGAACGCTTCGTCGCCGAAACCAACGTTGACGCGTTGGCCGTCGCCATCGGCACCAGCCACGGCGCCTACAAGTTCACCAAGAAGCCTACCGGCGAAGTTCTCCGCATCAGCCTGATCGAAGAAATTCACCGTCGTCTGCCCAACACCCACCTCGTCATGCACGGCTCGAGCTCGGTTCCCCAGGAACTCCAGGACCTCGTCAACGAGTTCGGTGGTAACATCAAGCAGACCTACGGCGTTCCCGTCGAAGAAATTCAGCGCGGCATCAAGTCCGGCGTCCGCAAGGTCAATGTCGACACCGACAACCGCCTCGCGATCACCGGCGCGATCCGTCGCCTCTTCGCTCAGAGCCCCGAAAAGTTCGACCCGCGCGACTACATGAAGCCCGCCCGCGCCGAAATGCAGAAGGTTTGCGCCGCTCGCATGGTCGCCTTCGGCCAGGCCGGCTACGCCAGCAAGATCCAACCTTGCACCCTCAAGTGCATGGTCGACTTCTACGCCAAGTAGACCGACTCGCGATCTTGATCGCACATTAGACAACGCATCAGCCCGGTGGAATTTTCTGAGATACAAACTCAGGAAACCCGCCGGGCTGTTTTTTTTATGTCCCCCGTGGAAAAAGGGGACAGGTATCTGACAACAAAGAGAAAGCGAGAAAATAGAACAGAGCAAAGGGTACCAGTCCCCATTTTTCTACCAGGCCCGGTTTTTCCCCCACGAGACGTCTTTTGCTGCGCAAAATCCGCAGTGTGTTTGAATCCCGGAATGTGGGTATAAGAAAACGAGTCGATGCGTGTGAACACTTCGACTCGTCATTTCGCGGAGTGGGTGGGATTTCGCTTCGCGAGCACCTCGCAAGCTCGGTGTCGCTCCCACGACACGTATTTTGCTGCGCAAAATCCGCAGTGTGTTCGAATCCGAGTGGACATAAAAAAAAACAGCTGTATACAGCTGTCTTTTTTTCCATAGCGGAGTGGGTGGGATTCGAACCCACGGAACCTTTCGGTTCACTGGTTTTCGAGACCAGCACGATCAACCGCTCTGTCACCACTCCGGATATTTGATATCCGCAGGCAGCAGGTGCTTAGACGATCTGAGCTTGCTTGCCGGCGCGGCGCTTGGCGTTGATGATCTTGCGGCCGCCGACGGTCTTCATGCGGGCGCGGAAGCCCTGCTTGCGGGCGCGTTTACGTTTTGAGATGCGGTGCGGGTAATGCATAGTTCGTTCCTCTGTCGATAGAAAGATTCCGTTGATTTGTCCCGATTGGGTTGCGGAATATACGAAGTTGAGGGCCATATGACAAGTAAAAAATCGAAAATTTTCCATCTCGTCGCAGATCAAGTTCCCCCGCGCGCAAAGATTCGCTATAATCACGGCATGACAATCCCCAAAGAAATTGAAGCGAAGTACGCGCTGGGCGACGCAGAGGCGTTGCGCGAGCGGCTTGTGGCGGCGACGGCTGTACGCGTCGGCGCGGTCGATCAGGTCGATGTGTTCTACGATGACGGCAGCGGCCGATACTGCGAAGGCGGCTGCGGCCTGCGGATACGTCGCACCCGTCCTGCAGGCGATCCGGCGGCCGAAGAGGTCCGTATCACGTTCAAGGGCCCGCTGGAGCAGGCAGGGGGCCTCAAGGTCCGTGACGAGCTGGAAACCACCCTCGGCGACGGCGTTACGGCCGATGGCATTCTCGCCGCGCTGGGCTTCGCGCCGGTGGTCACCGTTACCAAACATCGCGAAAGCTGGCAGCTCGGCGGATGCCAGATCGAAATTGACGTGGTCGAATCGGCCGGGCAGTTCGTCGAGGTCGAAGGCCCGACGGCCGAAAGCGTCCGCGCGGTGTGCGACACGCTCGCGCTCTGCGGCGAACCGATCACGACTTCCTATGCGGCCATGGTCGCGGGGAACTGATTTTCCTCCAGCCTCCCGCCTTCAGCCTATTCTTTTCTTTCCCGCTTTCTGCTATACTCTCTCCATGGCGTTTTTCCCGGACTATTTCGTGCAGCAGGTCCTCACGTCGACGGACATCGTCGACCTGATCGGCCGCTATCTCGCCCTCAAGAAAAAGGGGCGCGAGTTCGTCGGCCTCTGCCCGTTCCACAACGACAACAAGCCCTCGATGTGCGTCAGCCCCGTCAAGCAGATCTTCAAATGCTTTTCGTGCGGCGCGGGCGGCGACGCGTTCGGCTTCCTTATGAAGTACGAAAAGCTCAGCTTCCCCGAGGCCGTGCGATTCCTCGCCGAACAGGCCAACATCCCCATTCCTGACGATGCCGACCGGCCTGCACCCCAGCCGGGCATGAGCAAGAACGACCTCGCCTCGCTCGTCGAGCGCGCACAGACTATTTACGTCAAGCAGCTCGCGTCCGACGCGGGCAAGGGCGCACTGGAGTACGCGCTCAGCCGCGGGCTCACCGAAGAATCCATCGCCACCTATGGCCTGGGCTATGCGCCGGACCGCTGGGACACCATCGCCGCGGGCGCGACGCGCCAGGGCATTCCCGCCGAGCGCGTGATCGCCGCGGGCCTGTGCAAGCAGAGCGACAACGGGCGGCTGTACGACTATTTCCGCGAGCGGCTGATGTTCCCGATCCACGACCAAACCGGCCGAGTCGTCGCTTTTGGCGGCCGCGCAATGAGCGAAGAGGAACGCGCGAAATATCTCAACTCGCCCGAGTCCGCGCTATTCGACAAATCGTCGCTGGTTTACGGCCTGCACTTTTCCCGCGAGGAAATCGTCAAGCGCAAACAGGCCATCGTCGTCGAGGGCTATCTCGACGTGCTGATCCCGCACCAGGCGGGCGTGACGAACATCGTCGCTACGCTCGGCACGTCGCTGACCGACCGCCATGTGCGGCTGCTGAGTCGCTATGCCGAGGAAGTCGTCCTGCTGTTCGACGCCGATGAAGCCGGCGCGAAGGCCGCCGAGCGCGCGCTGGAATTGTTCCTCGCCCAGAAAATCAATGTCCGCGTCGCGACGATCCCCGCCGGCAAAGACCCGGCCGATTATGTCCTTTCCCACGGCGGGGAGGCCCTGCGCACGCTGATCGACGAAGCGCCCGACGCGCTGGAATATCTCTGGCAGAAGCGCAGCGCCCAGCTCGCCGACGCCAACCCCGCCCAGCAGCAGCAGATCGTCGATGGGTTCCTCACGACGATTGTCTCCAGCGGGATGTATGGCGCGATTGATGAGACGCGCCGGTCGTCGCTCGCCCAGCACATCGCGCACATGATCAACGTGTCGTCGGTCGATTTGCATTCGCGGATGAAACAGCTCGGCCGCAAGATTCGCCGGCCCGCCGCCCAGGCCGCGCCCGCGCCTACCGCGCCCAATCCTACGCTCGATGCAACGTCCGGCAATCCCGAGCGGCTGATTCTCGAAGTCCTGCTCAACGAGCCGGACCTGTTCGACGACGTGGTCGAGAAGATCGACCCGGCCGACTTCCGCGACGCAATGCTGCGCGTGCTGGCCGAGCACATCTGGAAACTCGGCCTCGCCGGCAAGCTTTTTCCCGAATTGCTCCTCGCCGACGAATCGCTCGTGAGTCTCAGCGAAATCGTCACCGGCCTGCTTTTTGCGGGCAGCCAGCGCGGGAACTTCAAGGAGACCCTCGACGACGCGACGGCGAAGATACTCGACCGCAAACATCGCGAGGAAACCGAGCAGGCCAAACGCGAGTCGATCTCTGATGGCAGTGACGAATCGCTTCGTGCGCTGCAGAACCGCCTCCGCGAACGCTCTGGCTCGATGGACGACAAACAAAAACGCGACGTATTCCGTAGACCCAAAATCCAGTAGAGTACTTAAAATAGTCAGGAAGGGTGATTCGATCAAATTTTAATTGAGGGGTGCCGTGGCCTGTAGAGCGGTACTCCGCGAGGCAGCCACGAAGATTGTATCGCGCTTGTGATGAATGTGTATTGTGTCTGTGTCGTAGGGGCGAAAAATCTTTCGCCCTTCTTTTATGCTTTTGGATGATTCGATAAACAGAACACACGGGCGAAAGATTTTTCGCCCCTACAAAAAGGAGAAAACGAAAGGGCACGGCATGCCGTGCCCCTACGAAAAGAAGAATAATACAAGGGCGCAGCAAGTAGCGTCCCTACGAAAAGAGGAAATCCGAAAAACGGGGACAGGTACCTGACAACAAACAGGAATCGAGAAAACAGGACAGAATAAAGGGTACCAGTCCCCATTTTCCCTTTCCCTGTTTTTTCCCTCGGATATTAAAACAGTTTGCAGTCGTCGCAGGGTTGGCGGTCGAAGCGCCGTTCTTTGGCAAGGGCGCGGATGCGCGGTAGCTGGGTGTGGCTGCGGAGGCGTTCGAGAATAATCGCGACCGATTGCGTGGAATATTTCGTATGCACGCAGCCGCTGGCCTGAAGACGCCAGTTGAACCGCTCGGCGAATCGCTCCATCATATCCGGGTGTTTGATGAGCAGGTCGGTGGTGACCTTGAACTCGGAATAGGCGACCTTGAGGACCTCGATATGCTCCTCGGGCCAGTGGTGCGGCTCGCCGTCGAAGTCGGTCATGGGCTTGGTCTGGGCGAGGCGTTCGCGCGCGCCGCGGGCATAGTCGTCGGAAAGTTCGGTGCCGATGTAGTGGCGGTTGAGTTTTTTCGCAGCCACCAGCGTCGTGCCGCTGCCGGTAAATGGATCGAGCACGACGTCGCCGGGATTCGAGCTGATGCGGATGATTCGCGAGAGCAATCCCACGGGCATCTGGCAGGGGTGGAAGCCGCTCCGCTCGCCATTTTTCGCGGAGATGCGCGGGAACTCGTCCCAGACATCATCCGGCAGGCGGCCCATGCGGCTGGCGCGTTGGTCGTTGTATTCCTTCTCGCGGTCCGAGAAAATGCGCACGGCTCTGTCGTTGAAGGTGAACTCTTTCGCGTCGGCGGTGAAGTAGAAAATGTGGGTGTGGCTGCGGGCGAACTTTTTCCGCGCGTGCTGGCCGAACGTGTAGTGCCAGATGATCCAGTTGCGCAACGTCAGCCCGAGGCGCTGGCCGAGGCGGCGAATTTCGGCGGCGAACTCGGCCGAGATCGCGATCCAAAAACTGCCCGTGGGTTTCAGCACCCGCTTGCACGCGCGCATCCAGTTCCGCGTCCAGCGCACATAGTCGCCATAGCCCATCTCGTCGTGATGAATGTCATAGCGAAAGCCGGTGTTGAACGGCGGGTCGGCGAAGACGAGGTCCACCGAATTCTCCGGCATCTGCGGGAGAAGGTCGAGGCAGTCGCCGCACGCGACCTGGTCGATGGAATGCGAAGGAGTCATTAGCCGTCGATGCCTTTGGTTGGGTCGCCGAGAGGTTTGGTCGATTCTTTGGGCTTGGGGCTGCCTACACGGGGGATCGTCAGGGGATCAAAGGGGGCGGTGGGCGCGGAGGGCGCAGAGGGCTTGATGTCGCTCACGCGCGGGATCAGTGAAGGCGTGGGTTTGTCGGGGTCGGCAATTTTGTCGCCATCCACGCGCGGGACAGACTCGGGGGCGATTTCGGGGGCTCCCATGACGCGGGGACGGAAAATCAGGACCGACGTGCACAGCGAATCGGCGAGGGTGGTGGCCTGGGCCTGCGTCGAATCCAGAAGCGTAATACTCACCAAAACGTGCCGCTGTTGTTTGGGGTCGACGACGGTTTTTCGCTTGAGCGCTCCGTCTACGGTCTTGATCAGGAGGTCTTTTTCGGCCGGGAGGTTCACACCACGCAGAACCTCGATGACTTCCGCGATGAGGATCGCCTTGGGGGTGTCGGTGGGGGCGATGGCCTCGGGGGTATGGAACAGGCGTTTGCGAACAATGAACTCGTAGCCTGGCTTTTTGGCCAGAGTGATCGCGCCTTGTTTGAGGACATCAATGACGAGCCCCTGTTTGCGCTGGGATTCGATTCCGCGCAGGAGACACGTTTTGGCATCGATGCCGGGTTCCGTGAGTACCGAAGCGATTTCGACGTTGGGGCTGGGGACGGACTTGAGGCGATAGTCCGGAACCCAAAGGGTCACGCCCAGCGGCGAAGGCGACCCGCTCCAGCCATTGGGCTTGCGGATGCCCACGCCGTTGGTAATGTTTTTGAGGTAGGCCCCGCGGAAGGTCCATGGCACTTCCACTGGGCGGCGGAAGTCGGTCATCTCGATGGTCTTCACGAGGTTGTCAAAGGTGCGATGGAGGGACTCGGCATGGGACTCGGCGATTTCCAGCGAGAAAATGTAGGCCAGCTGGAAGGGCTTGAGAGGCTGGATTGAAGGGTTGGACCATTTGGGCGGAGTGACTTTGCGGATCAGGCAGAGTGTGATCGATACGGTTTTGATGCCGGCCTGGGTATAGCTGAGGTGGTGGGCGATTCCATCGGTCCCGGCCACGCGGATGGGGGTTTTCTTGAGGACTTTCAGCCGACGGATGGAAAGGTTGTCGGTCAGGTCGTCCATCAGGGACTTCGCGAGCGATTCAGGCGTGAAGGCCTCGCCGAGCGTATAGCACATTACGGAAAGCGACTGGGTGGCCTTGATCGTTTCCGCGCGGGTTGCGAGCATGACCATGCCGTTACTCAACAGGGTACTCCGCGAAAACCCCTGGGGGATCGCCATGCGAAGCCCGGCGTGGGCAATGTCAAACTTGGGCGACATTTGGACGGTGTCGATCTTCTTGGGGGCTTTGATCAGCTCGCCCCAGAGGGGCTGCCCACAGAGAAGGAGTGCAAAGAGGAATGTTGTTCGGGCCATGTGAAACTCCTGCGTAGTTGTAGAAAAGCGAATTGTACCAAAACCAACGGATGCTTTCAAAAGAGAACTCCTCGTGATTCGAAAATAGATTTCGCCTCTCCCGAGCGAGTGGTGGGGGAGGGAATCCCTGCGGTTTGGGGAGTGACTTTACGATACGTGTCCAGTATTGAGTGTGTATGGTTTAGGGCGGAAATTCCAAAAGAAGGCAAAAAATGATGATTTCAACATTGTTTTTCGGTCGATCAATCGATATCCTCAAGTTGAACATTCACATGGTATTGTGAGAAGAAACGAAATGGGTAAATAAATCCCTGACTCGGTCGTTAAACGACGTAGAACAGGACAGATATGCCTACAGGATCAACAAACATTTTTGAGACCACGGTACGACACTTCCTCGCGCCGGTGATGGAGTTTCTTGAGGACCCTCGAGTGACCGAGGTGATGATCAACTCCGCGAGTGATATTTATATTGAACGCGAAGGCAAGGTCATCAAGACCGACGCGCAATTTGAGGATGAAGATTCTCTTCGCGCCGCGATTAACAACGTGTTGCAGTATACCGGAAAGCGCATTCAGGAAGACCATCCGCTCGTCGATGCGCGTCTTCCCGACGGCAGCCGCGTCCACGTCGTTCTTCCGCCGCTGTGTCGCAACGGCAACTGTATGTCGATTCGAAAATTCTCGAAAGTCTCCCTCGACGCCCAGTTCCTGTTGGACTGCGGCAGCTGGACTCCCGAGGTGATGGACTATATTCGAATGATGGTCCTCTCAGAAAAAAACATGCTCGTCGCAGGCGGAACCTCCAGCGGGAAAACCTGTCTGCTGAACGTCATCAGCGGGTTTATCCCCGAGGCGTCCCGCATCGTGACGATTGAAGACTCCGCCGAACTGGAACTCCAGCAAACCCACGTCGTGACCCTCGAAGGGCGCGGGGCTGACCGCTGGGGCCGGGGCGAAGTGACCATCCGCGAGCTGTTCCGCTCATCGCTGCGCCTGCGTCCCGACCGCATCGTCATCGGCGAAGTGCGCGGTGGGGAAGGCCTGGACATGATTCAGGCGATGACCTCTGGCCACGCGGGCTCAATGAGTACGCTTCACGCCAACACCGCGCTGGACACGCTCAGCCGCCTGGAAACCATGGCGCTGATGAGCAAGGTTGATATTCCGCTTCACGCATTGCGCAGTCAGGTCGCCTCGGCGATTGACCTCGTCGTGCTGATGAATCGTCTTCCCGACGGCAACCGTGTGATCACGGAAGTCGCCGAAGTTTTGCCGCTCGACGAACACGGCCACTATCGCATCCAGCCCATGTTCCGCTATGAACTCTCCGACGGGGACGATGGCAAGCGCGTCGGGCGATTGGTGTGGTCGGGCTTGAAATCGACGTTCCGCGACGAATCCCGCGTCCAGATCCACCGCGACAGCTGGGGCCTGGCCGAACACATTTTCACCGAACCCTCCGAGACGGAGGCCAAATGAACCAACCGATCCATCGTGATGAGCAGGGTGCTTCCAGCATTGAATATATCCTGTTGCTCGCGTTTTTCGGGGTTCCCATGATCAGCATCGCGACACTCATTCTGAACCTGATCTCAGGACTCTATCATCAGATCACGTGTCTACATTCTCTTCTGCTTCCCTGATCGACCCAGGGCGCGAAGTACAACACAGGTCGAAAGGAGACTCTTATGAAATCATTGTTGAAAAAGTTGCACAAGGACGAGCAAGGCGCAGACCTTCTCGAATACATCCTGATTCTTGCGCTGATCGCTCTGCCGGTCGTTGCTCTGGTGCTGTTCTTCAAGAGCGAAATCACCACGTGGTTCATGAACCTCTTCAATGACTACAAAGATTCCGGCAGCGACGGTGTCGAATAACCGGATCGCTAACTGATGCACTCGTTGTTCGAGACATTGGGTCCCGACGTGTGGTTTTATGCGATCCTTGCGGTGGTGCTTTGCATCGCTGCGTGGACGGATCTCCGCACGGAAAAGATCTACAACTGGTTGACCTATCCGGCGATTCTTGTGGGCCTGTTGGGCCACACGGTCGTCGGAGGGTCGCCCGTGTTCTCTGGCGTGTCTGACCATGCTGGTGTAATGACCCTTTCCGATAGCCTGATGGGCTTGGCGATTGGGTTTTTACCGTTGTTTCTGGCGTGGCAGGCGGGCGGGATCGGCGGCGGCGACGCCAAGCTGATGGCCGCCGTGGGGGCACTGACCGGTTGGCGATTTGCGGTGACTGCAATATTCTATGGACTTGGGGTTGCGGTGCTGTACTCGCTTTGGGTGTTGCTGCATCAAAAAATGCTGCGCGACACGCTTGGGCGGGTGTTCCGCTTTATGTGGTTGGCACTGCTGAAAAATAACCCCGGCGATCCCGCCACGGACCAGAGTCCCAAGGTTGCCTTTGGGACCTGCATGTGCGTGGGGGCAGGCGTGGTTCTGCTGGTGATCCTGATTTGGGGTCACAATGCAGAAATGCTCTGGGTGGGCGTATAGCAACGCCCGAGAGCAAGATGGAGGATCAATGACACAATCGGCACAATCCAAACGAGCCGCACACCGAGGACTGGTTGTCTTCGGGATGGTGTTGTCCATTCTCCTGATGCTGTGCGCTGCGCTGGTTTATCTCGGCGCGGGCGGGCCGGCCTCGCGAGGCATGCGCCTTGACGGGCTGTTGGGTCATCGCGGATTTGTCCGTACGGCCTGCGTGTGCGCTGGCTGCATGATCCTGCTGAGCTTGATGGGCGTGTGGGTGGTGCGATTGTCGCGCCGAATCCGCGCCCAGCGCGGCGTGATGGACTCTCAGGGCGGAACGGTTTTGCTGGAGTTTGTGTTCGTGATGTCGTTTGTCTTGCCGCTGGCATCGTTGATGGTCCAGGCCTCGCTCTTGATGGGGGGCTATCTCAGCGTGAACTACGCAAGCTTTTGCGCGGCGCGTGCGGCGATCGTCTATATCCCCGTGGATTACAGCGACGAACGGCGCAATCTTCTCAACAGTTATGACCAACCGGGTGATTCGTTCAAGTGCTATCAGGTCTGGAACGCGGCGGTCTGGGCGGTCATGCCCGTTGGCGATGGCCACGAAGACCAAGCCGAATCGGACCGCACCGGAACGCTCCAGAGCGGGCTGGAAGACTTTTACGGCACCTATGGCCGAAGCGCGCCCAACTGGGTCTCGAGCCGAATCGGGCGCAAGCTGAACTACGCCGAAGAAAACACCTCCATTCGGATTGAACCCTCTCGCTCGGAAACCGGACAATATGGCGAGCACGAGGACATTACAGTCTATCTGACTCACGACATGCTTCTCAATGTGCCCTATGCCGCGAAGCTCATGGCGCTGTTGGACGACACCAGCGAGAGCATCGGCAATGGCCGCTACACGATTCGTGTCGTGATCCCCACAACCTTACCCAATGAGGGAGCTGACGATCGCATTGACGTCGAAGAGTTCCCCGATGATGATGAAAACACATAACCCACTCCCTGATGGAGTGTGGATGGAAAGAGAGTCATAATGACGGAATCAACAAGCAATGGCGTTCCTGGAACCCTGACTCCGGGTCAAACGGTTGGGAAATATGAAATTCGCGACCTGCTGGGCGCGGGCGGACAGTCCGTGGTGTATCGTGCGTGGGATTCCGCTCTTGAGCGGGAAGTCGCGCTCAAGCAGATGACGCCGAATCTCATCGCGGACCCCAAGTACGCCGACCAGATCCGCAAGACCATTCGCACGATCGCGACGCTCGGAGCAAAGAACGAAGTGGTCGTGACGATCTATGACCTGATCGAAGAAGAGCGGGGCATGTTCTATGCGATGGAGTATGTCGACGGGCATTCGCTGGAGCTGGTGCTCCATGACAATCCCGGGCCGGTCGAGGTCAAGGGTGTGCTTTTGATTCTCTTCCGTCTCGCGGCGGCCTTGCACGAAATTCACGGCGCGGGGATTATCCACCGCGACCTCAAGCCCAGCAACATCATGCTCGCCGAGGGCCTGCGTCCGAAGATCATCGATTTCGGCGTGGCCTCGATTGGCGAATCGGACGTGTCGATGCCGCTGGTGACGACGAAATATCTCGCGCCGGAACTCTATGAAGGCGGCGCGTGCGACTCGCGTGCGGACATCTATTCCCTCGGCTTTATCATCTATGAGATGCTGTTGGGGCGTGAAAAATTCAACGAGATTTTCCAGGACATCGTCCGCGACAAACACGCCGAAGCGTTGCGTTGGATGAAGTGGCATGGCAATGCAAAGGTCTCTGCGCCGCCCGCGCACGAAGTGGTGCCGACGGTCCCGCTCGCGCTAAGCCACATTGTTCAGCGGATGATTGAGAAGGACCCCGAGCAGCGCTTTGCGAGCACCGAAGAGCTTGGCCGGACGATCAAGCGCAGCTTCTCGGGCAAGAAACGTGGTGCCGGTGCGGTGGCGCCTGCTCCCGCACAAGCCCAGCGCAGTGCGATGATGGCGCGCCTTGCTGCCGAGCGCGGCCTGGGTCGTCTGGAAGACGAAGTCGACTACACACCTGCTGGCGTTGTTCCCGCCGGTGCCCAGGCCATGGGCCCCGCGACCGCGCCCATGCCCAAAGAGCCGATGGGCAAGAAGAAAAAAATCGCCCTTGCCGTGGCCGCCAGCCTGATGTTCGTCGTATTCGCGGGCTTGGTAATCTATAAGGTCCAGCAGGACAAGCAGCGCCAAATCAGCCTTTCCCAAACCGCCCGAGGTGTTTTGACCAAGGGCTGCACCGCCTTGGAGACTGGAAAGTATACGGATTCCATTAAGCTCTTTACGACACTCTTGGAGAATCACAAAGGCACCATTGAAGCCAAGCATGCCGAGTACCTCAAGCCACTGGCGGAGGGGTATGTCGCTCATTCCAAGGGGGATTACACCCGCGCTCGCCAACTCAAGAAAGATGTCATTATCATCACCGAGCGTCTCGTGCCAACATTCCGGAATGAAAATGACCGTAAATTTGTTTCCAAGTACATTGAATCTGCAGAAGCACTTTCGAAGCTGGCGGTTACGTCCGACCTGGCAGGCAAGGCCTTCGCCCGCGCGACCCAGAGCATCAAAGCCGCCACGACGGTCAGCGAACTGGGCCAGTGCGAGCAGCAACTGAAAAATGATTACAGGGATAGTTACAGTGGTGGTGCGCTCCCCACCAAGGTGGAAGATGATCGGTATCTGGAGCTATTGGATCAAATCAAGCGAGAGAAATGCCTTATCGAGCTCAAGAAGAAGTTCGCCGCTGCGCAGAAATGGGTCGATCAGGAAGCTTGGCCGGATGCGGAGTTGAGCTATCAGGCAGTGGAAGATTTCCTTGAAAGTGACGCGGCGAAGAGTCTCTCCCAAAAAGAACGCGACGAGAAGCTTCGCGTGGTGAACCAGAATCGAAAAACCATCGCCGCACGCATGGGCAAGCAGGAGGTTCTTGACCGGATCGAAAAAGCCGAGATCAATGGAAATCCCCTGGAGATCAAAGCGGCCTATCGCGCTGCGACCAAGAGCGACAAATTCTCCACAGCGGAGAAGGCCCGCTACACTAAGGGAATCGCTAAGATCGACCTCGACGCGCTGATCGCTAAGGCCAAGGCCGCACTTGAGGCTGGCGATGCCAGCGCGCGCGACCTGTGCAAGGAAGTCCTGTTGAAGGATCCGCAAAACACCATGGCCCTTGAGGCACTGGCGGGCATGGACCAGGCCAAGACAACCGAAGCTCTTCGCGGCGCCGCCAAGCGGGCCGTTCAGGATGGCAACTATGCCGATGGGCTTGCGCTCTTGGAAAAACTGTCCCAGTATCGTCAGGATGACGAAGTGCGCACCCTGATGACCCAGTGCCGCTATGAATTGACGATGGAGGAGGCTCGCCGTGCCATCCGGACCGGAAACACCGCCGGTGCGCTTCGCCTTCTCGGCGAGGCCGAACAGATCGACCCGACCAAGGCCGCCTTGGTGGGATCGATGCGCAACACGATTCAGTCCGAGAAGAAATATGCAGAACTGGTGATAGAGATCAAGGCCTCCATGAAAGCGGAAACCACCAAGCGCACCCTGGAGTTGATCGTCCGTGCCCGCCAGATCAGTGATACGCAGGAACTCACGGACTTTGAGAACCAAGCGAATTACAACGACAAGCTGGCGGCTGGGAAAAAGGCTCTCAACGAGGGCAACCGGGACACCGCCCGCTGGTATTTCAAGCTGGCCCAGCGTTACATGGACACCAAAGAGATCCAGGGCCTCATTGATCAAGTCAAGCCCATCACCGAACCCGCAGCCACAGAATAGGGGTCGCCATGATCCGCCCGAACACATATCGACGAACCGCGCGCCGCTCGGGCGCGGTGCTGCTGATTCTCATCATCTGCATGTCCTTGCTGATGGGGTTGGTGTTCTTTGTGTTCAATATGGGCGACCAGGTCAATCGCCGCGTGGAAACCCAGTCCGCCGCCGACGCTGTGGCGATCAGTGGCAGTGGCTGGATGGCGCGCAGCATGAACATTGTCGCGATGAGCAACGTGACGATTCCGCGTCTGATTTCGCTGGCATGTGTGATGGATACCTTGCCGGTTGCCGCCGAGATGACCATCGCGGAAATGACCAACCAGCGCAAACTTGTCGAGGCACTCGATCCGTATCAAGATCCCGGCACGCAAGGCTTTACGCTCTATGAAAAGGATAATTTCTATCGGTTGGGGATTGCCGAAATCTGGCGCGAACTCAACGAGGAGGCCGCGCTGACGACGCAACTGGAACTGCTGGAAGAGATCGACGCCACGTTCGATCAGATCAATGAAGTGTCCACCGAGGGCGTGTATGACGTTGCCCTCAGTACCGAGTGGGAAGGGCCCAACGGGCGCGGCTGGATTTGGCGTGCGATTGTCGCGCTGGACGAATTTTCCCGCGTGACGGCCGACATGGCGCCGTTGCTCAGCCAGGACGACGCCAGCCGCATCGGCGAGGCCAACCACATGAACGTCGCGTTCATCGTGCCGGTCTACCCGAGCTTCCCCGGAAAGATGGGCAAGTTTTCCGATTTCGCGTTTGTCCTCGAAAATCGTCTGCGCTATGGCAGAGATCGCAATACCAGGACGCGGATTTGCGAAACGCGCGATTCGAATACCTACAACACGTTCATGAATTCGTCCGACACCGCTCAGTCCGCTCGCTATCATCGCGTTCGCGGCGGGGCGATTCCCGACTGGGCCGACGCGCATCGCCTTGGCCCGTTCGCGCGGCTGTATCGATGGCGCGATTACTGGGACCAATACGAGTACACCGGCGGCTCGCGCCTGTTTGAAGAGCGCTGGGGCTATACGACCTATGGCCCGTTTGAACGGATGCTGCGCACCACGACCAACGGCTTCGGCAATGCGGGGTGGTGGTGGCACTGGAACCATCACTGGGGCGGCGGCGACGGGATTTTGGACCTCACGCGCTTCATGTTCCACCTTTGCTCGATTTCGCAGATCAAACTCGGCTATGTGTTGGGTGTGGACAAGACGGTCATGGCCCAGTACGCCGACCAGTGGATCACCGATTATGAAGAAGCCCGCCGCTATGTCGAGGGCGACAAGCACAACCGCTCTGGCACGAGTAACAACTCGGGCGTGATGGTGACGCGGTGGTATCGTGTTGCGGTGAAATCGACGTTCGACCCGACCGTGATGACCGTGGAACTGGGCGAGTATGCCGGCGATGACGTCTATCCGGCGGTGACCTATCCGATGCACACCCTCGGTGGGTGGGACAACTGGATGGACCCGGGCTCGTGGGACTCTGGCGCGGCCGAATTGCAGTTCGTCCCGCGCCGATGGTTCAGCTGGCAACTCAGTGGACACGGGCCCTATGACAATCCCAAGAAGCAACCGCTGCACCGGTGGATTTACGAACAGAGGGGGTGGAACCCCATCAGCGACGACCGTACCACGCCGGCGCAATTCGACATGAGCGGGACGATCAATACTGACGGCGATCCTCCGCAAAATCAGAATATCAGCCTTCGCATGAAGCGCACCACCAGCCGCACGGTCAAGACGTTGCTGGAAGACCCTGCCGCAGACAACCCCGCGACGCCGGAACTCGAGCCGGTGGTCCAGCCCAAGATTATCACCGTGACGCTCCGCGCCGAAGAAGATGGCGAAGGGGAGACGGGCATTGTAACCCTCACGCGCCAGGCCAACAACGAGGACTGGCTGATCGACGCCAACGGCCCCCAGGCCATGCGCCCGGACACGTCATACACTTCGCTCATCAACGAAGAGGGCGTGACCTATTCACTGACCCTCACGGGCGCAAAGGTTTATAGCCCCGATTCAAGTGCGCCGTACCGCGTGCGATTTATTGTCAGCTTCCGCAAGGTGGGCGATACGATCCAAATCCGCGTCCGCCCCGAAAAGCGCCTCGAACCCGTCGACGGTGCAACCTCGCCATGGGGCAAGTGGGTCTCGCTCGACGGCAGCGGCAACGCCTGGTTCAAACGCCGCAAGGGCAAGACGACGCACGATGCCGAACTGGGCCTGCCGCAGATTCAGATTGGCGTGACCGAAGACGGAGAACCGATCTACAAGCAGTACAGAACGTTCCACTATGAGTGGCGTATCTTCGGCGGGATTGAACTGCGCAACGAATTCCCGGTTTCGAATCTGATCGCCGGTGGCCAAGACAGCCTGCCCGCGCCGATCTTGATCGACTATGAAAACTATGGCGATTATGATCCGCAGGACCCCAACGGCGACGAAGGATTGCGCCGGAAAAACTTCAGCTTCCTCGGCATCGCCCGCCGCAATGCCCAAGCGCCGGTATGGCGCCAGCAATTCCCCGAGTCCAACCCCTCGGGCTACATCACAGCCATCGCCCAGGCCGAGTTGTTCAACAACAAGAGCTGGGACCTCTGGACGCAGGATTGGCAGGTCCGCCTCGTTCCGGTGACCGACTATCCCGAATGGTGCGAGCGGTTGAGCGCGGGCAAGGCCGATGCCTACGAAGTCGAAACGGTAATCACGCCCGAACAGCTCGAGGCGGCCGAAGAATATCTCTACAGCATGAATCAAGCCCTGGTTGACGCCTTTTTGGCCCATTGATGGGAGGCACCATGAGAACAACCTATCGACATAATCGACGCGGTGTGGCCTTGCTGGAGTTTGTCTTCTGCTTGCCATTTTTCCTGCTGATTATCGCGGGGACGTTCATGTTCGGCACGATGATGCGCAACGAGCAGCGTCTGCGCGTGACCGACCGCTATGTGTCGTGGCGCGTGTCGCACAACAGCGACGCGGGCGTGGATGCCAGCAATCTAGGGGCTGTGAAGTGGGGCGAGCCCAATGAGGGGACCGAGCGTCAAAACTTCATCGACGAGTATCTGCGGGTCAACAAGGTGACGTTGACGGGGAAACTTCTCAACGAATCGTTCTACGAAAAGCGCGCGAATGAGCCGGCGGTCAAATGGACCCACTCCAGCCGCACCGGCCCGCGCGAACCCTACGAAGAACTCATTGCCGGCGCGCAAGAGGCCAGCGAGGATACCGGGCGCCTTGCCGAAGAGGCCATGGGCGGTTGGTCGTATGTGTCTGATGCGCGCGTCTCGGCGACGTTCCCGCGCGAAAACTCACTGGCCGAGACCGTCGAGCAGCACATCACCCGCGATCCCAATGCCGAAACGGGCATGACCGACCATGCTCGCCGTCGACACATTCGCTCGAGCGTCCAATGGCGGCGCGGGCAGAATTCGTATCTCGAACCCATCCGGAAACACTTTCTCGCCGAGTTGGATGACGTCATCCAGGCGATGCAAAATGACCAGCTGCGGAAGAATCTCAGCGATTTGTACATGAATCGATGGTAGCAACTATGCCCGAGGATACACCGAAGCGATCTCGCCGTTGGACCAATGTGGTGCTGTGGCTGGCGGCGGCAGGGAGCCTGGCGTTTGCCTTCTGGCAGATGTGTGCTTATATGGATTCTCGGGGCGCTGACCCTGTGCGACGACTTCCCGACGGGATTCTCGTCGCTCCGGCCGAGGACGATCAGTTCAAGGCGATCAAACTCGCGCTGTTATTGGTTCCCGATGCGCCGCCCATTGCACCGCCCGAAACGGCGACCCCCACGGGGGCCTGGATGTTGAATCAGGTCAAGAAGGGGCGTGTCGATTTGCATTGGGGCTTTGATGTGAAGGCGGAGAGGTCCGCGATTGAGGCATATTTTCAATCGGCCTTGACTCGTCTGGGGTATTGCCTCGCCAAGAAATCGGAAGGGAAATTTTTCGGCCCGATGGAAGTTTGGCGAAAAAACGAGAACATCATCATCATTTCCTTGCGAAATGAACCGGAAAACGCGAGAATACGACTGATCATTCGACAGATTCGCCCGGTTGAACCGGCGGACTACAAACGGACATTTTCAAAGCGATAGGAGCTTTTCATGGCTGAGAAATCAAAAGGCGTTCAAAACCTCTGGCTGCTTGCCATTGCGATTGTGCTGGGCATGTTGGCGGTTGTGATTTACAACGTCCACATTTCTGCGATTCGCAACGAGAACAAGCAGAAACGGATTGAAGTGATTAAGGTCACCAAGGCCCTGAAAATCGGCGCGAATCTCAAAGACAACATCATGGAGAGAGCGATCATCTATACCGATGACGAGGGTGCGGCGGACCATTATGTCGCTCATGATCGCCGTCCTGCGCTTATCTCTGGAAAGGGCCAAACGGTCTACTTGCCCATCCAAAAGGGTGAGTTTCTCATGGAGCATCATATTACGTCTCGCCAATCTGGTGGGGCGGCGAGCGCGATCTCCCCGGATTTGCCGACGAATACGATTAACATCGACGATTCGCCGGGCCAATTGCTCGAGCCGGGCGGCTTTGTCAATATCAAAGGGCTGTTCCAGATCAAGGAAACCGGCCGGTATGAAACGGTTCGCATCCTGGAGAACATTCGCGTCGTCGGTGTGGGGGGCAAGCGCCTCGAAGCCAGCACGATGGCTGCGGCACGCAACGCCGGACGCGCCATGACCAATTTTCGGACCATCACCGTGGAGCTTCCGCCGGAGCTGTCTCTCCAACTGGATAACCTCAAGACGCACTGTATCGGAAACTTTACGGTCGAAGTGTTGGCCCAACCCAAAGAGAATGCCAAAAAGCCTTCGGTGAATCACAAGCTGAAATCGATGGCGCTCTCGGCCAAGCCTCCCTCACGTTAATTCCCACAGGAGATCGAAGTGGAAATCTGGATTTGCAATCAATACAACGACGAGCGGATCACGCAGAAGGTTCCCGACGAGCGCGTCCTGATCGGGCGCGACGAGTCGTGCGATGTGACTCTGCGGTCGGGATTCGTCTCGCGACAGCACGCCAAAATCGTCTTCGAGCACGGTAGCTTTTTCATCGAACCCCTCGCAGTGAGCGGGCTGACGGTCGCCAACACCATGCTCTCGATGCACGAGCGGCACAAGTTGGAATACGGTGACGAAATTCGCATCGGTGAGTTCAGCCTCTATATGATGCAGCCGTCGCAGAAGCGGATCGAGGCCGTCGAGCAGGCGACCTCGCCGCGCAAACGCGTCGTCGCGCTCGAAGAAAAAATGCACGCCGAGCTGCTCGACAATCTCAACCTGCGCGTGACGGGCCAGGAAAGCGTCAGTGATTCCAAGCTCGTGTCGATGATCAAGTCCAGCCTCGACGCGATCATTGAAGCACACCTTGGCGAGGTAGACCGCGAAATGCGCGAATATCTCATGGCCGAGTATCTCTGGCGGACAATCATCACCGAGCTCAACCGCCGCGCAACGGGCAAGCTGATGTACAGTTATGCCTTTGAGGACACCGGGCATCTCGATCAGAAAAAAGAAGAAACGCTCAGCCGCATGGTCAGCGATGTCCTCGGCGCGTACCCGCTTCGCATGCGCCTCCACACGCTCAAAGAAGACGTCTCGATGATCGAGGACGACTGGGACAATCAGCTGCGGATTATGAAAACCCGCATCACTCCCGAGCTTCACGGATACATCGTCCGGCGGATGATCAGCAAGGAAATCGAAGATGTCGTTCTCGGCTATGGCCCGTTGCAGGACCTGCTGGAAATGCCGAACGTGAACGAAATTATGGTCGTCTCGCGCGACCGGATCTACATCGAAAAAGATGGCGTGCTGCAAAACACCGGCCGAAGCTTTTTCTCCGACAAGATCGTCGAAAGCATCATCGAGCGCATCATCACGCCCGTCGGCCGCCGGATTGACCGCTCGACGCCGCTGGTCGATGCGCGCCTGCCAGACGGCAGCCGTGTCAACGCGATTATTCACCCGCTGGCAGTCTCCGGGCCGACGCTGACGATTCGAAAATTTGCGCGCATTCCCTTCACCATTGACGACCTCGTTGAACGCGGAACTCTTACGCGCCAATCGGCCAACTTCCTGCGCGCGTGCAGCCTCGGGCGGAAAAACCTGCTGATCTCCGGTGGTACGGGCAGCGGGAAAACCACGACGCTGAATGTGTTGAGCAACTTTATTCCCGAAGAAGAACGTATCGTCACGATCGAAGACTCGGCTGAACTTCAGCTCCATCAAGAACACCAGGTGCGCCTGGAAACGCGCCCGGCGAACATCGAAGGCAAAGGGGCGTACACGATCCGCGACCTGGTGAAAAACGCACTGCGTATGCGGCCCGACCGCGTGATTGTCGGCGAATGTCGCGGCCCGGAAGCACTGGACATGCTCCAGGCGATGAACACCGGCCATGACGGTTCGCTCAGCACGATTCACGCCAACAATCCCGACGACACGATGCTTCGCCTTGAGACGATGGTGCTCATGGCGGTGGACATGCCCGTCAAGGCGATTCGCGAACAGATTTCCGCCGCCATCGACGTCGTAGTTCAAATTGCGCGTCTTTCGACAGGACGCCGCTGCATCACCCACATCAGCGAAGTCATCGGGATCGACCCCGACACGGGCAAAGTGCTCACTGAAGACATTTATCGCCTCAAGAAGGTCCGCGGCGAATTTGATGCCGAAGGAGATCTCATTCATACCGGCTACATTCCGGAGTTTTCCGAAGAGCTTATCCATAAGAAGTTTATGGGAGTGGAGGTGTTCACTTGATCGCATCCACATCCATTTTAGTAGCGATGGCCCGTCAGCAGGTTATCGGCAGCGGGTCGATTTTCTTTCTGATTCTGGCGGCGGTGTTGGTGGGGGCTCGACCGTTGCGCGAATTGATTCGCGTCAAAGAGGTCGAGTGGGATTTCACCCTTCGCTATCGCTTACTGCAGAAAAACACAGGCCGCAGCGTCACGGTGATGACCGGGCTTTTGATGGTCTTCTTTGGGGGCATTGCGTTGGCACTGACCCGCGGAAGCCTCTTGGCGATGTTCATCGGCGCGTCGGTGGCGGTGTTCATTCCGAACTGGTATGTCAATCGCAAATCGATCAAGCGCCGCGAAGAACTCGAATCGCAACTCGTCCAGGGCGTTCAGATGCTCGCGTCGAGTGTGCGTGCGGGGCTGAATCTCGTCCAGGCGATGCGGACGGTTTCGATTGACGCGCCCGCGCCGCTGCGCGAAGAATTTTCCCACATGGTCAGCGAGTACGAATATGGCATGCCGCTTCCCCAGGCGATGGATAATGCGGCCGAGCGGATCGGATCGAGCGATTTCCGTTTGCTGTTCACCGCGCTCCAGACCCACCGCGAACGTGGCGGGGACCTTGGGGAGACCCTCGACCGGATTGCCGCGAGTATTCGCGAGATCCAGCGCCTTGAAGCGCGGATCGATTCGCTGACTGCCCAAGGCCGCGCGATGGCGCGTTGGCTGAGCGCGATGCCGGCCGTGGTCATGGGCATCCTCTATCTGATCGACGCAGAAGGGACCGCGAGGCTCTTTTCTGACGCGATGGGCAACGTGATCCTTCTGTTCGTGGTGATCCTGAATGTCATCGGCTACATTTGGATTCGCAAGATTATGACAATTGATATCTAGGCATTGAACGAGAATACGGAGAGACAATGACAGCACTGCTGAACATCCTGGCTGTGACAAACTATGCCGACCCGTGGGTGACGTGGGTCTCCAGTGGAATGATTTTCACGGTGGTCTTTCTCGTGATTCTCGCCGTCTTTGGCGAACGTGGCGAGGTCCACCTTTCTCCTCAGCGCCAGGCCGCGATTTTCGCCGGCCACGCCGACCGCAAGACCTTGTTCGAGAATTCCATCGTCGCCCCAATTCTCTGGCTGTGTTTGACGATTGCGACTTCGCTGAACATGCCGCGCGCCAAAGAATCGTTGCGGAAGACATTGGTATCGGCAGGGAGCCCGAACTTCTTCACGCCCGAAGAATATATCGCGCTGTCGCTGTTCCACGGATTTACGGCTGGGGTGCTTTTGAACCTGTTTGCGGCTGTGATGACGGGCTCGTTCAGCATGTTGATCTTCCTGATCGGCGTGGTGATCGGCACGGGGATATCGGTCTATTCGATTGGCGAACAGGCCACCGTCCGCCTGCGGAGCATCACGCGCCAGATGCCTTATTCGCTCGACCTGATTTCGCTCGCGATGGGCTCGGGCGCGACGTTCACCGAAGCCATTGGTGCCGTCGTGCGCGATGCGTCGATGGACACCGACCAGGCCGCCGCGCTGAATACCGAATTCCGTGCGCTGATGTCGGAAATGGACCTCGGGCACACCCGCCGCGAAGCGCTCGAAAACCTTGCCCGCCGCGTTCCGCTTTCCTCGGTCCAGGCGATTGTCGCCTCGATCATGCAGGCCGAAGAGCTGGGCACGCCGCTGGCGGATGTCCTCCACGACCAGGCCACGACGTTGCGTCTGGAACGGTCGGTCCGCGCGGAAAACCTTGCGGCCTCGGCCTCGATGAAAATTCTGATCCCGTGTCTTCTTCTGGCGGTGGCTGTGATCCTCACCGTCTTTGGCCCGTCGATCATCAGCATTGCACGAAATGGATTGTTTGGATAGGAGATTGATCCGCTATGACTTCAGCACGCCCCGAACTAATTTTTGTCCAAGGTCCTCAGGAAAACCATCGCGTTGTCCTGATGAACAATATTTGCATCGCCGGGCGAAGCCCCCAGGTCGATGTGGTGATCCGCGAAGAGTTTGTCTCGCGCAATCAGCTTCAGTTTATCTTTACGCATGATGGCTGGATTGTTGAGAACCTTGTCAAGGCCCGCAAGATGGAGATCAACGACAAGGTCTACAAGGCCGGCAAGAAGATTCTTCTCGACAGTGGCGATGTGATCAAGATCGGGATGGAGACCAAGCTTCTGTTTGTCTCTCCTGAGGACGACCCGGCCGAGGTCCTGATGGCCTATCGCGGCGCGCACCCCACGGCCGTTCCCGTTGAGGCTCCGGCCGATGCTCCCGCCCCCACGCCCGTCACAAAACCCGCCAAGCCCTACATCGATCTCGACGCACAGCCGACCGAGTTCATCGAAATTCCCACCGAGCAAACCTCCGAGACCAAGCCCGAGAAAGAGCTGACCGAGCACGATCAGGCGGCTGCGGCGGCCTCGCGCAAGAAAAAGCTCTACATGATTCTCGGTGGGGCGTGGGTAGGGATCATTCTCGTCATCGCACTGGCCCTTTCGACGGTGACCAAAAACGGCCCCGCCAAAACTGGGGGACTGAGCGAATGGCCGGCGGAGAAAATTCGCGCCGCATTCTCCAGCAAGCTGGAAACCTCCCACAAACCCGGTCAGGATCAGATCGAAATTGAGCGTGCAGATTCCCTCTTTGCCATTCGTGGATCCCAGCGCCAGAACTATTACAAGACCCTGTGTCACTATCGCGCGGCGATGGCCCACCGTGTCGGCCAGGCCGTCCCGCTTCCCTCGCGCCAGGAGCAGCGCTATCGCACCGTCCTTCAGGAGCTCACCGACATCATCACCGAGGAATACAAGACGATGATCCAGCGGGAGCGCAACAAGTCCTGGCTGGATGCCAAGTACTCCGCGAATCTGATTCTGATGGACTACATCCCGCGTAAGACGGTTTTGGAATTCCGCGATGAGGAGGTCGATAAATTCATCTCGAACATATTCAAACACCTGAATCGCATTTCAACGAAAATCGGTCCAAAGTAATCTTGTGATCCGCCCAAAAAAAAACGCCCGAAGGCGTTGAGATGAATGTCCACCGCGTTGGGTGGGGGATTATCCGTCGGATTGTTGTTCGCGTTGAATCGCCTCGTAGACCTCTTTTCGGTGTACGGGGATATGGGCAGGGGCTGTGATCCCCAAGCGAACCTTTTCACCACGAATATCAACGACGGTGATTTGTACATCATCGCCGATCATAATCGTCTCATCACGTTGTCGAGAAAGTACCAGCATAAGATCTCCTTCCATGGAGGCCGACTTGTTTGCAGCGCGCCTGACCTTTGTTTCCTTGTCCCAGCAAAGATTTTATCGGCCATGGAAGTCGAGAGAGTTTAGAGCAAATCATTTTTTTTCTGGATAATCTTCGCTGGATTCGTAGGATAGGGGCATGACTACTTCATCCCCATCCCTTCGGCCACCGGTCGAGGTCGCCTCTTGGAAGACGACCGACACCGACGGAATTCTTCGCCTCCTTGACCAAACCCAACTCCCTGAGGTTGTTGAGTTTAAGGACTGTCCAACCGTCCAGGATACCTATGACGCCATCCAGACGATGGTGGTCCGCGGTGCGCCGGCGATTGGCGTGGCGGCCGGCTATGGCATGGTCCTCGCGGCGCGGGAAGCGGCGGGGGACTGGGACGAATTTTTGCGCCTGGGCGAATTTCTTGCGTCTTCGCGTCCCACAGCCGTCAATTTAGCATGGGCAGTGAACAGAATGACGCAAGTCGCTAAAGAGAACGGGCTTACAGAGGATATTCTTCTGGATCAAGCATGCAAGATTCACGCCGAAGATGAGAAAATGTGCCTGGCGATTGGCCGAAATGCGGCTCCGGTGCTTTCTGGCCGAGGCGGAATTTTGACTCATTGCAACGCTGGTGCGCTCGCTACGGGCGGCATTGGCACGGCCACCGCTGGCATGTATACGCTGCACGCCAGCGGCGAGGCGATCAAGGTCTATTGCGATGAGACGCGCCCGCTGTTGCAGGGTTCGCGCTTGACGGCGTGGGAACTTCAGCAGGCAAGTATTGATGCGACAGTGATTTGCGACAATATGGCCGGCGCGCTGATGCGCGACGGAAAAATTGGCGTAGTGATTGTCGGGGCCGACCGCATCGCCGCCAATGGGGATGCCGCGAACAAAATCGGGACCTACCCGCTGGCGATTGTCGCCGCGCACCACAACATCCCGATGTACGTCGCCGCCCCGAGCAGTACATTTGACATGACGCTGGCCTCGGGCGCGGAAATTCCCATCGAGGAACGCGACGGGGACGAAATCGTCAATGGCTTTGGCCGACGCACAGGCCCAACGGGGATTTCGACCGAGAATCCCGCTTTCGACGTCACTCCCGCATCGCTTTTGGCTGGAATTGTCACCGAGCGGGGCGTGATTTCGCCCGTGACCACCGAGGCCGTCGCCGCGCATTGGGCCTGAGGGCGCGCAGAACTCGAAAAACTGTAATGATTGAGGGACAATGTGCCGATACTCCCATAGACCTTTTTCTACACATACGGGAGAATCATGACTACGCCAAATCAAGAGCAACAGCTCGTGACACGCTGTCTCGACGGAGACGCCGACGCACATGAAACACTCTACGCGCGGTATGCGCCTGCAGTGATGATCTATTGCAAGCGTTGTGGATTTACGCCGCACGACGTGTCTGACATGCTGCAAATTACGTTCACGAAAGTGTTTAAGTCGCTTCATACCTACAAACCCGCCCGGGCTCGACTCGGAACGTGGATCGGTGCGATTGCCCGAAACGCGGCCTATCGCCAGTGGCGAAAACGTCAGCAGCCCGAGAGTTGCGACGAAATGATGGCGGATTACGCCCTCGAATCCCAGGCCACGCCGGAAGAACTGACCGCTCAGCGGGAAGAATTTTCGGCATTGGATGGGTGTGTGGACGGGCTGGAGATCACGCTGACGCGGATTGTTCGGCTTCGATTTGTCGAGGGTCTGACCACGCGCGGGATTTCCCGGCGGGTGAACATGGCCGAGTCGACGGTCCGCAAACGCCTCGCCGAAGCGATGGCGCACTTGTCGGTCTGCATGAAGGGCAAAGGATTTTTTGCATAAAACCGCGGAATCTGTGCGCAACGCACTCCGCCGAGGATAGAACACTATGGAAATGAATGATACACCTGACCAACCCGAAGAACAGCCCAAAACGCCCGAGCAGCAATGCGAAGAGCTCCTGATGGAGTGGGGCCTTGGTGCCCAGTGCGCCGAGGTGGCGGACGAATTGCCGCCCATGCCGGACGTTCGCGCCAAGCGCTCGCTGTTCCAGTCGCTGCTCCAGTCGCTCCTCAACCGGAAATCGGCTGCACCAGTGGTCGCCAAAGCCCCCAAGGCTGAAGCGCCCGCCGCGCCCAAGTCGGTTGTTGCTACGCCCAAGGCCGAAGTGCCCGCCGCGCCCAAGCCGGTTGCCGCTACGCCCAAGGCCGAAGTGCCCGCGTCGCAACCCGTTCCCCAATCTTCCAAATTCGCCGGTCTGTTCCAGCGGTTCGATCTGCAGAACACGTGGGTCAAGGTCGCCTCGGGGGCTGTGGCCGCGAGCATTGTTCTGCTCGTGGTTCTGGTGCCGATGGTGGGCTCGTCCAAATCGATTTCCTCGCCCGATTCGGCGGGACCAATCGCCAAGTCGGATTCCACCATCGCGCTGGAGAAACAACTCGCCGCCCAGGCCAAGTCCGTTGAAGAACTCAACGCGAAGATCGCCATTCGCGACAAGGACCTCGATGCCGAAAGCCGCAAGGTGGACCTGCTTCAGGGCAATCTCGACGCGACGAAAAAGCGACTCGTCGAGGCAACACAAACCCTCAAGCGCACGGGCGAAACGCTCGAAACGCTCCGTAAAGATTCTCGCGAAGACCGTTTGGCACTCGCGACCAAGCAACGCGAATTTGACGAATCGATTCGCCAGCGTGACATGTTGAAGACCCAAATCGAACAGCTCAAAAAAGTGGGCGACACGATGGTAGCGGCCATGAAAACCCCCGAGGGGACCCAGCCGGTCATGAATATCGACGAAGTGGTTGAATCCAAGCTCGCTCAGGCGACCAAGGAACTCAATGCCAAAATCGCCGTGCTGACCAAGGCCCATGACGCGCTTGATACCAAGACCAAGACTCAGGAAATGCAGATGCTCGCTATGGCCAGTGCGCTGCAGGAATCCAACGCCGAGTTGGAGACCGCGGAGAAGGAACTGCAGGTTGCCAAGGCTGCGACCACCACGGCCGACCTGGAGAAGACCATCGCCGAGTGGAAAACGAAGCTCGCCGCCGCCGAGAAGTCCAAAGCAACAACGGCCGCAGAGAAACAAGCACTCGAAACCCAACTCGCCCAATCCAAGTCCTTCCGCACCGAACTCGAGACCGAGATCAATGCGATGGCCGCCGACAAGACAAAGGCCGACACTCGCGAGAAGGCACTTGCGTTGACAACGGCCAGGCAGAAAACGACGATCACCGATTTGGGGAACGCCTGTTCGGAATTGATGGACAAAATCGAACGCATGGAAGCGGCGAAGCCAGCCGTGAATGCAACCCCAGAAGAGATCAAAGCGCTCGAAGCGAAATATGCCGCACTGACAACCGACCTGTCCACAAAGACGGCCTCGCTGACCACGGCCCAGGCCAATCTGAAGGAAACCCAGTCTGCACTCGCGTCGTCGAAGGCCGCCCGCGTGGCACAGCTTCACCGGATGACACTGTTCTATCTCGGCCCGCCGCGCGCAGGTCAAAGCCGCATCGTGCTTCTTCAGCAGGCCATCACGCGCAACAGCCTCGCCGCCCGCGCCACGAGCCTCAAGCGCGAACTGAACCTTCAGCAGGCCAAAGAGGTCGTCGCCAAGGTCGACGCACTGCTGACGCAATTGACTCTGCTGGACGAGAGCGATCTTCGGTCGGTGACACGGTTCCGCGACTCGCTCGCCAAGAGCGACATCAACGAACAGGTCGTCGAAGTCGCTTCGGCCAAAACCTCCACGCCCGCATTGGTGGCCTATCTGACCGAAGCGCAGTTGATTTTGACGGCCGCCGCGACGGCCTAGGAGAGTATGAAACACGAGCGCACCCGAGATATTTGTGGCTGTGTGTCCTGTGGGGCGCTGCAGGGTGTGCTGTATTGTCGTTGGGCGGGTGTAGCGTTCAACAGTCGCCGCATGTTCAAGAGGCGTGGGTGGAGCAGTTTGACGCTGCCGCCGCAGAGTATGACCAAGCGATGGACCTGATCGTCGGCCTGCAATATCCATTCGCCCACATGAAACTCGAAAAAGCGTATGAGCAATTTTGCCGTCTTGGGGCTGAGGAGTACATGGCCAAGAGTTTGTTCTGGCTGGGGTATTGCAGTGAGCAACTCGGCGAATTTGTCCAGGCCCGACAGCGCTATCAAGAGTTAATCATGCGATTCCCACACTCCCGCGAGGCCAACCGAGCCGAAACCGCGCTCGACGAAATGGACTGAGTGTGCCAAACACGCTCGAATTTCACGCCCGACAATGGTATACTTTTTTCTTGAGGAGCCTTACATGAAACACACATGGATTGCATTGTTGCTGGTGTCCTGCGGCCTGTTGGGCGGTTGCCCGGTGACCCAGGATCAGGACACGCCCGTCGACTCGGATTCCCGCACCTGCAAAGCGACGTCGCGGGGATATCGTTTGTATGTCCCGAGCACCTATGACCCGGCGCTGCGCTATCCCGTTGTCGTCACGCTCCACGGGACGTTTCCGTGGGACACCTCCCGCCTGCAGATGAAAGAGTGGAAGGCCCTCGGCGAAAAGACCGAGTGCATTGTCGTCGCGCCCGTGCTCGACAGCGCCGAAGGAATTTTGCCCGTCGCCTGGTCACGCCGCAAGCGGCAACTCGAAGGTGATGACGTGCACATTCTTGCCGTGCTGGACGAGCTGGCGACGACCCATTCCATCGATCCCGAGCGCGTGATGATCACAGGATTTTCGGCTGGGGGCTATGCGATGTATTACACCGGCCTGCGCCACCCGGAACGCTTTTCGATGCTCGTGGGACGCGCCTGCAACACGACGAAGGAAATCTTCGACGAATATACCCCCACGCCCACTTCGCAGAAAACGCCTGTGATTATCATGGTCGGCAAGTACGACTCGGTCCTGCAAAGTCACAGCTGGATCGCATTTCGTTGGCTTCGGACCCACGGGTGGACGAATAAACTCGCAATCCGCAAGGAATATGAAGGCGGCCACATTCGCCGTCCCGAAGATGCGTACGATTGGTGGAACCCCGGCGCCCCGACCCCCAAGGAGGCAAAATGACCGATTGCCCCAACGTGCCCGTCGCCACGCTCCGTGTGCGCTATAGCGAAATTGACCAGATGGGAACGTTCTACAATTCCCGCGCGCTGGAGTGGTTCGAAGTCGGCCGCACCGAGTGGCTGCGCGGGACGGGAATGGCCTATACCGACATGGAGTCGCGCGGCGTGATGCTGCCGCTCGTCGAAAGCCATGTGAACTATCGCTCGCGGGCACGCTATGATGATGAGCTTGCCATTTTCGTGACCGCTTCGATGCAGGGACGTGCCCGCATGGAATTTGCCGTCACGATCACCCAGGCCGCCACCGGCGAGGTGGTGTGCGAGGGAACGACGGTCCACGCGATCGTCGCGCCCGGCGGCAAAGTGATTCGCCCGCCGGCGTGGTTTTTGGACCTCGTCCAAACCGGAAACGAACAATAGACCGAATTTGAACCGAAGGATGGAAGGACATTTGATGGAACTTGAAACAACATTTGTGATGATCAAGCCCGACGGCCTTCAGCGTCGCTTGCTCGGGGAAATTATCAGCCGCTTTGAACGCAAAGGGTTGTACCTTGCGGCAATGAAGCTGATTCAGGTCTCCGACGACCAGGCCGCACAGCACTACGCCGTCCACGAGGGCAAACCTTTTTATACCCAGCTGGTGAACTTCATCACCGCCGGGCCGGTCGTGGCGATGCAGTGGCGCGGGAATGATGCGATCCATCTCGTGCGGACGATGGTCGGCTCGACTCATGGCCGCGACGCCGCACCGGGAACGATCCGCGGCGACTTCGGCATTAGCCAGTCTGACAACCTGATCCACGCCAGCGATTCCCCCGAGTCGGCCTCGGCCGAAGCGGCAATCTATTTCGCCCCCGAGGACTGCCTCGACTACACCCCCACATTGCACCCGTGGCACTATGATGTCAAAGAACGCACAGGAGAATACCCATGCTAATCAATCAAACCCAAAATGTAGAAGCCAAGACCATCGACCTCGACGGCGTGAAAGATGCGAAAATCCGCGTCCTGATCGCGGACGAGCAGAAGGCGCCCAATTTTCACATGCGCGAAATGATCGTCGCGCCCGGCGGCCACACCCCGCGTCACATCCACGAGTGGGAGCACGAGTGCTACGTCATTGCCGGCGAAGGCACGATGCAAACCGCCGAGGGGCCCAAACCGATCAAAGCGGGCGACTTTCTTTTCATTGAGCCCAGCGAAGATCACCAATTCCAGAATACCGGCAGCGACGACCTGCGGTTTCTCTGCCTGATTCCCAAACCCGCGACCTGCTGCTGCAACTAGCGACAGGATTGCAAAATCACACGCCTCGTTCGCTGGCAAGCGGGCGGGGCGTTTGGTATGATAGGGACATGAGCACCGAACCGATTCAACAGGAGATGGCCGCGCTGGCCGAGCAGATCGAGTACCACGAGTATCTCTATCGCGTGAAAGACGCGCCCGAGATTTCGGATGCGGAGTATGACCGTTTGTTCAACCGCCTGTGCGAGCTCGAAGCTGCGCACCCGACCCTTGCGGATCCCAATTCGCCCACCCAGCGCGTCGGCGATGATTTGACCGAGGGTTTCGCCAAGGTCGAGCACACCGAGCCGATGCTCAGCGTGGACAACACCTACAGCCAAGAGGAGCTGCTGGAGTTCGACGCCCAGGTTCGTCGCGGGCTCGGCTGCGGGGAGTTTGCGTATTGGATCGAGCCGAAAATCGACGGCATCGCTGCGGCGGTGCGCTATATCGATGGCGTGCTGGATCGCGTGATTACCCGTGGCGACGGCAGCAAGGGCGACGACATTACCAATAATGCGAGGACGATTCGTTCGCTGCCGCTGAAATTGCGTGGGGACGATGTCCCGGCGACGTTGGAAGTACGCGGCGAGATTTTTTGGACCCGTAGCAATTTTGCCGCGTGGAACGCAGGGTGCGACGAGGACAAGCGCTTTGCCAATCCGCGGAATGGCGCGGCCGGGACGATGAAGTCGAAAAATCCGCAAGTCGCCGCCGAGCGGAAGCTGTCATTTTTTGCCCACGGTTTTACGTCGGCCTCGGCCGGGGGCGTCGCCGAGACGGCCGAAGAAATGATGGACAAATTGCAGCGCTGGGGCATTGTGATCAATCCCTGTTCCCGCCGCTGCAAGACGATGGACGAGGTGTGGACGGCGATCACCGAATGGCTCGAAACGCGCAACGAGGTGGACTATGAGACCGACGGCATGGTCGTCAAGGTCGACGAGTTGACGTTGCGCGGCGAGCTGGGCGCGACGAGCCGATTCCCCAAATGGTGCATCGCGTATAAGTATGATCCCGAGCAGGCCGAGACCGTTCTGCGGAGCGTCGATTTTCAGGTCGGCCGGTCGGGCGTAATCACCCCCGTGGCGCATTTCGATCCGGTTCAGCTCGCGGGGACGACGGTCTCCAACGCGAGCCTGCACAACTTCGACCAAATCGAGCGGCTGGACGCGCGCGTGGGCGATACCGTCGTCGTGGAAAAGGCCGGCGAGATCATTCCCCAGGTTGTCAGCGTGCTATTTGACAAGCGGCCGGGGGATGCGAAGGTCATCGAGACCCCCAAAACGTGTCCCGCATGCGACGGCGCGGTGGAGAGCGAATCCGATCAGGTCGCGCTGCGATGTGGGAACGAAAATTGCCCCGAAAAACGCAAGCAAAAGCTGATCTATTTCGCCGGGCGCGATCAAATGGACATCGAGGGTCTTGGCCCGGCCGTCGTCGAACAACTTGTCGACGCAGGGCTTGTGAATGTTTTTGCGGACCTGTATGCGCTGAGTTACGACACGCTCGTCCAGCGCGGCGGCTTTAACGAGAAGGTCTACAAAACCAAGGCCAACGAGCCGTCCATCGCGGCGCAGAAGCTGATTGCCGCGATCGATGCCAGCCGTTCTCGCGGGCTGGCGCGGGTGCTTGCGGCGTTGGGGATTCCCAAAGTGGGCACGCGGCTGGGCGACAAACTGGCCGAGGCGTTTACGACCATCGACGCGCTGGAGTCGGCATCGGCCGACGAAATTCAAATGGCGCTGGAGGACCGCCGACGCGACGCAACGAACTGGGCCATCGCCGAGGCCGCACTCCATGCCGCGAACCATGGCACGCAAGAGCAATCCGATTCCGCGTTGCGCTATCCCAGCATCGACGCGTTGTTGTCGGCGATGACCTATACGACCGCGTCGGGCAAGCGCCGCCAGCTGACCGACCGGATGCTACCCGCGCGCCTCGAAGCGCTCGAATCCCGCTTTGCCACTCCGGCGAAACTCGCTGCGGCGTCGGTGGAGGTGGTCTATCACGCGATGATGCCCGAGGGGATTATCGCCGAGACGATCTGGCGCTATTTTCATCGCGATGGGGGCGCGCAGACCGTCGCAGCCCTCGCCGAGGCGGGCGTTTCGATGTCCGCGCTGCAGGCTGCCAATGTCGCGCAGACCCTCGCGGGCAAAACTATTGTGCTGACGGGAACGTTGACGACGTTCGGCAAGTCGGCCCGGAAGGCGGCCACCGACGCGGCCAAGGCTGCCGGCGCGAAAGTGACCTCGAGTGTCTCGAAGAATACCGACTTTGTCGTCGTGGGGGACAACGCTGGCTCCAAGGCTGACAAGGCCGCCTCGCTCGGCGTAGAACAAATCGACGAAGCTGAGTTCCGCCGCCGCCTGGGCACTGGCGAGACTCCCTCTGCCGTGGAACCGTCCGAAGTCCCCGCACCCGATCCCGATTCCGCACCCGCGCCCGAGGACACCGCCGGGCCGCTGTTTGGCTAGTCGCGCCGTGTGACGCGCGGGGAAATCCATTCTCCAACGCCGTCCGGGCAAAAAAGCCCTTGTACTCTGTGAAAAATTGGGTATAGTGGCCGCTTCTCTGCGGGCCTACAATGGCTTGAGAGAGACTGTCAGAATGCGAAATCCACAGGAGACTCCCCGCATGAGCGTCTATGAAGTATCGGACGATTTTTTCGTCAACGCCAACATCCAGACCACTTTGCCGCTGCCGGACAACCGGGAGACGGTGTTGCAATTTTTCGAGGCGATTCAGCGCGAATTTCCCACGATGACAACGTTTTTGCGCCGTGAGAGCGGCGAATTTGTCCTCGAAGGCGACCGCGAGGAACGCACCTATCCGTGGATCGAAGTCCACCGCGAGCGGATGTGCATGGGCTATTTCAATCCGCCGGACCTCGACACGGCCTACCAATATCACCACTGGATCCTCAAGCATTGCGTCTACTACATCGGCCTGAGCGGGTTGGACATTGAGCTTCAGGATCTGATGTACGGCTTCAATCTCGACTACGTCGGCAATCGCGATGAACTCGTGGCGACAGCGTTGATGGGCGATGCACCGCTGGGACGCTTCGCGGCTGAGCAGGGTGTCAAGAATCTCGAATTCCAGCCCAGCTACACCTTCTCGCTCGACGAGGATTGCTATCAGCAGGCGCGCGTGATGATCGAAACCCGCTCCACGCACCATCAGGTCCGCACCGGCCGCTATGAGAGCGACCCGATCAGCGTCTTTTTCACGCTCCGCCAATATCCCCAGCCGGGCCGAGTGAGGAATATCCTCGAAACGTTCGACGAGCAATCGACTCAGCTCGAAGACTGGACGATCCAGCACCTTCTGCCGCAGGTTCTCCGGCCGATCGCCGAAACGATCACCACCCGCCCGTAACTGCGGCCAAATCGATCTATACAAAAGTCACCCACGAGCAATTCGCGGGTGACTTTTTTTGTGCTGATGGTGGAGGACTATTTTTTCTTCTTCGTGGACTTTTTCTTGAGGGTGATATTGATCTTGGGTTTCTTTCCGTTCTTCTTGGCCTTGCCATTTTTCTCGTCGAGGTGGCGTTTGGTAATGGCGTAGGGGGGCAAGCCTTCGAGCGTTCCCTCGGCGGTGTATTTCGGGCAGGGGCCGCCGCTCTGCAACCGCAGGAGATGGTCCGCGTGCGATTCGACGATGATGTCCACGGCCTCGCTCAGCGAGTCGGTCAGGTGGAAGCGGTCCATGTCCTCTGGCGAAATCTTCTGGTAGGAGCGCTTGGAGAGCATCGATTTTTGGATCCAGTCCATCAGCCCGCCCCAGTAGCTTTTGCCGATGAGGATCACGGGGAACGGTTCGGCCTTGCCAGTCTGGATCAGCGTCATCGCGTTGGCGAATTCGTGCAGCGTCCCAAACCCGCCGGGCATGCAGACAAACGCGTTGGAGTACTTCATGAACATTACCAGGCGCGCGAAGAAATAGCGGAATTCCAGCTGGATGTCGGCATAGGGGTTGGAGTTCTGCTCGTGCGGCAGCGTGATGTTCAGGCCGACTGACAGGCCGTCGACATCATGTGCGCCGAGGTTGGCCGCTTCCATGATCCCGCCGCCGCCACCGGTGATGATCGAAAAACGACGGTCGCACAGCATCGCGGCGAGCTTGCGCGTTTTCTTGTACCACGGGTCGGTCTCGGGCGTACGCGCCGATCCGAAAATACTCACCGCCGGGCCGAGGTCGCTGAGGGACTCGAACCCGTCGACAAATTCGCTCATAATGCGGAAAATCCGCCACGTATCATTTTCCTGAAAATTCTCTCGGTTGTTCATCTGCAATCTCTCCTTCGCTAGGGTGGGTTAGGTTTCGAGGTACGCAATGATCGACTTGATCCAGGCGGGAATGTCGTCGGGGGTACGCGCGGAAATCAGGTTGCCATCGACGACGGTTTCTTCGTCCAGCCACGTCGCGCCAGCATTGATGACGTCATGTTTGATCGCGACGAAGCCCGTCGCACGTTTGCCGCGGAACGCATCGGTGCTGCACAGCATCCAGCCGCCGTGGCAGATCGGCGCGAGCAGAATGCCCGCATCGACGCATTCCTGCGTGAAGCGGTTCATGGTCTCATTGCGTCGCATGAAATCGGGAGCCCAGCCGCCGGGGAAAATGACTGCGTCATAGTTCTCACCGGAGACTTCGGCCGCGGCGTGGGTTGAGCGGCAGGGGTAGCCGAGCTTGGACGGATAGACCACATCGGCTTTGGGGGCCACGAGGTGGACCGTCGCGCCTGCTTCGAGGAAACGATAGTAGGGGACCCAGACTTCCATCTCTTGGTATTGTTGATCGAGAAGGATTGCTATTTTTTTGTCGGCCAATGCCATGGGAATCTCCTTGTGTCGGTGAACCATTGACTATATTCTATCCTATCGCAATAATCCACTGCGAGACAACGTTTTTCCTATGAACGCCGATTTTCTATGGCAAATCACTGCCTTGAGAGTCAGGATGCGCAATCGTGGAACCAAGCTACACCCTTTCAGGAGTTACTGATGACAAAGACCGCTTCAAACCCCCGCCGTGTTTTCTATCCGCTGATGATCATTTCCGTGGCGATGTTCGCTATGCTCTCCAGCGTGATGGCTGCGCCAGAGCCGACCAAGCCCACCCCCGCCGAACTGCGGAAGCATAAGGCCGCCAAAGCCAAGGCCGCCACGGCCAAAACCGTCAAGCCTAAAGGAATGAATCCCAAGAGGGCGGGGATTCCCAAGGTTGCCCTGAAGGACAAAATCGGCTTCATCATGTACACGGTCTCCAACAAGACCCTCAAGCTCACCGCACACCTCTACCCGCTGGCTGCGAAGGATTCGCGCGAGATCAAACTCGAAGCGAAGACCGGCGGCAAGTGGACCACCGTCGCGACCAGCACAGTGCGTGAGAACGCATACGGCAACTGCGCGAGATACAGAAAAGTCAAGGCCAATGCCTGGAACACACTGTTCCGCGTAGAGAAGTGGGACACGACGAAGGACATCGAAGTGCGCGTGGTCGCGCTCGACGGCGTGGCGACGTATGAAGGGTTGATCCGCAAAGACCCGATCGACAAGAACGAGATCGTCGTCGCGGCCTTCACGGGCAACTCGAACAAAGTCCGCGCCATGCGTCCGGACATAGTCAAGAATGTGCTGGCCCATAAGGCGGACCTGCTGTTCTTCTCGGGCGACCAGAGTTATGACCACTGTTTTCACTACGAAGCGTGGATGCTCTTTGGCCGTCAATTCGGCGAGCTGACGCGCCAGGCACCCTCGGTCGCCTTGCCGGATGATCACGACGTCGGCCAAGGGAATATTTGGGGCTCGAATGGCAAGGTGTCCCAAATCTCCGTCGGCAACGATGGCGGATTCTTCATGCCCCTCTCCTACGTCAATGAGGTCTATTTCGCGCAGACCGCGCACATGCCCGACGCCTATGACCCCACCCCGATCCTCCGCGGCATTGGCGTTTGCTATGGCAGCTTCGTCATCGGCGGCGTGGACTTCGCGATCATCGAAGACCGCAAGTTCAAGACCGGCCCGGCCGAAGTCATCGTCGGCGATCTGAAGACCTGGGAAGGGCGCGTCGACCACATCGGCGACCCGAAGATCGACCCGATGACCGTCGACTTTCCCGAGGCCAAGCTTCTTGGTGAGCGCCAGCTGAAGTTCCTCAACGCATGGTCCAAGGACTGGGCCGGCGCGGAAATGAAGTGTGTCCTCTCGCAAACTGTTCTCGCCAACGCCGCGCACTATCATGGCAAAACCGGGAACTTCGTCGTCGCGGACATGGACTCCAACGGTTGGCCGCAAACAGGCCGAAACAACGCGCTGAAGGAAATCCGTCGCGGCTACGCATTCATGCTTTGCGGCGACCAGCACCTCGCGACCGTCTTGCACCACGGCGTGGACGAGTTCAAAGACTCCGGTTGGAGCTTCTGCGTGCCGTCGATCGTAAACTATTACAATCGCTGGTGGCGCCCGAAGACCAAGGCCGTCAAGCCCCTCGACCGCAAGGCCGTGATGCCCAACCTTGGCAGCTACTACGATGGCTTTACGAACAAGATCACGATCTACGCCTATGCCAACCCCGGCCAGAATCCCAAGATCAGCAACCACAAATGCGCCGAGCGCGCTGCCGGCCACGGCATCGTCCGATTCGACAAGAATAAGCGCACCATTACCATGGAATGCTGGCCGCGTGGCGTGGACGTGACCAAGCCCAACGCTCCGCAGTTCCCCGGCTGGCCGATTACGATCACCCAGCAGGACAACTATGGCCGCACCGCCAAGGCATGGCTGCCGAAGCTGAACCTCTCCACCGCCGATGCTGTCGTGCAGATCATCGACGAATCCAACAAGGAAAGCGTCTACACGATCCGTATCAAGGGCACTACGTTCCAGCCGAAGGTATTCAAGGCCGGAACCTATACCATCGTCGTCGGCGAGGGCGAAACCGCCAAAACACTCACCGGCATCACAGCGACCGCCAGCCCCGACGAAGCGGGCACCCAGGCCGTCAAGCTCTAAGCGACCAGTCAACTTGAATTGCCCTGATAAGCGACTCTTCGGAGTCGCTTTTTTTGTGAGCGTGTGGAATGATGGATTTCCGAATTCGCCCCTTGCCATTCCAAAAGCGAACGGGCTATAATATATGACTACAAACAACCTATTGCCGTAAGGAGTACGCAATGACCCAGTCCAACTCTCGTCTCTACCGTACCTTCGGGTTCGCCGCCGTCGCGCTTGCCATGTTTGCAATGCTGTCGACATCGTTTGCCGCGCCGGAAACCGCACCGGAGAAAAAGACCAAGCCCGCCAGGAAGGCTCGGACCCCCAGGAAGGCAAAGCCAGCCCCCAAGCCCATCATCGACCCGCTGAACCCGCCGCTGTTTTGGAGCCCCAAGCTGACCATCCCCGAGGTTGCGCCCAAGGACAAGATCGGCTTTATCCTCTACACCGTCTCCAAGAAAACGCTCAAGCTCACCGCGCACCTTTACCCGCTGACCGAGAAAGAGTCCCGCGAGATCAAGCTCGAAGCAAAGCTCGACGGCAAATGGGAAACCATCGCCACCGGAACAATCCGCGAGAACGATTACAAAGCCCGCGACAAAACCAAAGCGTGGAACGCGCTGTTCCGCGTGACGAACTGGGACACGACCAAGGACATCGAAGTGCGCGTGGTTGCCCTTAAGGGCGTCGCGACGTATGAAGGCCTGATTCGCAAGGACCCGATCAACAAGAAAGAGGTCGTCGTCGCCGCGTTCACTGGCAACTCGAATTCCTATCGCGGCCCGCGCCACGACATCGTCAAGAACGTGCTGGCCCAGAAGGCCGACCTGCTGTTCTTCTCGGGCGACCAGAGCTACGACCACCACTATCACTACAAGGCCTGGATGCTGTTCGGCCGCCAATTTGGCGAGTTGACCCGTCAGGCTCCCTCGGTCTGCCTGCCGGATGATCACGATGTCGGCCAGGGCAACATCTGGGGCTCCAGTGGCAAATACGCCACGACCTCGGCCGGCAATGACGGCGGGTTCCACATGCCCGTCGAATATGTCAACGAGGTTTACTTCGCGCAGACCGCGCACATGCCCGACGCCTATGACCCCACGCCGATCCAGCGCGATATTGGCGTGTGCTATGGCAGCTTCGTCATCGGCGGCGTGGACTTCGCGATCATCGAAGACCGCAAGTTCAAGACCGGCCCGGCCGAAGTCATCGTCGGCGATCTGAAGACCTGGGAAGGGCGCGTCGACCACATCGGCGACCCGAAGATTGACCCGATGACCGTCGACTTTCCCGCGGCCAAGCTTCTCGGCGACCGTCAGCTCAAGTTCCTCAACGCATGGTCCAAAGACTGGACCGGCGCGGAAATGAAATGCGTCCTGTCGCAAACCGTTCTCGCCAACGCCGCGCACTATCATGGCGGCGAGGGGAACTTCGTCGTCGCGGATATGGACTCCAACGGTTGGCCGCAAACAGGCCGAAACAACGCGCTGAAGGAAATTCGCCGCGGCTATGCGTTCATGCTTTGTGGCGACCAGCACCTCGCGACCGTCCTGCATCACGGCGTGGACGAGTTCAAAGATTCCGGCTGGAGCTTCTGCGTCCCGTCGATCATCAACTTTTACAACCGTTGGTGGCGCCCGCAGACCAAGGCCGTCAAGCCCCTCGACCGCAAGGCGATCCTGCCGAACCTCGGGAGCTATCTCGACGGCTTTACGAACAAGATCACGATCTACGCCTATGCCAACCCCGGCCAGAATCCCAAGATCACCGATTCCCCGTGGGTCAAGCGCGCGGCGGGTCACGGCATCGTCCGCTTCAACAAGCCCAAGCGCACCATCACCATGGAATGCTGGCCTCGCGGGACCGACCTGACCAAGCCCAACCCCAAGCAGTACCCCGGCTGGCCGGTCACGATCACCCAGCAGGACAACTATGGCCGCGCCGCCAAGGCATGGCTGCCGAAGCTGACGATCTCTACCGCGGACGCTGTCGTCCAGATCGTTGACGAGGCCACCAAGGAAACCGTCTACACCCTGCGCATCAAGGGCAAGACGTTCCAGCCGAAGGTCTTCAAGACCGGCACCTATACTATCGTCGTCGGCGAAGGCAAAACCGCCAAGGCCTTCACCGGCATCACGGCGACCTGCTGCCCGAGCAAAGCGGGCACCAAGGCCGTCAAGCTCTAGACCGACTGCTTCACGTAGTTTCAACGCCGGGCGACTTTTACGAGTCGTCCGGTTTTTTTATGCCCACCATTCCATAAAAAAGCCCCGTCCGTGTGGACAGGGCTTGCGCAGGGGATACAGGATTTGAACCTGTAATAAGCGAGTCAGAGTCGCTTGTGTTACCATTACACTAATCCCCCGTGGGATGCGGCAATGTCGCCGCTTGGGTCCAAACGCGCTGGTTTGGAGGGACGCATTATACGTCTGGCGGGGATTTTTTCAAGTCCGATTTGTCTCTGCGGCGGAAAAATATCGATTGCTCGCTCCTTCTGCGTTTTGGTCAGGCCGACGGTTTTTCAAAGTCCTCTTGACTCATTGCACTCAATTTGTTTACATGGACTCAAAGGAGCCCCCATGTCCGAATCCAAACTGTACCAATCGCACCCGTCGATGTTCCGCAACCGGCCGTTTTTGTTCCTCTTGCTGGTAGGGCTTCTTCTCGGTTCTGTCGTCGCGCGGATCGCATGCACACCCACGGCCGTCGGCAATGTCCTGCTGTACCTCGCCATGGCGGTAGGGGCGTTGACGCTGCTGGTGTGGTGGTTCCGCTGCCTTGGCCAAACCCTGATCGTCACCGACCAGCGCGTGACGCTGCGCACCGGGCTACTGTCGAAGAACACCAACGACCTCTATCACACCGATGTGCGCAATGTTCGTGTGAATCAATCGTTCTGGCAGCGCGTGTTGTCCGTGGGCGAAATTGCGATTTCCTCGGCCGGCACGGGGGAAATGGAAATCGTCGTCGTCGGCCTGCCCAAGCCCGAAAAAATCAAAGAGATCATCGACGCTCACCGCCGTTCGGGGCACTCTTCGGCCGATTGATCGTGTCCTGCTTTGTGCTT
>JABGPZ010000090.1 GCA_018644725.1 Phycisphaerales bacterium
CATGGTGTCCATGACGATGACGTTGATGTTCTTCGTGCTCGCCAGGACGTGGTCGAGACCGCCGTAGCCGATGTCGTATGCCCAGCCGTCGCCGCCCATCGCCCAGATCGATTTGTGGACGAGTGCGTCGATGACACTGACGGCGTGCTTCACGCGCGGGCCGGAGGACGCTGCGAGAGCGGCCTTGGCGTCGGCGATGCGAGCGCGCTGTGCGGTCACTTCGGCTTCTTCGGTCTTGTTGGCGTTCGCGAGGATCGCCGTGGCGAGTTCGCTGCCGATGGTGTCGGACAATTCCGTGACGAGTTCACGGGCAAATTCGATCTTCTTGTCGGTCGTGAGACGGAAGCCGAACGCGAATTCCGCGTTGTCTTCGAAGAGCGAGTTGTTCCACGCCGGGCCGCGACCGTTGTCGTCGGTGGTGTAGGGGGTGGTGGGGAGGTTGCCGCCGTAGATCGACGAGCAGCCGGTGGCGTTGCCGATCAGGAGGCGGTCGCCGAACTGCTGGGTGAGCAGCTTGACGTAGGGGGTTTCGCCACAGCCTGCACACGCGCCGGAGAATTCAAACAGCGGCTTGGCGAGCTGGGTGCCCTTGACGGTGTTGAGCTTCAGCTCGTTGCGGTCGGCTTCGGGGATGGTCTGGAAGAATTCCCAGTCGATCTTGCCGGTTTCGCGGAGCGGAGCCTGGGTCGTCATGTTGATCGCTTTGCGCCCTTCGGTTTCTTTGTCCTTGGCGGGGCAGATGTGGACACATGCGCCGCAACCGGTGCAGTCTTCCACGGCGACCTGAATGCTGCAGCTCTTGCCAGCAAACGCGGGGGTCTTCGCGTCGGCGCTCTTGAAGGTCGCGGGTGCGCCTTCGAGTGCGGACGGATCGTAAATCTTCATGCGGATCACGGCGTGCGGGCAAGCCAGCGCGCACAGGCCACATTGGATGCAGAGGTCCTTGTCCCAGCAGGGGATGTCCAGCGCGATGTTGCGCTTTTCCCATTGGGTCGTGCCGACCGGCCAAGTGCCGTCGACGGGCATCTTGGAGACGGGCAGTTGGTCGCCTTCGCCGGCCATGATCTTCGCGGTGACTTCCTGAACGAACTTGGGAGCCTTCTCGGAGACGAGGGCGGGCTTGACGATGGTCGAGGTTGCGGCGGTTTCGTTGATGGTCACGAGGCCGGCCACTGCGCCATCCACGGCGGCGTTGTTCATCGTAACGATGGCATCGCCCTTTTTGCCGTAGGTTTTCTTGATGGCTTCCTTGATTTTGTTGACGGCTTCTTCGGCGGGCAGGATGCCGCAGAGGTGGAAGAAGCAGGTCTGCATGATCGTGTTGATGCGGCCACCCATGCCGGTCGCGTTGGCGACTTCATAGGCGTTGATCGCGTAGAACTTGACGCCCTTGGCGATGATCTGTTCCTGAACGGTCTTGGGCATTGCGTCCCAAACGTCCGCGGGGTCCATCGGGCAGTTCAGAAGGAACGTGCCGCCGTCGCGCAGGTTCTTCAGCATGTCGTATTTTTCGAGGAAGCTGAATTGGTGACAAGCGACGAAGTCGGCCTGGCCGATGAGGTAGGTGCTGCGGATTTCCTTCGGGCCGAAACGCAGGTGCGAAACGGTAACCGCGCCAGCCTTCTTCGAGTCATACACGAAGTAGCCCTGGGCGTAGTTCTCGGTTTCCGAGCCGATGATCTTGATGGTGTTCTTGTTCGCGCCGACCGTGCCGTCCGAGCCCAGACCGTAGAACATCGCCTGGTAGAGGCCTTCCTGTTCGGTGTGGAAGTCGGGGCAGATCTCGAGGTGCGTGTTGCACACGTCATCGATGATGCCGACGGTGAAGTGGTTCTTGGGTTCGTCCTTGGCGAGGTTTTCGAACACGCCCTTGGTCGAGGCGGGGGTGAATTCCTTGCTGGAGAGACCGTAGCGGCCACCGACGAGTTCGATCTCGTTGCGGCCTGCTTCGCGCAGAGCAAAGGCGAGGTCACCGTGGAGGGGTTCTGCCGGAGCGCCGGGCTCTTTTTGGCGGTCGAGGACGGCGATTTTGGTGCAGGTCGCGGGGATCGCGGCGAGCAGAGCTTCGGCCTTGAACGGGCGGTAGAGGCGGACCTTGATCAGGCCGACCTTTTCGCCAGAAGCGACGAGGGAGTCGACGGCTTCGTGTGCGGCTTCGGCGCCGGAGCCCATCATGACGATGACGCGTTCGGCGTCGGGTGCGCCGACGTAGTCAAAGAGGTTGTACTGGCGGCCGGTCAGCGCGGCGAACTTGTCCATCGCGTCTTGAACGATCGCGGGGGTCGCTTCGTAGAACTTGTTGACGGTTTCGCGACCCTGGAAGTAGACGTCGGGGTTCTGCGAGGTACCGCGGATGACGGGGGCGTCGGGGGTCAGCCCGCGCGCACGGTGTTCGAGGACGAGTTCGTCGTCGATCATCGCGGCCATGTCTTCGGGGGTGAGTTCTTCGACCTTCTGGATTTCGTGGCTGGTGCGGAAGCCGTCGAAGAAGTGGATGAAGGGCACGCGCGCCTTGAGCGTCGAGGCCGAGCCGATCAGCGCGAGGTCCATCGCCTCTTGCACGCTGTTGGAGCTCAGCAACGCCACGCCGGTCTGGCGGCAGGCCATCACGTCAGAGTGGTCGCCGAAGATCGACAGCGCCTGGCAGGCCAGCGAGCGCGCCGAAACGTGCAGGCAGGTGCTGGTGAGTTCGCCCGCGAGCTTGTACAGCGTCGGGATCATCAGCAGCAGACCCTGGCTGGCGGTGAAGGTGGTCGTCAGCGCGCCGGATTGCAGTGCGCCGTGAACCGACGCCGCAGCGCCGCCTTCGGACTGCATCTCGATGACGCTGGGGACCGAACCCCAAATGTTCTTTTGACCGACGGCGCTCCATGCATCGGAGTGCTCGCCCATCGGGCTCGACGGGGTAATCGGGTAGATCGCGATCACTTCGTTAATCTTGTGCGCGACGTGGGCGGCGGCTTGGTTGCCGTCCATCATGACCATTTTGCGTGCCATAACTTCGGTTCCTTTATTTGGAGAAAGGGTCAATTGAACCGGCAACTCTCGCGGCCACTGCGGCCGAGGGACGATGCGAGTTCGTTTGTTCCGTGGGTTGTGCGTTTGGATGTTCCTACGCCATGCTCCGTTCCGAGGGGCAGGGCGGCCGATCTGAGGCAATGGAAAAACCGTTCAGAGAGGTCTCCGAGAGTCTTCCGAGAAAGATTTCTCCATTCCCGTGAAATCGGCCTAGTATTATTACGAAAATGCCCTCAAAATTCAACCTTTACCACCGATTTTCAGCAAAATTCAACCCTTTCTGTCTTATTGAGATACAGTTACAATAAGAGATTCTTCTGAGTAGAGTGGGTAAATGCTATTTTTAACTTTATCTCTTTTTAAATAAGTAACTTATGAATCTTGATATAAAACAGGGTCGAACGGTAAATGACTCTCGAATACTTTCATCATCAAATTGCGTTCCTTCGAGATTTGCGCCCCATAGATTTGCAGACGATAACTTTGCTCCCCGAAGGTCTGCGTTCGTTAGATCCGCAATTTCCAAGATGGTTTGGGTCAGATTGGCATTGTGAAGATCTGCATTGCGCAGGCTTGCTTCGCACATATCACAATGACTCAAATCGGCATCTTGCAAATTCACATTGTCCAATAGTCCACCTACTAAACTGGCTCTACAGAGATTTGCACCTTGGAGATTCGCCCCTTCAAGGTTTGTGTCCCATAGTCGATTTCCTTGGAGATTTGCGTTTCGCAGATCGGCCTTGAACAGGTCTACACCACACAGTTCTGCTTGTTGAAAATTCGTGTCAGGTAAAATGGATTCTCGAAGATCAGCAATCCGCAATGGTTTCCCGAAATCGAATTCAGAGAGAATTTCATCTTTCGATAGGCCACTAACATCTTCGCGCCATTTGTTCCACTCACTGAAGTCACCAGCTTCAATACATTTGTGGAGGAGGGCGAGATGGTCGGGATTTGCCATGGTTTGCTCCTGGGGCGGTAGGGGAGGGTCACTATTCAATTGATACAGCAAGGTTACGATACAACAAACTCGATTGTATCGGCCGGCGCGGGGCGATGCAAGGCCACATCCAGGAAAAATGAAGCGCGGCGGGTGTCTTCTATTTTTGTGTCAACCTGTCATTTTGGCGGGGATGGGGGAAGATGGCCGGAATGACAGGGGGGAGGCGGTGCGGCAGAATCGGAAAAACGGGCCGAGGAGGGGAAAAATGGTCCCAAATGGGGCAGAATCACGGAAAATCGCGTGGTTTTTCGTGGAATCGCTGGAAAATTGGAAGATTTCGGCTGAAATTGGGTGATTTTTGATAAAATATCGGTACAATGTCGCGTCGAATCGCTCGAAAGCAAAAAATTGGCACGGGGGTTGCAAATATCCCTGTGAACGAGCTCCAATCGGCCACCGCGGCCACTGGAAGCTACAATACTGCAGGCTAGAAGCCCGCAACTACAATAGTACACCAACGAGAGACCACAATAGAAGGAGACATCTCATGGCTAGCAACAAAGTTATCGGTATTGACCTCGGCACGACCAACAGCGTCGTCTCGATCATGGAAGGCAACGAGCCGAAAGTGCTCATCAACCAGCAGGGCGCGCGCACCACGCCGAGCGTCGTGGCGTTCACCGACAAGGGCGAGCGTCTCGTCGGCCAGCCCGCGCGTCACCAGCAGGTGACCAACCCGAAGAACACGATTTTCTCGGCGAAGCGCTTCATGGGCCGTCGGCACGACGAAGTCGCGTCGGAAGAAAAGATCGTCGCCTATGAAGTGACCGGCGGCGCGACCGACCTGGTGAAGATCAAGGTCCACGACAAGGAATACACGCCGCAGGAAATCTCGGCGATGATCCTGGGCAACCTCAAGAAGACGGCCGAAGATTATCTCGGCGAAGAGATCACGCGCGCCGTGGTCACCGTGCCTGCCTACTTCAACGACTCCCAGCGCACCGCGACGAAAGAAGCGGGCGAAATCGCCGGGCTGACCGTCGAGCGCATCATCAACGAACCGACCGCGGCCGCTCTGGCCTATGGCCTGGACACGAACAAAACCGGCAAGGTCGCCGTGTTCGACTTCGGCGGCGGCACGTTCGATATCTCGATTCTCGACATCGGCGACGGTGTGTTTGAAGTCCTCGCGACCAATGGCGACACCCACCTCGGCGGCGACGACCTCGACGAAATCCTCATCAACTATCTCGCCGACGAATTCAAGCGCACCGAAGGCATCGACCTGCGCAACGACGCGATGGCACTCCAGCGCCTCAAAGAGGCCGCCGAAAAGGCCAAGTGCGAACTGTCGACCGCGATGGAAGCGAACATCAACCTCCCGTTCATCACCGCGACGGCCGACGGCCCGAAGCACCTCACGATGACCCTGACGCGTGCGAAGTTCGAACAACTCGCCTCCGATCTCCTCGAGCGCCTCGCCGGCCCGTGCCGCAGCTGCCTCAAAGACGCCAAACTCGCCAGCGGCGAAGTGGACGAAGTCATCCTCGTCGGCGGTTCCAGCCGCATGCCGCGCGTGCGCGAAATCGTCAAGACCATCTTCGGCAAAGAGCCCAACAAGTCGGTCAACCCCGATGAAGTCGTCGCCATCGGCGCCGGCATCCAGGGCGCGATCCTCACCGGCGACGTCGAAGAGCAGATGGTTCTTCTGGACGTGACGCCGCTGAGCCTTGGCGTGGAAACCTACGGCGGCGTGACGACGCACATGATCGAGCGCAACACGACGATCCCGACCGAGAAGTCGGAAGTCTATTCGACGGCGGCCGACAACCAGACCGAAGTGACGATCCACGTTCTCCAGGGCGAGCGCGAATTCGCCAAGGACAACCGTTCGCTCGGACAGTTCAACCTCCAGGGCATCCCGGCCGCGCCGCGTGGCGTGCCGCAGATCGAAGTCAAGTTCTCCATCGACGCCAACGGCATCCTCCACGTCACCGCCAAAGACAAGGGCACCGGCAAGGAGCAGACGATCCAGATTCAAGGATCCTCGGGCCTCGACGAAAACGAAATCAACAAGATGCGCGAAGACGCCGAGGCACACGCCGAGGACGACAAGAAGCGTCGCGAACTGGTTGACACCAAGAACCAGGGCGACTCGCAGGCCTATCAGATGGAAAAGCAGCTGAAGGACCTCGGAGAGAAGATTTCCGCCGAAGACCGCAGCAACGTCGAGTCGGCCATCAGCGCTCTGAAGGACACGCTGAAGAATGACGACGTCGACGCGATCAAGGCCGCAATGGAAACGCTGAACGGCGCCAGCCACAAAATCGCCGAAGCGATGTACGCCCAAGCCTCCGACGAAGGGACCACCGACCAGCCCACCGGCGACGTCGGCGCACCCGACGACAAAGGTGACGACGACGGCGACGTCATCGACGCGGAATACGAAGTGAAGGAATAGTCCTTCGCGACAGAAGACATCAACGCCCGGCGAGTCCACGCGATTCGTCGGGCTTTTTTATGCACAATGCGAAGAAGTGTGGTAAATATCGGAAGTTCGTGAAATATTGAGCCTCGAATTACGTTTTTTACTATACGTTAGACTACAATGACGCTGAATGAGAATTATTGAGCACTACTCTACCCAAAGGACATCCCATGGCCAACAAACGAATCGCCGCTCCACTCTGCCTCGCCTCGGTCGCACTGCTTTCCGCGACGCTGCTTCTGGCGGCCAACCCCGAGCCCAAACCCGCCAGCGCGTGGGAGATTTCCACCCAAGCGCAATGGGCGGCGGACGTGGCCAAAACCGATGGCCTGGAGATCAAAGATGGCCTGGTGAGCCCGACGGGAGAAACCGTTACTTTCGCCAGCGCACTCAAGACATTCAAGACCAAGCGCTCGGCCGCATCGCTCACGCTCAGCCAGACCGTCTCGTGGGACAACTGGACCGAAACGCCCAAGCAGGTCGGCCCGGGTGCCCTCCGCAACGCGCCGATCTTCCTGCCGATTTCCAAGGGCAACTACTGGATGTTTGGCTGTGTCGCCGGCTCGCCGCTGGCGCAGATCAAAGGCAAAACCCTCGTGACGATCGAAGGGATCGACGAGAAGGTTTACAAAACCGCCGTGCCGAATCTGTATATTTCCAAAACGGTTTACGATCTCTACGGCAAGTCGGCCTCCAAGGCTGCCAAGGCGACGGCAAAGACAGAGGCGGCAGCGAAGAAAAAGCGACGCAAATCGTCCACGAAGGACAAAGCCAAGAAGGGCGCGTTGCCGCGCGGGTATCACGGCTGGCAGAGTCCGGACATGGTCAACTGGATCTATCGCGGCCCGATCGCGGGCGGCAGCTGGGCGACGACGGCCGAGTATGCCGACGGAAAACTCTATGTCTATGTTGATACCCCCAACGACCGTCACCCATTTTTGACCATCGACGAAGACCTCTTCGACGGCAAGCCCGGCAAGGGGATGGGGATGATCTTCAACGACCCCACCAATGGCTCGGACTGCGCGGTGATTCGCGACGAGAAAGGGTTCCACCTGTTCAGCGAAGACTGGTCGCCACTGAACGCATCGAAGCATTCCTGGGACTCGCCACTCGGCCAACGCGCGTTCAGCCCCGACTCGATCAAGCCCTTTGTGGTGAAGAACTACTTCGTGGACTATCGCACGAAAGCGACCGGCGAGACCGCGACGAATCCTCACCCGCACTGGAAGGTCGACTGCACCTACAACGTTCACGAGGGCGAACAACCGGCCTACGGCGACTGGGCAGGGCTCCGCGTCGGCGGGCAATACTATCTCGTCGGCGACAACCACACGCCAGAGCGCAAAGACATGAGCGTCATGCTGTTCACCTCGACGGACATCACGAAGCAATTTAAACGCCTCCACACGATTCCTTCCCAAGGGCACCCCGACCCGGCGATTGGTTTTGCCGAAGGGCAATTCTACCTGATCACCCAGGCCAAAGACTTCACCAGCCCCGGCCCGTGGGTCGATGGCGTGAAAGCCCGCGCTGGCGTGGACACCGACAACGACGGCAAAATCGACCAGTGGACCGAGTGGCAGAGCGTGAAGGAAACCTACACGCAGAAAAAGGGCTACACGAAATTGATCGACAAAACGCCCGCGCAGCTCGACCTGAGCAAGTTGCCGGCCGGCTTTGGATTCCAGTTTGAAGTCAAGCTCACGCCCGCGACCAAGAACGCGTCCAAGCCGATTCTCGACTCGGCCACGATGGAATTCAAGTAAGCCATCAACCGCAATCATCCAATCATCGAGGTCCATCTGGGCCTCGATTTTTTTATGCACGAAGCAGGGCGCAAAAATGCTTCACACTGTGGCCGCTTTCTGCTATCCTACCGCCCATGAAAAAAATCACCGCCAATTCCGTTGTCCCGTTTGGTGCCTATGGCGCGAAGGGAAAAAAGCTGAGCCTCCAGACCGATACGTTCCTGAACTGGATGGTGCGGACACTGATGGAGAGCGATAAATGTGCCTGGGCCCACGCCGCGAAAGAAGAACTCGCGCGACGCAAAAAGGGGAAGGGGAAGGGGACCATCTCCACGCAAGGGGATCTCGACACAGCCGCCGCCGACTTCCTCAAGAAACACGGCATCAATCCAAAGCAATATGAGTAGGGCAGGGCGAGACCAACAGACCATAAAAACACCCAGCGGCTCGCATGAACCAGTGGGTGTTATTTTTCCCTGTGTGTATAGGCATAAAAACACCCAGCGGCTCGCATGAACCACTGGGTGTTATTTTTTCTATCTGGAAGCAGAAGCTTATGCGCGTTTGCGACGCTTGAGGAACGCCATCCCGCCGAGAGCCAGCAAGCTCATCGTGGCCGGTTCAGGAACGACCGAGTCGATCAGTTGGAATTCCATATCCAGCGCGGCGGAATTCAGCGATGACGCATCAAATTCGAGGGAAATTCCAGTAATGTCATCCTTCACAATACTGCCAATGGTGGGCGTAGCATAGTTAATCAAGGTGACGGTATCGAGTGCAGAAACGGAGACCTGATATTCGGCTGTGGAATTCGTACCCGAGTTAATGATCGCTTTGAGGGTATATTCATGGTCAGGGCGCCCCAGGGGCAGGACGTATTGCACGCGGAGGAAGTTCTCGCCAGTGAAGTCCGCATGCATTACCGGTCCTGACGTGCCGCCATCCTGCATGTTGCCATAGGCCAGAGTAAACTTGCCCGATGTGGAATTGTCCGAGGAATAGACTGCCGTGTCACTTCCAATATCGAAAGTCACATCACCATCACCAAAGGTATGCAGGAGGGTCACTTCACGCGAACCGCCAACAACCGCATCGGTACTTAGGCCATCCTGCGTCCCCGTATCGGTTGCACCCGAGCTGGCGGAATATCCCACCGGACCCGCTCCAAACGTATCAATGACAGCGCCCGAAGCGACACTTGCAAGCATCATGACTGCGACGAGTCCCGTTACCAGTGTACTGCGTTTCATACTATACTCCTTGCTGGGGTTCCTGTTTCCTACTCCTGAAAGCGATAAATGTGATCCTGAAATGCTCTCTATGCACTCGATACAAACTGGATTCCATCGCCTGCTTACTGCGGACCTCTCCGCATTGCCTCAAACCTGCTATAGGGCATCTTGAAAAATACCGTTTTTCGGGGTGAGGGATGTGATTGGACGG
>JABGPZ010000091.1 GCA_018644725.1 Phycisphaerales bacterium
CCACCGGACGAGGGACAGCCGTCATGACGACCAGCGCAACCGAGCCGTGGGTCGAAATTATCCTCTCTGCCCGAGACTCGGAGGTTGCATGGTCGGATATCTTCGACCATCTCCGCGATATCGCGCTGGCGACCCCAAACCCGCAAACGCTCTACAAACAGACCGTCGATCCCGATAGACTGCTCGCGGAGAGCGCATGGGGCCTGTGGCAGGATTTCTCCTCGCACGCCCCGAAGATCGTCGACGAACTCAAGCGATTCTGGACAATTGGCTCGACGTCCGGCACCGCCATCCTAATCCTCGACGCCCTTTCGCTCCGAGAGCTTCCTTTGATCGTGGCTGCAGCGGAGAGTCGTGGCATCACGCCCGTGCGTATCGAAGTTCGAGGCTCAGAAGTGCCGACGGATACAGACCAGTTTGCTAAGGCGCTCGGCGTCCCCGCACGGTCGAAACTCTACAACAACAAGCCGCCCGGCCCCTTCATTTTCACGGGCGAGGACACTTATACCGATGTCCTCGATCTGCCGTTCGAGGATTGCCTCTCCGCCGTCAAGCCCAAGCCCCGTCTGTTCCTGTGGCACTCGTGGCTCGACGACCTATTGCACCGCTACGCCGACAACAATGACGGTCACACGATTGTGGCAAGAGAGACCAAGGAACGGCTCGGCTCAGATGGTTTCTGGAACTTCATCGACCGCATGCGTAAGGGACGGCGGCTGGTCATCACCGGCGATCACGGCTACGCGGTGAGCCAATTCTTCTACACTGAGAAGGACGACGATGCTGCAAAGCTGCTTAAACAGTGCTTCGGGGCAAAGAGATGCGCGCAGGAAAAGCCGGACAACGAGTGGCCCCACCGCCATTTGCCGCCGTTGGCCATCCGGCACGACGGCTGGCTGGTCGTCACGGGCCAGCTTAAGTGGAAAATACAGGGCGGATTCCCGCACCTATGCCATCGAGGGCTGACATTACTGGAGGCGGCGGTACCGTTCATCGAACTGCCGCCCAAATGAAATAAACGAGGACACGATCTACATGGTTCAGGCCCCAAGTGAGAAAACAGGACAGATGGAACTGATTCCCGGCATGACCGAAATCGTTCGGAAGCCGAAGGAGGCCAAGGAGATCGCCGTCGAGCATCTGCCGCCGAACCTCGCGCAACCCGTCAAGGTCAAGGTACCGGATTTTTCCGATCCCAAGCGACCCAAGACTTGTCTTGAAGTCGACTTCCCCATCGTACCGATCAACGCCCTATCTGCGCTGGAAGGCAATGCGGGCAAGCCGATCTACCAAATGAGCAAATGGTGGGCACGGCGGCGAAGCTCCATATTCCGCGCCATACTGATCGCCGCCGCGATGGAAGCACCGACCCGCAAGGGCGCCGACGGCGAACCTATATTCGATGAAAACGGCGTTCCCGAACCCGACTTGGACGAAGCGCATAGGGCTGTCTGGGATGTCTTCTACGCCAATCACCAGAAGGCCGAGAACTTCAGACACCTAAAGGTGCTGGACTGTTTCATGGGCGGCGGAACTACGATGGTCGAGGGTTCTCGCCTCGGCTTCCAGATGTCTGGCGTCGATTTGAACCCCGTGGCTTGGTTTGTCACCAAAAACGAACTCGCTCACACCGATCCCAAAGAGGTCGAGCGCCTCTTCGACGCGATCGAGGCCGAGGTCAAGCCACAGATTCAGCCCTTCTATGTGACGGATTGTCCGCGTGGCCACGAGGGTAAATGGTTTGATGTCGAGAGCAGCAAGCAGGTCGATATCGATCCCGCTGCGCTGTCGCCTGAAGAGCGCAAGAAGTACCGCTACGAAGGCCCAGAGGTCATCTACACCTTCTGGGGTAAGCACGGCCCCTGCGTGCGACCCGACTGCGACCACCGCACACCGATCTTCCGTACACCCGTGATTGCCGAGAAAACGCTTGGCGTCAAATACATGGATTTGACCTGCAAACAGTGCAAGACCGCGTTCCACGCCGAACTCGGTAACGCACGCATGGCTCCCGGCGCGGAGCGTGTCGTCCTGGACAACGAGCATTCTTTCACGGAGTTATCGCAGCCGTTTGCCAAGCGGCTACTGGACTACGCAAAGGGCAACAAGAACGAGAAGTTCAACCGGGTGTTCGAGCTTCTGGACTTGGTGGAAGACGAGCCGGGGCTTAGGTGTCCGGCATGTGGCAGCTTCGCCGGAGAATGGGTGCGCAATGTGCTGAAAATGCACAAGGGCGCCCAGCGCGTAAGCGGCATCGACAAGAAACACCTTAAGATACTTCCCGCTCGCAACAGCACGAAGGCCGTTTACTGCTATCTGCTGATTCATCCTGATTGGCTCAAGGGAGCATCCGGAATGGCGAACGGCCTTGAAATGGGTGGATACATCAATGCGCCCATCGAAGACACTGCCGCATGGTATGAGAATAGTATCCAAACTCTCAAACTCATTGAGGTTCGTGGGCAAATCAAGCTCGCCGAGGACACTTCACATCTTGACCCGGCTGGCGAAAACGAGTCGGAACCTGAGGCGTATGGAACCGAACCCGAACCGGACGTAGATGAGAAAGAAAACGAGGCTGTTGACGAGGGGGACAACAACGCCAAAGACCGCAAGATTTTTGGCCTTCCCCGATTTATTACGCTGAGCAACGGACTCCGGGTAGATACCCGACGCGGGACGGTTCCAAAAAGGTCAACCGTTGCATGTGGAAGCTGCGGCCAGCCAACGGATATTCTGAGGGGTGTCGTGACGTCGCGCAAATCAGCTCCACTGGCTCCATATGCACTGCAAGGACATTGCCCAGAATGTGATGAAGACGGGCAGGTGTACAATGGGCGGTTCTTCAAGGCGCTAAATCATAAAGACATTGACCACATCGTTCTTGCCAAACGCGAGTGGAAGGCGCGGAGAGAATCCGATCTCGCCTCTTGCTGGCCAACAAGCGAGATTCCTCCGACCAAGGAAACGGTGCAGCATTCGCTTCAGGCACGCGGATACACTCATTGGTGGATGTTGTTTGACGACCGGCAACTGTTAGGGCACGCACTACTCTTAAGGAGCATGATCCGGAACGATAAACGACACGGAGACGACGTCCGTCGCTTAGCTATCGGCGCGTTCCAACAGTATCTTCGGAATCAGTGCATGCTGTGTTTTTGGAACATTCAGCGCGACACTCCTGAACCACATTTTAGCGGGAACAACTACCATCCAAAGCATTTGGTTATTGAGAATTGTGTTTTCCACGCACTTGGGCGTGGAAACATGACATCATCCTTCGAGACGACCCTCAATGGTCTGAAATGGAGTTTAGACCCGTGGGACATCTTGCTGGCCGATCACAACGAAGCGAACAAACGTGGCCTGCGTGTACATCCGGGTGACCCCGTAGCCGACGCTTCGGAGGTCTGGTGTGGGAGCGCGACGGACCTATCACGGCTTCAACCAAGCTCCTTGGATTTGGTGGTCACTGATCCACCGTTTGGAAACAATGTATTCTATGCCGACTTGGCAGACTTCTTCTTTGTCTGGCTTAAGTGCGGACATCAATTAATATCTGATGCCAACTGTTTCGACAGTGAGTACTCACCAAGAGCTTTGGAGGCTATCCACAATCATGTACAGAATCCAGAATCGCCCGAAGATTTCTATCGGACAATATTAACGCAATGCTATGTTCAGTGCTTCGATGCGCTCAAGGCAGGCGGGATTCTCGCATTTACATTTCATCACAGCCAAGACGAGCCGTGGATAGCTGTATTGCGAAGCCTATTCGATTCCAGGTTCATTCTTGAAGCCACTTTCCCGATCCGCAGCGATGAATCCAAGGGCGAAGGCGGGAAGTTCGGTGCTCGGTTAGTCGAATACGACATTATACACGTCTGCCGCAAGAGGCTCGATGAGCCGCAGCCGGTGAGCTGGCCGAAGATGCGCCAGTGGGTCAAAGCCGAGTTGAAGCGCCTGCGGCAGCTTCTTGAATCGTACAAGGCTCGTGAGCTTTCCGACGCTGACATCCGCGTGATCCTGCGTGGCAAGGCGTTAGAGTTTTACAGCAGGCACTACGGCAAGGTCTACACAGCCGAGGATGCCGAGCTTTCAATCCGCGATGCCCTCCTTGGCATCAACCAGTTGCTGGACGAGGACACGGGCGAACCCGGAGAGCGCCCACCCAGCATACTGCAACCCGTCTGCTACCAGTTCCTGCGCCTGTTCGGCGGAAAGGCATCCCTGTCGCGCGATGATGTGGGTAAGAGCCTGCGTGGCACAGGCATGGTGCAGCGCGAGTTTGTGGAGCGCGGTTGGGTCGAAGAGAAGAACAAGTTCGTCTATCGCGTGCCGATCAAGGAGCATTTTGAGAAGACCCGTCTGCGGCCCCGGAAAGAGATGAAGACTGAGATTGACCAAGCCCACTTCCTGATCGGGGCTGCACTTCCAGGCAGCGGCCTGAACATCGAGGAGGAGCTTTCGCGGAATACATGGGCTGTACGACGCAGCGTCGAGGCCGTGCTGCAATGGTATGCCAAAACCGCCGTGGAACCCGAGATTGCGGACGGAGCGGAATTAGCCGCGACCCTGCTCCGCACCAGCCTCGAACAACGCCGCTCACAGCTCGTCCACGAACAAGGATTCCTGTTCGACGACCTCGAAGAGGTGACGTAAAGGTGCTTGAACCATGAATGACATGGATGCCACAACTTGGAAGCGGAAAGGCAGCAGTATCGTCTGGTCGCCTGAGTTGTTGGGGCCGCTCATCACGGACGGAAGCGTCGTATCTCTGCGCACCGCGCAGTGCTGGATGGTCGACGGTTTTCCAGACGACACACCCAACGGAGGTAGCACCATTTTGATTGGTGGCCTTCAAACGGTTCTCGAAACGGCTGGCTCCACGGGAGAAGCCTATGACTGGCTGCGTACAAACATTATGCCGTTTTTACGGTCGGCGCAGGCGCACTGGCCTCGCGTTGGAATCGTGTTTGGGATGGCCGGGCCTCGTAATCTGTTCCATCTGAACGAGGGCGACGATCTCGTCTACTTCGGAAGGGAGAAGGATCGAAGCAAAAATGTGAAAATTACGCTAGGTATGTGGAACGGAGCAGCGACGGGTGTAGGCGCGTATCGGTTAATATCAACGGGAGTGAAGAAAGAAGTCGGTGGCTACCATGTCAACCACATCTCTTGAATTGGCTGCGGGACAGATAGTCTCGCATGCTGAGATGGGTGTCGGCGTGGTCGCCACCATTGAACCGGGTGGTTTCGCACGAGTATTTTTTCGCGCGCACGGGGAGCGGCAAGTCTCCGTGGCATCGCTCTCGCTCGAGCGGTCGTGGGAAGAGCAGGTCGTCAGCGAAGTGCGTCCTGCTATGGAAAACGATGTCAAGAAACTGTGGCTCGCGCTGGAGGCCGAGCAGCTTCCCCTTATGGAAAGCGCCGCAACTCTCACGGCGGCAAAGGTCGATCTTCTACCGCACCAAATCGTCTTGACCTACCGAGTGGCCAACGCGATGCCCCGTCGATTTCTCGTGGCCGACAGCGTTGGGCTTGGCAAGACGATCGAGACGGCGTTGATCCTGCGCGAGTTGGCGTCTCGTGGCGAACTGACGCGGGCGCTCATGGTCGTCCCCGCCGGGTTGGTCGAGAACTGGCGGCGCGAACTGAATGAAACCTTCAACCTCGATTTCGAGGTATTCGGGGCGGAGGGGGATGTCACAGACAGGCGCAGCAACGCTTTCGCCAAGCACGATCGCCTGATCGCCAGTATCGACACACTCAAACGTCCTGCTCGGGTGCGGCGATTGCTCGAAGCGCCGCCGTGGGACTTGATCGTGTTCGACGAGGCCCACCATTTGACAGCGTACAAGTTCGGCAGCCGCGTCAAGAAAACGCAAAACTTCAAGCTCGGCGAGGCGCTTCGGGATCATAGCCGCGATCTCATGCTTTTATCTGCCACGCCGCACCAAGGGGATCACTTTCGATTCTGGATGCTCGTTCGTCTTCTTGATCCACGCTTGTTCCAAAACCCGGACGACATGATAGAGAATCGTCACCGCCTCAACGCGGTAGTGTTTCGCCGGACTCAGGCCGATGCTTGCGACGCGCACGGTGAACCGCTGTTCTGCCGCAGGCAGGTTCACACGCAGGGATTTCACCTGTCCGAGAACGAACAGCGGTTTTATGACGCCCTGACGGAATACCTCTCCGACGGATATAACCTCGCGGCGCAGGCGGGCAAGGAAGGGCGAGCGCTCGGCTTCGTGATGACGATCTTCCAGAAAATTGCAGCATCGAGCTTTGCCGCCGTCGGCGCGACGCTTCGTCGGCGTTTGCTGATGCTGACCATCCACGAGGCCATTGTTTGCGACGAGAACTTGAACACCGACGGTCGGGACCGCGCGATGGCTGATGCCCGCGACCTCATTCAGCAGATGCACGGCCTCCCCAATGACGCGATGGGGCGTGCCGAAGCCGATCGCCTGCTGGCCGACGCGAAGATTCGATTGTTGCGCAAGCTGGGCGAAAAGGTGGCGGAGGTTTCGGACGGAACGGAATTGGCCGCAGCGTCCGACGAGGATTCGGCGGCGACGCTTGTTTCCGTTGCGCTTCCTGCAGAGCGCGGGCGGATCAAGGAGCTGCTGGAAAAGCTACCGTTGGGCCACGAAACGAAGACGACGGAACTGCTGAGGGGACTTGCTGACCTCTGGGCCGCACATCCTGACGAAAAGATCGTCATCTTTACGACCTATCTCGGCAGCGTAGACACCTTGCGATCCTCCATCGGCCAACGCTTCCCCGACGCAGGCGTGGAGATATTGAAGGGCGGGGATCACGGGGCCAAAGTCGCGGCGGAACGACGGTTCAAGCGGAGCGATGGGCCGCGCGTGTTGGTCTGCACGGCGGCAGGCCGCGAGGGAATCAATCTGCAATTCGCGCGTGTCCTGTTCAATCACGACCTGCCTTGGAACCCAATGGACGTCGAACAGCGCATCGGGCGCATTCATCGATATGGCCAGAAGCACACGGCGCAGGTCTACAACCTTGTGTCCACCGACACGATCGAGGGACAGATTTTTCTTCTGCTGGAGGAGAAACTTCTCGCCATCGCCGAAGCGCTTGGGAAGGTGGATGAATTTGGACAGGTCGCAGAGGATTTGCGGAGCCAAGTGCTGGGGCAACTGTCCGAACGGGTTTCCTATGACAAGCTGTATCAGGATGCCATCAACGACCCCACTCTGCGCCAAACGCGGCAAGAGCTGGAGGTTGCCGTTGACAATGCCCGGACGGCACGGGATGTCGTCTTCGAACTTTTTCAGGAATTGGAGAGCTTCCGCCTGGATGACTACAAACAATTCGACGACAGCGGAGCGGGAATGGAACGCCTGCTCCAGTATGTCCAAGACGGCGTGGGCGAGATTGGTGGAAAGGTCGCATCCAAGGGTGAAACACTTTACGAGGTGTCGCTCAACGGCGAGATAACTTCGCAGGTGACGACCTCTCGGGAGCGGGCCAAGGAGACCGAGGAATTGACGCTCCTCGGTCTTGAGCACCCGTTGGTGCTGCGCCTGATGGCGGGTCACACCGATGTCGGCGCTTCGAGTAGGGCGCTGGCGGGTCGTTTTCCCGACACCGAAGACTGCCGTGGATGCCTGACAATCTGGCGTATCGAAGTGCATGGCGCCAAGGGACAGTTCCAACGCAGCGTTATGCCGATTGGGTTGGACGAGTCGGGGGAAAGGTCGCGGCGGCTGGAGCAGTTGGGATCACGCCTGCGGGAACTGCGACCGATACGAACCGCCTTGTTCGATCGTGACAGGCGTACCTCGCTCGTTCGCAACGATCTGCCAGAGATGATCCGCCGGGCGTTAACTCATGCTGGCTCCCTGCCCGAAGGCGCTTCGTTTTCGGCGCGGCTCTTGGCGTGGGTCGAAATATCTTGATATTCTTTCGCTCCCACGCGGACGCAAGAATCGTGACGGGTATCCCAGTACGCGTACAATAATCCAGCCAAACTTTGCCCCGCCAAAAGGGAATTGAACCGAATACATTGCGGAAACAACCCCTGTCTCGTGGCGCGGAAAGTCACAAACTTCACCGTGGGCGAGGACGAAAACGGCGAGGAGGTCGCCAGTTGGGACGAACCTCCACGCCCGAAAATGCCAGTTATTCCATGAACCATAAACGAGGAAATGAATATGACCAGCAAGCCAAAAATCGAAATTGAAGTTTTTCGCAATCAAGGCGGTGGGATTTCTATCAGCGTTTCGGAGTCAGACTGGTGGCCAACTTATGGCGAGGGTGATGAGAAGCGGTGGGAAAAACATACTGATATCGTTTCAATTCCAAATGAAATGGCGCGCGATATCGCCGACCGAATTTTGGAAGAGATTGAGAACGAATAGCTGAATCGAGCCTTTGGAGAGCAGATAAATGGCAGACGAAAATACCAACGATCCGCAGCTGAAATCATTTTAAGTTGGTGGCAAGGACGCAAATTTGGATGCGCTCACGATCTGCATGAAGGTCATTGAAGAATTACCGGAGGAAGATCAGGCGCGGATCATCAGAACGCTGGCCGAGTTTTTCGCGGTCCGGTAGGGAGCCTGGCATGGACGCCGAAACAATCTTATCCATTAAAAGCATCATCGGGTTGGTCGTTGGCGTTGGATTGTTGTTCGTCGCTTGGCTTGCTGGACGGCAGGCGGGTTGGAAAAAGGGATATGACGCAGGCCAAAAAAATATTCGCGCCACCCACCACGTATTTCCTCACCACGAATACGACACATAACGGAGGAAGAAAGGGACGCTTGGATTTGTTTACCTACCCCCTAGAATCCATTTTCCGGGCGGCAGGGACTCATCCGTTGATTCCGGAGTGTTCGGGGTCGGAAAGGCCGCCATGCGGTTTCAGCGTCAATTTCACAGCAATTCATGAGATCGTCTCGGGCTTGTGACCGAGAACGGCGTCGGCGAATTGCGAGGGCATGGCTTTGCCGCCTTGCATGTCACCTAATTTGTCACCTAAACGGGAATGAAAAGGAAAACCCCAGAAGACCTAACCGAATAATTCGGCGGTTTTCCGGGGTTTTTTTGGTAGGCGCAGAGGGATTCGAACCCACGACCCGCTGATTAAGAGTCAGTTGGTCAGATATTGATACCCCCCATTATGATTTGTGGTCTGTCGCAGATATATTGGTTTTTCTGGACTTTCCGGGCAACATTGTGCAACATAATGAATATTATGAGTGGGGTTCTAATACACCCCACTATACCCCCCACTCGCAAAAACAGCAACGCCCACGCTCTGGAGGCCGCTATGGCCCGACGCAAGGTCCACGACCGCAAGCCCTTCACCGACCGCCTGCTCAAAACTTTCGACCCTCGCGGGAAGCGGGTCGATCTTTACGACGGCTTGGTCCCGGAACTCGGTTATCGCTGCTCGCGGTTGGGAGCCGGATCATTCTTCACTTCCTACACGACCCC
>JABGPZ010000001.1 GCA_018644725.1 Phycisphaerales bacterium
ACCGAGACGTCGCTTATTGGCGTTTCTTTATCAGCAGGAGCGACACCCTGATTAGCGCCCGACGGACTATCACGCCAGGAGACAGTGATTTACTGCCCCAGTCGACATGTCACAATCGCGGTGCCTGTGACACCCTCCCACGGCTCGGGCATATACTTTCGCAAGCACATAACAGCTTGGCAATAAACAAGTTATAGCTAAAAAGCGGCCTGTCGCGACCGCGGCCCATCCACTTGAGAGTCGGTATCGCCGCTTGGGAGCGCGAACCAAATGGGACTGTTGCCCAACGGTAATTCGGCGTAGGACACGGATTCTTGCCGCAGCGGCCAGGAGATCGGCGTCACTGGGACCGGAAGGCACCAACGGGGGCTGTGTGCGCGCGACGCGACGCACGCATGGCGGCGAATTGAGACACAATCACGGTTTGGAGGCCAAGGGCGACCCTTTTGGGGGTTCGGCGACCATACTTCAGCAACTTACGCAGATTCTGCAACGCAGCGATCATCAGGTTCTGAATCTTCATCCGCCAACGTCGCCGCCAGCGAGCACGCTTGAAGCCGTGGTGAGTTGCGGCGTCTCCAAACGAACCTTCGACAGTCGATTTGCGACGATTCATCAGATGGCGCCGCCGACGTCTGGACAAGCAACCGTCGGCCCAGTCGATATCGTCCTGCCCAACGCTCCGGCAGACGCTCTTGCCATGCTTGCCTGTCTTCCCGCCAAAGCACGCCTCGTATCGCCGACAGGATCGACAAACATCCCTGGCCGCACGATAGAGCACGTGCCCTTTCGAGTTTGGCTTCTTCGATATCCGTTTGAGAATCGCACCGGCCGGGCAAACGTAACAATCCGCATCGGCGTCATACGCGAATTCTGATCTTTGATAGGCCTTCGTGCTGGTCGATCATCGTAGCCAGCATTCGGCCTTCGCTGACCGAAGCGTCGGCGAGCCTTGCTGAGCGCAGAATGATTCGGCAAGGTGCTGTCCAGGTCGTACTGGCAGAACCACAGCCAGTCGAGGCGTTCGGGCAATCGACGCATCAATTCCCGCTCACCTGGAACGTTCTCCAGAAAACTGATCAGCATGAGCTTGAGCAGGACGATGGGATCGACCGACGGGTTGCCGACCGGGCCGTAAAGGTTCGATACAGCCGAGCGGACGAACGAGAAATCCACCGCATCATTGATCCGTCGCAGCCGATTATCCGGCCCTATTCGTTCGTCGAGCGAAAACGCAGTGTAGAAAAGCTGCTCTTGCCGTTGTTGCTTCCGTCCCATCATAATTCGCATCCTTGCTAAGACGCCAACCATTATACTATCTATGGCTACGTGATGGAATTGGGCAACAGTCCCATATGGTTCACATCTTTCGGCCCGTGACACCGCCGAGAAGCCGCCAATACCCTCCGGTATTCCGGCGGCGTGGCGCATGTAACGGCTGGGGGCACAGGTAGTTATATGCAGCCTCGTCCTCTCGGACGCGGGGCGTTGAGGTATGTCACAGTTGGCGGAGATGTGAACCATGTCGCCGAGCCGGATTCGCACGCCCGAGAAGTAAGGTGGTCACCTTAAGTTCCTTTCTTTGTCTGTCG
>JABGPZ010000093.1 GCA_018644725.1 Phycisphaerales bacterium
GCCGTCCAATCACATCCCTCACCCCGAAAAACGGTATTTTTCAAGATGCCCTTATATGAAAAAAGAAATCTTGGCAAGAAAAAAAGGCGAAAAATATAAAAAAATAGGCCCACAGCTAATCGGACGTGTATGGTTCTATAAAAGGCCTTTTGAGGCCGCTCGGTGTTGAAAATCAAAAACCCCAGGCTTGCCTGGGGTTTTTGTCTCATGTGGGGCACGGGTGGCGGGGGATGAGTCCGCCAGCGTGGGATTCCCCGAAAGGAGATGAGATGATGCATCGGGTGCCGGATCTCCGGCGAATGTGGGTTCCAGCTATGCTATTGGTTAATAGAAGGGTTTTTCGTCTGGCTTGGGTTCGCAGTCGCAGCTGGGGAAGTTCGAGAGAATGTTGTAGCCGGCGTCGAGGTAGACAATTTCGCCGGTAATGCCGCTGGAGGCGCGGCTGAGGAGGAATAGCGCCGTGTTGCCCGCTTCAGAGCCATCGATGTTGCGTCGCAGGGGCGCGAATTTTTCGGCGTGGTTCATGATCTGCTCGATCGAGCCGACGGCCATGGCGCTGAGGGTTCGCAGCGGTCCGCCGGAAATGCAGTTCACGCGGATGTTCTGGCTGCCGAGTTCCATCGCGAGGTAGCGCGTGTTGTGCTCGAGTGCGGCTTTGGCAACGCCCATGACGTTGTAGCCGGGGACGACCTTTTCTGCGCCGTAGTAGCTCAGCGAGATGATGCTGCCGCCGTTGGGCATGACTTCCACGGCGTGACGGCCCATCGCGATCAGCGAATACGCGCTGATTTCCATCGCCTGGGTCCAGACCTTCCGTGGTGTGGAGGAGAACTGGCCGACCTGGAGGTAGTCCTTGTCGCAGTAGGCGATCGAGTGGACGATAAAGTCAATCGTGCCGAATTCCTCTTTCACTGCGTCGAAGAGGTTATCAAAATCCTCGTCGTTGGCGGCGTCGAATTCAAACAGCCAGGGGTCTTCAATCCCCAGCGCCGCGAGGGCACGGGTGACGCGTTTTTTGTTCTTTTCACCGGGCAGGTGGGTGAACAGGCATTCCGCGCCAGCGTTTTTGAGGGCCTCGGTAATGTACCAGGCGTAACTGCGTTCATTGGCGACGCCAAAAATAATACCTCGTTTGCCGGCCATGTCGAACGCGTTGAGAGTGGGGTTGTCTGTGGTCATCATGATCTCCTTGAGGGGTTATGCGGTTGGGGGCATCCAAGTCCCCAGTATTGTAGTCCGCAGGGCTCTTGTAGGCGAGATTGCCTGCAAGAGCGGGGAATTATACAGAGATCGAATTTCTTTGCAAGAGGAAAAAGAGGATTTTCGAGTAAAAGAACGTAAATAGATTGTAACCCTATTGGTTCCAAAGGTTACATTTCAATTAAAAGAGATATATCGAGAGGTATAGGTTGGTCAAATTGCGCAAGGATATAAAAATGACGCAGGCCCGGGGGCATGCGTCATATCAGATTGAGTTTTGGAACGGGGGAGAGTTATCGCTTGGGCTTTATGAAGGGCATGGCGATTCCGCCGAGCGCGAGCAGGAACAGCAGCACCGGCGAGGGGAGCATGGGGACCGAAATTTGTGCGGGCGTGGGCAGGGGTTCTGCGGCGGCGAAGAGGAATGGACCTCCCGCGAGGAATAGACACAAGATTAGCAGCGCAATCGATCGTTTCATCTTCCGGTCTCCTGACGATTCTACCTGGCAGGGAATCGTCGACATCAGGATTTATTGTCCACAGAAATTCCCCGTGAAGTTCTGCAGGTTGGAAGTGTGCGACAACGTCGCGGACAACTTCCCCTCACATCCCCGGCTCAGGGGATTTGGCGTGAAGGGGGAGTATACTACAAAATATGAAGATGTCAAGAAAAATTATTAATGTTTCGAGACTCGGGACGGTGCGACTGGTTCTGGGTACCATTTCTTTTGCGGCGGGCTTTGTTCTGTTGGAGAAAAACGATACAATAGCGAGTCATTGAGGAAAGGAGAGTCGGATGATGCGAGATTGGATCTACAATTTGGCGTTGGCTGGATTATTGTTGGTGTGTACCATGGCCAGCGCACAGGCGGCCTCCGCGAAGACCCCCGCGCCTTTGGCCAATGCGGGCAAGACTCCCGCCGAAACGCTTACGAACCTTGCCAAGGCGATTCTGGCCAAAAACGCGGATCGGTTTGTGGGCTGTTATGATGTCCCCGCCGGGCAGAGGCCTTTGTTCGCGACGATGGGGCGCTTTGGCGTGTTGAGTTATGAGGTTCACCAGAAGATGGCTAAGGCTTATGGCGACTCCGGCGCGCTGTTGTTTTCCGCAGGCAGTGACCTACCCGGATTGATCGGGAACTACACTAAGGTCAAGGTCGCGATCACGGGCAACAACGCCGTGGGGAACGTGCCCGGCGTGGCCAAGCCTTATGTCTTTCGCAAGCGCGACGGGCGATGGGGGCTGGTGATCAGCCAGCTTGAGGTGGCCGACAAGGTGCGCGTGCAAAACCTGACGTTTCTTCTTGCGGGGTTTTCCGAGGCGATGATTGAGGTGCGCGGGCTGGTTGGCCAAAAGGGTCAAAGCCCCGCGGCACTCAAGGCCCTGTTCCAGAAACGTGCCGAGGCCCTCGTGCAGACTCTGACCGCCCAAGACCGAGCTCGGCAGGAGTTGGCCAGAGGAAAGAGTGTGCAACCCTCGCCCAAGACCGAGCCCGCCGCTCCCAATGTGGACCCGGCGGTTCCCGTGCGGGTTGCCGCGCCAGCCATCCCAGGCGGTGCGGGCAAAACGCCCCGAGCGACGATGGTGAATCTCGCGGCCGCCATCCGCACAGGCAACGATCAGGCGATCCGAAATTGCTTCGCCCTGTTTCCTCACGAAAAACCGATTCTGGATGTGATGGTGAAGCTCCTGAAAATTTCGCACACCTTTGGCAACAAGCTCGAAGTGATCTACGGCAAAGAGGGTGTCGCGAAATTTGATGGGGAGTCGCCGATGGGCAACCCCGGTCGAAATCTCAACCGGATGAAAATTCGCATTCGAGACAATTGGGCCGAGGTGGATATTCTGACCGCAGGCGCGAAGCTGTTCAAGGTCGGAACCACATGGCGGGTTTGCGGAACGCCAATGCCAGCATCGAGGGTGCAGGGCTATGTCGAGCCGCTTGAGATCAAGTGCAAGGTCCTCAAGCAGATCCTGCCCGAGATCGGCAAACAAGGAAGTACCGCCAAGAGTATCGAACGCAAGGTCGCGGAGGCCTATGCCAAGCTTCGGCGCGAGGCGCAAGCGAAATCCGCCGCCGCCGAGAACGAGGAGAAAGCGATAAAAACTTCGCCGAATGAGTAACACATTGGCCGAAAGGGTCGTATAATCAGAAGGCATTGATCAAAGCCCCCTTCCGAGGAGAATTTTTATGACGCGAACGATGATACGAACGATGATGCGAATGATGATGCGAATGATGGGTGTTGCCGGATTCTGTGTATGCGTTTCGACGGTGGCCTTGGCCGCGACGGACACCATGCCCGCAACGCCGGAAAAGAAACCCGTTGCCAAGCCCGCCGTGGTCAAAAAGCCCGCAGGAGTCGATTACTGCAAGGGAATCCTTCTGCCGAATCTGACCGTGATGCGAGCGCAATTTTTCGCCGCCGCCGGCAAGGACAGCGAACTTACCGCCAAAGAATTGTCCGCCGCCAACGCCAAGGCTCCCTTTCAGCCGATTGACAGCTGGGGCAACCTCTCGAAATTTGACAAGAGCAAGAACGGGCAAATCGACTGGTTCGAATTCCGCGCCTTCCGCGAGGATGTCCGCAAGAAACTCATTAAGCAGTTCGACGTCAGCAAGAATGTTCGCCTCGAAGACGGCGAGCGCACCAAGGCCAATGCGCTGCTCGCGGCGGGGAAGCTGCCCGGTGTCGAGAAGAAATCAAGCGGCTGGTTCGGCCGGGGCGAAAGCGACGAAGACCGCGCCAAGCGAGAGGCCGAGCGCGAACGTCGCCGTGCCGAGTTCATGAAGACCCACGACACCGACGGCGACGGCAAACTGTCCGCCGCCGAGCGTGAAGTGATGCGCGACAAAATGCGCGACAAGTGGCGTAAAGATCTCGTGACGAAATATGACACGGACCAGGACGGCGTGATTTCACCCGAGGAACGCGCCAAGGCCGAAGAGGCCGGCGGCGAGAAAGTCCGCTGGGGCTTTTGGATGCAGGACGTCGAAACCAAGTGCTTCGACGACGATGGCGACGGGGTGATCTCCAAGACCGAGCGCGCGACGGCCAAGGCCTTCGGCAAGAAAATGGCCTCCCTCGGTGAAGAGATGAAAGCCCTCAGCCACGACGCTGACGGCGACGGGAAAGTGTCCTCCGAAGAGGCCCGCACCGCCCGCATCGAAAGTGCGCAAATGATGATGCGGATGATGTCCAACGCGCAGACCTTTGCCGACTATGACGGCGACGGCACGGCCAGCATGGCCGAGATGCGCCAGTTCCAGCTTTCCATCAGCGGTGGCATTCGTCTTTGGATGGACAGTGAGATCAACCGGTATGACACCAACGGCGACGGGAAGATTTCTGCCAAGGAGCGCACGTCGATGGCCACGGAGATTCGCAAGGAATGGCTCGCGCGGGTTAAGAAGTATGACGCCAATAGCGACGGCCGCACCGAGCCGAAGGAGTGGGAACCTCTCCTCTATGACCTGGGCCGCGAAATGAAAATCCTGCCGCAAGAACGGAAGTAAAGCTATTGGGGCTTTGGTAGTGGGGCGGGTTGAATGCGCCAAAGCTCACTCGGATCCAGAATAGTGCTGACGCCACACGAACTTAGCCTGTCCGTGCCATACTCTTTTCCGTCCACGCTGACACACAGGACAAAATGGCCCCATTTGAGGAGTTCCCCCGTCTCATAGTAAACGTTGGAAAGTGTTCCAAGGATGACCATTTTGTCGCGGTGATATCCCGGAACACTGAATGCGCGATCTGTAAAAAGGACTTGTTTGCCCTCGAGTTGTCGAATGGTGGACATGTGCGGATTCCATTCATACCATGCGAGTTTTTCGAGCGATGTGATTGCAAGGGCGGCGAAAATGCCTAAGACACAAAGCCCAAGGCGGTTTCGATAGAGCTTCAGAGTTGCAAGAAAACCGTTTCCGGAGGGTTGGAGGACAGCCAGAAGGATGCATTTGAAAATCCATGCACAGATCAGAGTAGGGAGAATCGCCGGCCAAAGCTCTATGATCGCTTGGGTGCTCCATTCTTTTCGCAGGGAAATGCTGAAGAAGATGATTGCCCACAGGAAGAGGAAGCATTGCCAGAGCTTCAGAGGGGTATTCCGGTTGCCAGGTTTTTCCGTGGCGGCTTCCGGTTTCGAGAGTTGAAGACAACTCTGAATGAGGGAGATTTGAATCCATGCTATGAATAGAGCAAGGAGAATTGTCGGCCAAAGGCCTATGATTGCTTTGGTGTTCCATCCTTCCCGCTGGAAGGTGTAGATGAGGAGCACTGTCCACCACATCAGGAAGCACGGCCAGAACTTTGGAGGCTTTTTAACTTTGTCAGGCTTTTTCATGGTGGCTCCCATTTCGTGTGATACGTTCTCCATTCAATGAGATTCTAACGCCTCTGTTTTGGGCAAGCAATACTTATTTTGGAAAGCCAGCGGCCTTGCCCCAGTCGTTGCGGGCGGTGCGGGCGGGAAAGAAATTCGATACTGTCATGCGGTTTTCTCTTCGGGTATACTGGCGGCCACGAAAGGACGCGTTGATGGCGAAGAAACAATGTGAAACTCGGATGGTCTCGTACGGCATCTACAGCGAGTTCGACCGCGACGGGCGGGACTTGCCGAAATTCCTCGAACCGACGTGGACGATCCCCGTCGCGATGGGGGTGGAGTTTGGGTACGTCCTCGAGATTAAAAAAGCGCGCGGGCAGTTTCTGACGTTTGAGATTGACCACCCGAGCTTTCTTGATTCGCGCGGCAACCCGGCCGGGCCGTTCACGGGCGAAATCCGCATCCCTCATTCGACGTGGCGATTCTTTCTCGGCGATACGTTTTGGCTGCCGCTGGAAGACAAAGTCGGCAAGTGGCGACTGCGCGTGTGGATCGCCGGCGACCTCGTCGCAGACAAAACCTTCACGATGGTACTGTAGCGGTCTTTGGGGAATTGAAGTTGTACGGTCTGCAGTGAACTCTGCGGACGTTTTTTTTTGCACTTTCGCGAGTGGGTAAAAAAAGTGGTGCCGACACTTGGAGGTGTCGGCACCGTGAGCAGAATAATATATGCCTCATGCGAAGGGCATAACGGAGCAAGGAGCTCCAGCCCAACTCAACACCGCGGCGAAGCGGCTGAGACAGATGATTGCGGAAGCAGGGTGCAAAGTGTGTAGAGCGCTAAGTCTCCTCCTAGCAGACTACCTACAAGAGAGACGCGTATGCAGACCCGACAAAAAGCATAAAGCTTAGTATCGCGACGATACCCATGGTTTTCTTAGAAGCCATAATGTCTCTCCTCTTTTTTTGCGATTCGATTCCCGAATAGAGAGCTACGAGCTTTGAGCATACGGGTTGAGCCGAATCTGATTCCTGTCATCGTGCCTACCGATGAATTGAGCGCGCGAAGGGACCAGTGTCTGAGCGACATGGGGGTTTGAGCGATCCCCAAGGTTCCTACGCAAAATTCATCTTACCACTTCTTCGCGGTCATGCAAGGGGAAAATAAAAGAATCTCGATTTTTTCTTCGCCACGCTCTCAAAGCGAAATAGACAGGCGCTGGGCTCGTTTGTTATACTGGCGCAACGCGAGGAGAGATTCGCCCGCCATTGATCCGCCAGAGTTCCCTAACCGCCCCTTACCGTAGGAGACACGATGAATCGACGTGACGTACTCAAAGCCGCTGGCCTTGCCGTGGGAGTTGCGGCCATCCCGACCTTGGCGACCCCTGCGGAAAAACGCACCCAGCCCAATGTGATTCTCATCCTCGCCGACGATCTCGGCTATGGTGATTTGAGTTGTTACGGTTCGAAGAAGATCAACACTCCGCGTTTGGACCAGATGGCCAAAGAGGGCGCGCGCTTCACGCGGTTCTATGCTGTCGCGAGCATTTGCTCTCCGTCGCGGGCGGGGCTGTTGACGGGGAGCTATCCCCAGCGCTGCGGCCTGTACATGGGGATCAGCCCCCAACGCGCGGAACATTGCAATCTCGGCCTGCATCCCAGCGAGACCACCATCGCCGAGTCGCTCAAGGCCGCGGGCTATGCGACGCTGTGCGTGGGCAAGTGGCACCTCGGTGGCGACGATGTGTTCCATCCGATGAACCACGGCTTTGACGAATATTTCGGCATGCCGTTCAACTATCACCATTCGCCGATTTTGATGCGCGGGCGGAACGTGGTCGCCAAGAAGGCCGACCTCTCTGCGCTCACCCAGAACTATACCAAGGCGGTCGTCGAGTTCATCACGCGCAAGAAGGACGTGCCGTTTTTTATCTATCTGCCGCACACCTTCCCGCACCTGCCGCTCGCGGCGAGCGCGAAGTTCAAGGGCAAATCCAAGGCCGGGATCTACGGCGATTGCATCGAAGAAATTGACTGGTCCACTGGGCAGATTCTTGACACGCTCAAGACCCTCGGGCTTGACGAGAACACGATTGTGATTTTCACGTCCGACAATGGCCCCGCGCCGCAATTTGCAAAGCAATATCAATCCGCAGGCCCGCTCAAGGGTAGCAAGTACACTTCGTTCGAGGGCGGCCAGCGCGAGCCGTGCATCGTCCGTTGGTCGGGGAAAATCCCGCCGGGCCAGACGTGCAGCGAGCTGGCGTGTACGATGGACTTTTTGCCGACGATCCTCGGCCAGGCGGGCGGAAAATTGCCGAAGAACGAAATTGACGGCAAGGACATTTTTCCGCTGATCGACGGCACGGCCAGTGCGAAGTCGCCCCGCGACGTGCTGTACTACTACAACTGCGACAACCTCCAGGCCGTGACGCGGGGGCACTGGAAGCTGCACTTGCCGCGGACGGTCGAGCAGTGTCCATTTTGGCAGAAAACCAAAGGCTGGACGGAACTCAAAACGCCGAAGCTTTTTAATCTGTCCACCGACGTCGCCGAGGCCAATGACGTTGCGGCCGCAAACCCCGAGATCGTGAAGGAACTTCTCGAACTCGCGCAAGCCGGCCGGGAGCAGTTCGGCGATTATGGCAAGCGCGGATCCAAACAGCGCGCTACGGGCGATGCGCGTATCCTCACACCCGACGCGGCCAAGCCCGTCGCGCCAAAGCCTCCCAAGAAATCGAAAAAACCCGCCAAGTCAAAAAAGCCAGCGAACCCCAACGCTAAATCAAAATCAAATTCCCCTCGCCGCACCCCGAAGAACAAATAACGTCGCCTGGCGCTATTCTGCGAGGTAGGCTTTGAATTTGGCGACATCGAGTTTTTTGAGGTAGCGTTCGATGGTGATGTTCCACTTGTTGAACCCGCGCGTTTTCATTTCTTCGATGGCGGCCTCGACGGTCCAGTCCTGGACGACGATGCGATAGATCGCGACCATCATGCCCGTGCGGTCGACGCCCTGGCGGCAGTGGACATAGATCGGCCGGGACGTTTTGTCCTTGAGGATCGCCAGCCATTTGCGCACGTCCTCGTCCTCGGGGTGGGTGTGCTTGAAGGAAATGTGGTGCGTGCGGAAGGCCATGAACTGCGGGGTTTCGCAGTGGTCGTCACTCACGCGCAGACAGGCAATCGTGCGAATCCCCAGCGCGCGCAGGTCGTCATAGCCTGCCTGGTCGGGCTGGGCACCGCGATAGAGTCCGTCGTCGACCTTCACGAAATTTTCGATGTGAACGGTCATGGTCTTCGGCGTGGCGGGGGGGTCGTTCGGGGCCGGGTTGGCAGGCGGCGTTACCGAGGCCGGGGGAATTTTCACGACGGGATAGCCCGTGGACGCGGTGGGGGGCTTGCCCTTGAGGGCATGGTAGCACCACACGGATCCTCCGCCGAGCGCGAGGGCCAGTAGGAAAAGGATGATGCCGCGGGATTGAGATTTGTTCGATTCGGCCATGAGACTCCCTTGGAAAAAGTGAGCAATGATTGTATCGGGTGCCGCACGTCCTCGCCAATAAAAAAACAGGGTCGCTCGTGATGAGCAACCCTGCTGAATTCGAT
>JABGPZ010000097.1 GCA_018644725.1 Phycisphaerales bacterium
CAATGACCGCATTATACAATACTCAAAGTCGAAACGCTATTATTCAAAGAACCCACATTGAAATATTAAACAGAAAACACATCTTCCATCCTCAATTTTCCGCGCTTGCTGGATTTTGAGGGTGTAGTGCTGTAAAATATAGTGTAACGAACGTTTTACCGGGAGGCGAACAATGATTCATAGCCAGAGCATAGAGTGCGCCCATCAGGACTGTGCCCATCAGGATGGCACGGTGTTCTACTTTCACCGCGGCAAGCGCCCGACGGGGAGTGTGGATGACGACTTCGGCCAGTTCTGCCGCGGGACGGCGTGGAAGCCCGCGACGAACATCTACCGCGATGAGGAAAACGTCTACGTGATTCTCGATCTGTCGGGCATCGACAGCGATTGCGTGGATATCCAGTGCTGCGAGACGACCCTCGAGGTCTCCGGCCAGCGCATCGCGCCGCCACCCCCGCTGATGTGTGGGCCACTGACGGTTCTGCAGATGGAGATCGATCACGGTCCGTTCTGCGTGAAGGTTCAATTTGATTTTACCCTCGATGCCGACGAGATCTCGGCCGAGTATGACAAGGGACAACTGCAACTGACCATTCCGTACACGAAGGAAGAGAAGTAACATGGCCAAATCCAAAAAAACGCCTCCCGTCGCCACGGCTGAGGAAATGATAGAACAAAATTCGATTTTCGGCACGGCACCGAAGGAATTGCCCGTCCTGCCGGTCCGCAACGCGGTGCTGTTCCCCGGCACGGTCGTTCCGCTGTCGATCCGCCGCGAATCGTCGCGGGCGATGCTGTCGGACCTGCTGCCGGAAGGGAAGGTGTTTCTCGCGTTGACGCAGAAAGACCCCGAAGAAGATTCGCCCGGCGAGAGGGGACTGCATCACATTGGCACGGCGATGATGGTTCTCAAGCTGTTGCGCAGCGACGACGGAAGTCAGACGCTGATCGCCCAAGGGCTCTACCGCGTGGCGGTCGAGACGTTTACCCAGGACGATCCCTATTACGTCGCCCAAACGACGGCTTTCCCCGACATCGTCCGCGAATCGACCAAGCTCGAAGCGCTGATGCTCAACGTGCGCAACCAGGCCCATAAAGTGATCGAACTTGCCCCCGGCGTGCCCGAAGAGGCCGCCTCGGTGCTGACCGCCATCGAAGCGCCCGGCGAATTGAGCGACTTCATCGCGGCGAATCTCAATCTCAAACAGGACGATAAGCAGGTGCTCCTCGCCGAGCGCAACGTGACCAAGCGGCTGCGGATTTTGATTGAACATCTCCAGCGGCAGATCGAAGTGCTCGAAATTTCCGGCGAAATTCAGGAGTCCGTGCGCGAAAAAGTCGACAAGACCCAGCGCGAGTACATCCTCAACGAGCAGCTCAAGGCGATCCGCAAGGAACTCGGCGAGGAAGACGACCAGGCCGCTGAAATCGCGCGTCTCAGTCTGCTCATCGCCGAGGCGAACATGCCCGACGCCGCCGCCAAAGAGGCGCTGCGTCAGCTCGGGCGCATGAAAAAAATGCCCATGTCCTCGCCGGACTACAGCGTCCTGCAGACCTATATGGAAGTGATGTGCGAGCTGCCGTGGGACCTTCGCAGTGACGATACCATCGACGTGCCGACGGCCGAGAAAATTCTCGAAGCCGACCACTACGGCCTGCAAAAAGTCAAGCGGCGCATCCTGGAATATCTCGCGGTGCGCAAACTCGCGCCCGACGCCCACGGGCCGATCCTTTGCTTCGTCGGGCCTCCCGGCGTGGGCAAAACCTCGCTCGGCCAGTCCATCGCACGCAGCCTCGGGCGGAAATTCATCCGCATGAGTCTCGGCGGCATGCACGACGAGGCCGAACTTCGCGGCCACCGGCGAACCTACATTGGCGCGATGCCCGGGCGCATCCTCCAGGAGCTTCGCAAGGCCGGCGTGAAAAATCCCGTCTATATGCTCGACGAAGTCGACAAGCTCGCCAGCGATTTTCGTGGCGACCCGACCTCGGCGATGCTGGAAATTCTCGACCCCGCGCAGAATATGAATTTCCAGGACAACTACCTCAACACACCGTTCGACCTCAGCGAAGTGCTCTTCATCGCGACGGCGAACTATCTCGGCAATATCCCCGCGCCGCTTCGTGACCGCATGGAGATCATCGAAATTTCGGGCTATACCACGCGCGAAAAGCTGATGATCGCCAAGCGCTATCTCGTCAAGCGGATGCGCAAGGAGAACGGCCTGAAGGTCAAGCAGATCAAATTCGACGACGCGTCGCTGATCCAGATTATCGAGCAATATACGCGTGAAGCGGGCGTGCGCGAACTCCAGCGCCAGATCGGCAGCGTCTGTCGGTTCGTCGCGGCGAAGATCGCGATGGGCAAATCGCGTGGCCGGGTCGTGACCAAGCGGCTGATCACGGAATGCCTCGGCCCGCGGAAATATTCCAACGAGGTCGCGCTGCGCCGGTCCACGCCGGGCGTGGCGACGGGCCTGGCCTATACGGCCGTCGGCGGGGGCATTCTGTTCGTCGAATCGACGACCTATCCCGGCAAGGGGACCTTGCGCGTGACCGGCCAACTTGGCGACGTGATGAAGGAAAGTGCCCAAGCCGCGATTTCGCTGATCCGCAGCCGCGGGGAGAAATTCGGGATTTCGCCGACCGTGTGGAACGAAAACGATCTGCACATCCACGTCCCCGAAGGCGCGGTGCCCAAGGACGGCCCGAGCGCGGGCGTGACGATGGTAACGAGCCTCGTGAGTCTGCTGACCAACCGCCGCGTGCGGAAAGAAGTCGCCATGACCGGCGAGATTACTCTGCGCGGGCTGGTGCTGCCGATTGGCGGACTCAAAGAGAAGGTCCTCGCCGCCAAGCGCGCGGGGATCACCGAGATCATCATCCCGTGGGAGAACAAACGGGACCTCGTGGCGATTCCCAAAGAGGCGCAGAAGGGCCTGACATTCTACCCGGCGAAAACCATCGACGACGTCCTTGAAGTCGCCCTCGAACCAAAATAAACGAAGTAGTTGATCCCAAATCACAATTCAAAGGGTGCCGTGGCCTGTAGAGCGAGCTTGCGAGCGAGGCAGCCACGATGATGGTATCGAAATTAATCGAGTCATCCATCGGCTGGCGGTAAATCATCCCAGTCAATTTTTGCCATCCCCGGTTCTCCCCAAATCCATTCCGCCGCTGAGGAATATTTCCATTCTTCTGGTCTTGAAACTAAACCGCTCCGAACGGGATTCATGTGAATGTATCTAATTTTTTCATGGAGGTCTGAGGGGGTGCGCATCCATCGGTCATATCCGCCTCCGCGCTGCCAGAATCGATATGTGAGGTCGCCTGTAGGTTGTTTGTCGGCCATGCGATTCAGAAATGTTGGATGATGTATTTTGACCCATGTGACAACTTTATCTGTCATGGGGCGCTTGAGATGCCAGTAGATTTTTCGCATCGATATCCCGTCACCTGGTCGAAGAATGAGGTGAATGTGTTCGGGCATAATGACGTAGGCGAAGAGTCGGAAGGGACAACGTTCGCGGGCCTTGGCGAGGAATTCAATAAACCAGTTGGCCGCATGGGTTCCCGGGAAAAAGGGTTGGCAACGAAATGTGGAGAAGGTCAGGAAATGGATATCCCCATCTTTGTGTTGAGTCTTACGATGTGAATGTTCCGTATCCATAGGTGGAGTCTATCGGGACGAAGTGATAGGCACAAGTGCGAGGTTACTATCGTGGCTGCCTCGCGGAGTACCGCTCTACAGGCCACGGCACCCCGTGATTTTAATTTTTGAGGATCACCCTTGTGTGATTATCCCAATTGGTCGAGGGATTGGTTGATGGCGTCGAGTTCAGCCTTCATTTCCGCGAGTCGTTCGCGCGCGGCGGTGACGACGGCCTCTGGCGCGCCGTTGACGAATTTGTCGTTGGAGAGTTTGCCTTCGCTGCCGGCGATGCCCTTGGTGAGCGTCGCTTTGAGTTTGGTCAGGCGTTCTCGTTCGGCTTCGGTGTCGACGACGTCCAGCAGGAAGAACGTCACGCCCGAGGACGTGACCGAGGCCGAGCCGTTCGGCGGGGCCACCCGGTCGGCGGAGGTCGTGATCGTGCCGAGTTTCAGCAGGGCGGAGAGCTTCTGGAAATTCGCGACGATGGTCGCGGCCGTCTCGTTGCCGGCGGGCATTTCGACGATGAGATCCACGACCGTCTTAGGCGGTACGTTGTTGAGGCTCAGCGCGTTTCGCATCGCGCGGACCGCATCGATCACAATCGCGAATTCCGCCTCGGTCGCCGGGGCGATTGCCGCTTGGTCGCAGCTCGGCCACGGCGCGGTGATCAGCAGCGTGTCGGCGGTGGCGTTGCCCGGCCCGCGCGAGGGGACCATCGCGTTGAGGTGGGTCCAGATTTCCTCGGTGATGTAGGGCATCATCGGGTGGGCGAGGCGCAGAATCGAATCGAGGCAGTGCGCGAGGATCGCCTTGGGCGCGGTCTCGCCCGCGTGGACGCGAACCTTGGCGATTTCGACGTACCAGTCGCAGAAATCGTCATAGAGGAAGTGGTAGAACGTCTCGCTCATTTCGTTGAAGCGATAGTTCTCCAGCGAGGCGGTGATGTCGCGGACGGTGGCGTTGAGGCGCGAAAGAATCCAGCGGTCAGCGAGTTCGGTAATTTCGACCTCGTCGAGGCTGGGCGTGTTTTCGAGATTGCCCATGACGAAGCGGCTGGCGTTCCAGAGTTTGTTCGCGAGGCTTCGGCCAATGTCAAACTTCGGCGATGAGTTGATCATGCGCCCGTCGGGGAGTTTCATTTCCGCCAGCGGCATGCGGACGTCCTGGGTCTGCGTGGTCATCGAGACCAGCGTATAGCGCATCGCGTCCGTGCCGTGGGAGTCGATCACTTCCAGTGGGTCGACGCCGTTGCCGAGCGACTTGGACATTTTTCGCCCCTGGCCGTCCTGGATCATCGCATGGATGAAGACTTCGGTGAAGGGGATGTCGCCGACGCAGTATTGGCCCATCATGACCATGCGGCTGACCCAGAGGGTGATGATTTCGCGGGCGGTGGAGAGGACGTTTCCGGGGTAGAATTTATCTAGCAGCGGCGTTTTTTCCGGCCAGCCCAGTGTGCTGAACGGCCAGAGCGCGCTGGAGAACCAGGTGTCGAGCACGTCGGGATCGCGGGTGAATCCGTCGGCCGTCAGGGCTTGCTCGGCATCGGTGTTGTTGGCCGCGACGCAGGCGAAGGTGACCATGCCGTCGTCGGTGTCCATCTCGCGATAGAGTACGGTGTCGGTGTCGGCCGGGGCGCTGCCGGGGCGGCTCCAGACGGGGATTTGATGGCCCCACCACAGCTGGCGGCTGATCGGCCAGTCGCGCAGATTTTCCAGCCACGTCTGATAGGTCGCCGCATAGCGCTCGGGCGTGAATTTCAGTTGGCCGTCGAGCAGCGGTTTCAGCGCGAGGCCTGCGAGGGAGTTCACCGGCACGTCGGTGTCGCCGATGAAGCCCAGGTCGGCCATCGACGCGATTTGGGTTTTGACCGCGACGTACCATTGGTCGGAGAGGTAGGGCTCGATGGGCACGTGCGAGCGATAGCTGTGACCGACGGGGTGGGTGTAGTCGCGGATCGATTCGAGCAGGCCATTGGCGTCGAAGAAATCGACGATCACCTTGCGCGCTTCGAAGCGGTCGAGGCCCAAAATTGCCTCGGAATCGGCGTTGTCGCACTCGGCCCAATCGTCCCAGCTGTACTGGTTGGAAATCGTGCCGTCGGGCGCGAGAATATTGATCATCGGCAGGTCGTGGCGCAGGCCGATCTGGTAGTCATCGGGGTCGTGGGCGGGGGTGACCTTGAGGAAGCCGGTCGAGAATTTAGCCTTTTCGTCCGCGCTTTCGGGGTCGGCCATCACGACGTGCAGGTCGGCAATGATCGGGATCACGCGGCCGACGATGGGAAGGCGGATGGATTTTCCCACGAGCGCTTCGGCGCGCGGGTCGGAGGGGTTCATCGCCACGGCCGTGTCGCCGAGCATCGTCTCTGGACGGGTCGTCGCGACGGTGACGTGGGTGATCGTTTCGCCATTGCATTCGACCGGTTCGGTCAGCGGGTAGCGCAGATACCAGAAGAACCCGGCCACGTCCTGGTGCTCGACTTCGTCGTCGGCGAGGACGGTTTGCGTCGCGGGGTCCCAGTTCACCAGGCGCTTGCCGCGATAAATCAGCTTGTCTTTGAACAGGCGGAAGAACGTTTCGCGCACAGCCGTCGCGCACGTTTCGTCCATCGTGAAACGCGTGCGGTCCCAGTCGCAACTGCACCCCATGGCCTTGAGCTGGCCGAGAATACGCGTTTCGTATTCGTCCTTCCAGGCCTGGATCATGCCCACGAATTCTTCGCGCTCGAAGTCGGTGCGGCGCTTGCCTTGTTCGGCGAGGACGCGCTTTTCGACGACGGTTTGCGTCGCGATGCCCGCGTGGTCGGTCCCCGGCATCCACAGCGTCGCCATGCCCGTCATGCGGCGATAGCGAATCAAAACGTCTTGCAGCGTGTTGTTCAGCGCGTGGCCAAGGTGCAGCGCGGCGGTGACGTTCGGCGGGGGAATGACCATGGCGAACGAATCGCGCTCGTCACTCGGGTCGGCCTCGAAGGCGCCCGAAGAAATCCATTGGTCATAAATGCGTGGCTCGACGGCCTTGGGATCGTATAGTTTGTCCATGTCCATGGGGTATCAATCTCGTAGTAAAGGTGTATTCAGTGTTTCAATAGGACGCTTATGCGTCGGCTTCTTCTTCGGAGAGTAGTTTATACTCAATCGCGTCGTTCAATGCCAGCCAGGACGCGTCGATCACGTTCTGGTCAACACCGACGGTGGTGAAATAGGTGCCGGAGGTTTTGTCGTGCCAGTCGATGGCGACGCGCACACAGGCGGCCGTTCCGGCCTCGGTGTTGATCACGCGGACGCGATAGTCACTCAGGTGCAATTCGGTGACGGTGGGATAGGCCTTCGTCAGGGCGCTTTTCATCGCGCAGAAGAGCGAGTCGACCGGGCCTTCGGCCTCGGAGACGGTGTGGCAGGGTTGGTCGTGGATGACGAGTTTGACCGTTGCCTCGCTCGCGAGTCCGTTGGGCGTGCGCGCAATGATGCAGCGGTAGTGGTCCAAGGTCCACAGCGGGTGATACCATTGGTCACCGAGGGTTTTGCGCACGAGCATTTCCATCGAGGCCTGGGCGGCTTCGAATTCGTAGCCGGAATTTTCGAGGTCCATCAGCCGTTCGAGAATGCGTCGCTGGGCGTCGCGGTCATCGGCGATGTCGAATTTCGGATCGACGGTCGCGGCGATGTTGCTCACGCCGGAAAGTTCGCTCACGAGGATCTGGCGAAGGTTGCCAACGGACTCGGGTTCGATGTGCTCATAGGTCTTGGTGTTGCGTTGGACGGCGTGGACGTGCATGCCGCCTTTGTGGGCAAACGCAGCGGTTCCGACGTAGGGCTGGCCGTCATAGGGGTTGAGGTTCGCCAATTCGTTCACCAGGCGGCTGATGCGGGTGAGGTTTTCGATCGAGCCTTCCAGCAGAACCTCTTTGCCATATTTGAAGTGGAGGTTCGCCGCGAGGGAGACAAGGTTCGCGTTCCCGCAGCGTTCGCCAATGCCGTTGATGGTGCCCTGCACCTGGACGGCGCCGGCAGTGATGGCCGCGAGGGAATTCGCGACAGCCAGGTCCGAATCGTTGTGGCAGTGAACGCCCACTTTGGCGTCGGGATAGGTTTCGAGTACCGTTGTGATGGCCGAGGAAATTTGCTCCGTCGTCGCGCCGCCGTTGGTATCGCACAGGACGAGTCGCGACGCGCCCGCGGTCAGGGCCGCGCCGAGGGTCTCCAGCGCGTAGTCGGGGTTCGAGGCGTAGCCGTCGAAAAAGTGTTCCGCGTCATAGAAACATTCGCGGCCTCGCTCGACCATCAGGCCCACCGAGTCGGAAATCATCTCGATATTGTCTTCGTCGCTCACGCGCAGCACGTCGCGCAGGTGCAGGTCCCAGGTCTTGCCGACGATGGTGATCACTGGCGCGCCGGAATCGAGCAGGGCGTTCATGCCCACGTCGTCCTTGGCCTCGACACCGCGACGGCGCGTCATGCCAAACGCCGCGATCTTCGCATTTTGGAAGGTGCGCTTGGCAAGCTCTTCGAAGAGCTTGGCGTCTTTGGGATTGCTCAGCGGATAGCCACACTCAATGTAGTCCACGCCGAGTTTGTCCAGCGCGGTGGTGAGCTCGAGTTTGTCCTTGAGCGAGAGGTTCACTCCCTGCATTTGGGTCCCGTCGCGTAGGGTGGTGTCGTAGAGTTCGATACGGTTGGTCATGATGCATCCTCCATAGAGGGGGGTGTGTTGGCAGATTGATTGCTACAAAATGCGGTTCGAAGTTCGGCCGCCGCCGCAGCAGGATCGGGTGCTTCGCCAATGGCGCTGGAGACGGCGAGGCAGTCGGCCGCGCCGAGCTGGAGTGCGGTTTGGGCGGTGATTCCGCCGACGGCGACGAGGGGCGTCCCGGCGGGGAGGTTCGCGCGATAGTCCGACAGCAGACCCGGGCCGACGGGTGATTTATTTTTCGTGGTGGTGGCGAACATCGGACCCACCGCGAGATAACTCGCGCGGTCTGCGAGGGCTTCGCGGGCCTGGTTGAGGCTGTGGGTGCTGCGGCCGATGAGTTTGTCCGAGCCGAGCAGGGTTCGGGCTTCGAGCAGGGGCAGGTCGGTTTGGCCAAGGTGAACGCCGTCGGCCTCGGCGGCGAGGGCGATGTCGATGCGGTCGTTCATCATGAACACGCAGCCGGTTTCGTTGCAGATCTCGCGCAAGGCCGTCGCGACGCGGAAGGTTTCGAGATCGGAGAGCTGTTTTTCG
>JABGPZ010000098.1 GCA_018644725.1 Phycisphaerales bacterium
GAACGAGCCACCTATGACAGACCAACAAATTTACAGAAAAAAACTTGCACAGCCACTCAGCATGTAACAAAGCAAGCTGAACAAGTTCATCTTTGTACTTCGAATGAATTAGCTTTTCCCATGTCCCCATTGCCTGCGGGAGTTCTGCAGGGCTAATGGGAATAAACTTTGCCTCTTCGATTTTGCACCCCTTAGGGCCAATCCAATTTTGAATTTTTTTATACTCACCCGGATCGCTGTTTCTTCCGCGAACACCCGACATCAAAACTCGATGCACATTTTTTATCACTCGTCCACAAAGGGGCATTCCACGGAGTTGCTCCAAAGCTTCCGCCATCGCCTTTCGATAGTTCAGGACTTCCTGAATATCCCCTCGCTTCTCTGGACTATCATCCTCAGGGACCATTCCAGCTTCATACTCAAGCACCTCTCCAAGTGTCGCTTGGGTTCCTTCAATTCGACTGGATAACACGGCCTCCTGAGCAGTCAATGGGCTCAAAAGAACAAAAGCATTCGGAATCGCACTTAGCAAGCCATCATATCGAGCCAATGCCCGATTTGCAGGGCCAATCAGTGGGAGTAACTCATCCCAATTCAACTCCTTTGGAGGAAATAATCCTTTGTGGTAATGTACTGGGGCCATTATATCTTTCCTTTCCTTATCGCGCGAGGGGGTGGGCGTTTTGATAGACGTCCTGGAGTTTGCGCGTGGTGAGGTGAGTATAAATTTGGGTCGTCGCGAGGTTCTCGTGGCCGAGGAGTTCCTGGACGCTGCGCAGGTCGGCGCCGTTGTTGAGCATGTGCGTCGCGAAGCAGTGGCGCAACGTGTGCGGGCTGATGTGCGTGGGAATTTCGGCCTCGATCATGTACTTGTCGATCTTGCGGCGGATGGAGCGGTCGGAAATTCGCTTGCCGCTCCGGTTGACAAACATCGGGCCGGTCGTGAGCGGTTCGGCGCGGAGGTTGCGCATCGCGAGATGATGCTCGATGGCCTCGACGGCGCATCGACCGAGCGGGACGACGCGCTGCTTTTTGCCCTTGCCGAGGACGCGCGCGGTGCAGGTCTCGCGGTCGAGGTCTTCGATATTCAGGCCGACGAGTTCGCTGATGCGCAGGCCGCCAGCGTAGATCGTTTCGAGGATGGCACGGTCGCGCGAGCCGAGAAACGTCCGACTGTCCGGCGCGGCAAGCAACCGTTCGACCTGTTCGACTTCGAGACATTTCGGCAATGTGCGGTCCTGCTTGGGCGTGCGGATCACGCTGACGGGCGAGTCCTCCAGCAGGCCGACGCGGACGAGATATTTGTAGAAGCTGCGGAGCGTGGCGAGCTTGCGCGCGACGGTCGATTTGCTGTAGTGGCTGTTGCGCAGCACGGCGAGGTAGTGACGGATGTCGGCCGGAAGAACGCCGAGCACACGCGTGCGCAATGTCTCGTCGTCGGGAAGCTCGCGCGCGGAAAGCTCGTCGGCCGTCAGCGTTTCGTCAAATCCGCCAAGGGGGTCGAGCACGGAAAGGTATTGCCCGAACTGGAGCAGGTCCGCGCCATAGCCGCGCGCGGTGTGCGCAGACAAATCGCGCTCGGTGCGGATGTAGTCAAGGAATGTATCAATCAAATTGGGCACAGCGATCTCCAGTACAGCTTAGTGTGAGAAGAGCAACTAAAGCTTATCCTGCGACTTGTCTGCTGGCTGCAACTTCGCTCTGCTTCGTCCGGCTCCATCGACAACCTGCGAGGTTTCCTGCTTCGCCGTCCTTGCAGAACTTGTTTCGCCAACGCAGCCAATGCCGCATTTTAATCTTTAGGTGCTCTATTCTATTTCGAATTCGCTGGGAATCTGCGCGGAGGTGCCTTCGACACAGTTGGTCACATCCATGCCCACGGCCGCCGCGTCCACCCAGTCAAAGCCCCACTCGCCCGTGTCGGCGAGCATCATGGCCTCCTCGATGATCCGGTCGGCCGAGTCGGCACTGAAACGGAAAATAAACTGATGCTGATTTTTCTGATAGGTCACGGTGTGCATGGCACGCCTCCGTTGTGCAGTCGCGAAACCATTCTAGGCGGCTGCAAGTTCTCTGACAATTCCGGCCGTCCTTGGCCTGATAAAGGAGTTATCGGACATTTGCCGAGAAGACCTTAACAAATTATTGAGAAAAAACTTACCTCTCCCCCTCCCCCGTACACTTCAACAAAAACCGCCAGCCCCAATGGACTGGCGGTGTGAAATCCTATTCTGTTGTCGTTCTTTTTCTGCTGTGGTCTTTGTGCGGTTTCCTGCAACCTGCAACCCGACAGCCTCTGGTTTCTATTTCGACTATTTTTTCTTCGCGGTGTGACGCGATTCGATATTCATCATGCCGTCTTTGTCAATGGTGTGCATGTATTTGCCTTCGACGACCACACTCTTTTCGCTGGCCTTGGTGACGGGCTTGGTCCAGATGAGTTTCTTGCCCTGACGGAGGATGCATTGTCCCTCGGCCGTAAACTCACGCGTGTGGCCGGCACCCTTGCCGACATACACCCACGTCCCGACGACAGCGTGTCCCTTGAGCGAAACCGACGGGACAGGAGGCGCTGCTGCGGGTTCTGTGTTCTCGACCTTCGTGCGCGTTTGCAGTGCGCGAAGTTTCGACCAATCGCGCACGGTTTTGTCGAAGTTGAGAATGCGGATTTCCCGCGGCCGCAGTTCCAGCGTGATCGTGTCGCCGTAGCTGTACTCCGCCTTGAGTCCGGCCGTGCAGTCAGCGATGGGCGAGGAGAGCTTGAACGTTCCGCTACCCGGCACGAGGCCGAACGCACGGTCGAGTTTCATCGTGTACGTCTGGGGCTTTTTATTGGGGTTGTGGATTGACAGGTAGCCCTGGGTTTTCGTCCAGGCGGTGTGGCCATAGACTTCATGCTTGGCGGGGTCGCCGCCGTGCATGCGCGAGCGGTGGAACGTGGGGAAGACGTCCTGGCTCCAGTGGAGCCCTTCACTGAGGACGTCCCAATCAAAGTCCTTGAGGTTGAACGTCTTGAGGTAGAGCTCGATGAAGCCCGTGCCACGCGAGATATTCATGTAGAGATAGCGGCGGAAGGAATCCTTGGTCTCGCCGGACTTGGTCTTCTTCGGCTCGTGATTGAACAGCGCGCACTGGGGGAACTGCGTGTTTTCCCGGCCGTAGATTCGATGGTACCGGCCATCGCGATAGACGAGTTCGTCGGTGCGCTGGGACCCGCCCGCGGCGTCGCCCGCATTGATCATCCAGACGCTGTCGATGTGCTGGAGCCACCACGAGCTGAGATACGCGCCATTGGAAATCACGATATACACGTCCGGGTTCGCCTTGGCCATCTTCGCAAAGATCTGCATCAGCCGCTCGGTGCCCGCGACGAGGTAGTACATTTTCAGCTCGTCATAGTTCGAGGAGTTGAGTTTTTTATTCCCGCCGGACATCCCCTTCGTGCGGAGTTGCGGCATGTACGGGATGCCATAGCGGTCGCCGTTGAGCTCGAAATTGCGCGTGTTGAGGTGCCCAAACACACCGTCGAGTTTGAAATAGGTCACGCCGGTTTTGGTCAGCTCGACCATCCGCTCTTCGAGCTTGCCCATGTATTTCGGCCCGGCCATCGACATCCACGGCGAGATCGATTCCCATCCGAGAGCCTTCATGCCGGGAATCGCCTTCTCGGCACCGAACAAACAGCCCGGGCTCAACCACAGCCCGAGATTGGACTTGCTCGCGGCCATGGCCTTCTTGGCCGAGGCGAAATCGACATCGAATTTCTTGTTCACGGGCCAAACTTTGTCCTTCCAGCTCGCGTTGACATCCTGCCAGCCGTCGTCGATGACGTAGGCCTTGAGCGGTTTGTTGCCGCGCGTTTCGACGAGTTCGCTGTGGACCTTGTTCACGCTGGCAAGGAAGCTCTCGCGGGAGACGTCCCTGTGATAGTCGAACCAGGAGTTGTACTGAATCTGCAGTCGCAGTGGCCGCACGCGGATGGCGTTGATGTACTCGAAGAACGTATCCTGAATAAACTTGCCGTCATCGCCCACGCCGACAACGGCCGGATAGGTTGTGTACGTCGCGCCAGCCTTGACCGTCCGGCCCCAGAGATACCCGCAGCTCATCTGCGTCTTGGTGACGGAGTTGTAGGCCGCCGGAAATTCAATCCCCCAGAACGTCGCGCTCTTGGTGGTATACAGCGGCTGGCCGAGGCCCGGACTCCATCTGCCCCGCGCCGCGGAAGTAATCTCTTTGAGCCGATAGGGCTGATGCGCGTCGGCAAAACTGATCTGCTCAACGTCAATGCGTTCGAGGCAGACATCATTCTTCGGCGTGATCTCCAGCGTCTTGTTCATCCATGGCGCGTCGGGGGTGATCGTGTAGCGCACCGTGACCTTCAGACCATGTTTGGCGTTTTCCAGCCGGACCGCGATTCCGTCCGCGCCGACGATACTGCCGATGACTTTAAAATCGGCCGCCGTCAAATCAACGTCCGTGCCGGTGATGTGGGTCCCTTTGGAAATCCGAAGGTGAAACTCATCACAGGCCGTCGGCGTGGCGGTGATCTTGGCGACCTTGTTCTCAATCGAGACCGTTTTCAGCACGCCGCCCTCGACGCTCAACGTCCGCTCAAGAGCGTCGTTGCCAATCGTCAGCCCGCTCGCAAGCGCCATCTGCGCCGTCAGCACAATCATCAATCCAATAATGCGTTTCATCATTTATCCTTTGGTCTTTTTAAAAAACATTCCAGTTCATGTCGCGCAGTAAGGCTACAGGACTAACACCCCAAATTCAACAATAATTCATGGCATTTTGATCTTTCAAAAAAAATACCCTGCTTTTTCTACGCAATACCCTCTCCCCGCCGCCGTTATTTCATAGACACCAAACACCCTCTCCCTGGAGTCTCCATGAAATCATTGCGCCACGTCCTGACGATCGCCTTCTTCACACTTCTTATGACGCTGGGCCCTTCGTGTGCCAGCGCCACCGCGGCCAAAGTCCAAGACACCAGCTGGCTCGGCGAGGTCCGCGACTATGAGCTGCCCGAATGGTTCACCTCCGCCAACCGCGTTCACTCCCATACGCGCTTGACGTCGAGATGGATCGACAAATCCCCCTTTGTCAACGCGGGCAAGCACTTCGGCGATATGGGCTTCGAGGTGATGACCCGGCACATCGTCTCCGGCGGCGAAGGCGCATGGTGGCCGAGCAAGGTCGGCACGGTCCTGAAAGAAGCCAAAAACCGCAACTTCGCCAAAGAAATCATCGACGAGGCCCACGCCAGCAAACGACGCATCATCGTCTACTATCGCCACATGGAAGACCGGGGCATGGCCAGGGCGCACCCCGAATGGCTCACCAGAGACCCCAAGGGCAAGCCCTATGTCAAGCGCGGCGAAAAGTTGTGCTTCAACACGCCCTACCGCGACTTCGTCCAGACGCGCCTGCTCGAACTCGTCGACATGGGTGCCGACGGATTCTACTTCGACGAAAAACACCAGCCAGAGATCTGCCGCTGCGCCACCTGCAAGGCCAACAAGAAAACGCGCGAAGATATCATCCGCGAGACGTTCCTGCAATTCCGCACGGCGATCCACAAGCGCAATCCCGAGTGCGTCCTGCTGGTCAGCTCCCAGTTCGGAGGCCTGAGCCACTCGATGTGGCGTCTGCCGGACATCTGCAAATTCGAGCAGCACATTGCGTTTAAGTATGGCGGGAATGGCCCCTACGGGCTGCCGCTGGGATTCACCTTCACCCGCGACGCCGCCGACGGCACGCCGACGCACTACTGGTGGTCGAACCAGAAAACCAGCACCCTCTACACCAGCGCGCGGACGCTCGCGTTTGGCCACATCTTCAACTTCGACGTGAAGGAAAGTGGCATCGCCGACCCCGACTCCGACTTTTACAAGATGGCCAGACGCCACACCGCGCTCGGCCGAAAACTGTCGCGCTATCTCAACGCCGCGCCGATCCCCGTCCGCTGGGCCATCATCCACTATCCCGAAGGCACCCCCCAAGGCGAGGCGAAAACCAACGTCGTCCTGCCCGTGTTCAAGACGCTCGCCACGCGCCACGCCCCCATCGGCATCATCACCAACACCCAGCTGCGCGAAGGCATCCCCGCCGAGTGCATGCTGCTGGTGTTTCCCAACTCCAAGCACTCCATCACGAAAAGCGTAAGGGTCCAAAGACTCCTTGCCGCATTCAAAGCCCGCGGTGGCGTGGTGATCCGCGGGAACGACAAGACCCTCGCCGAAAAAACCACCGCCGCGCGACCCAGTGCGCCCGTATTCGCCCGCGCAAAAAAGACCCAAGAGGACTATGTCCTGACCGCTTTCCGCGACAAGGCCGACACGAAACTCCTCGCGCTGCTCTCGCCCAACTCGGCCGGGACCGTGCTCAAAGACGCGATCCTCGTTCTCCCCAAAGACCGCACGCCCGCCAAGGCCATCGACGTGATGACCGGCAAAGAGCGGCCGATCACCAAAGCCGCTGACGGCCGATTCATCATCACCCTGCCCACCGTCAAACTCATCGGCGGCGCGAGCATCACCTGGAAGAAATAGGCCGACGCAGAAATTTTCCGCGCATCCTTGCGGGTGCGGCAAAAATCGTCAATAATAGACAGGCTACGACCCGAACCCCAAACGAAGGGACCCTGCGATGCGCTATTTTACCACGACCCGATTTGTTGCTGCCGCCCTGCTGGCGACGGTGTGCCTCGCGCTGATCCCCGCCGACGCGCTGTCCGCCAAGCGCTCTGCCGCCAAGCGCACCTCGGCGAAGGTGAAGCAGACGAACAATATTCCCTATGCCGACACGAAGAACGCGCGGCAGACCCTCGACGTGATGGTCCCCAAGACCCCCGCCGCCAAGGCCCTGCCGGTGATCGTCTATGTCCACGGCGGCGCGTGGAAAACGGGCAGCAAGTCCGCAGGCCGCGCGAGGCTCCAGCCGCTGGTCGCCAGTGGGAACTATGCCGGCGTCTCGGTGGGCTATCGGCTCAGCGGTGAGGCGGCATGGCCCGCACAGATTTACGACTGCAAAGCCGCGATCCGATGGGTCCGCGCCAACGCGGTGAAACATGGATTCGATCCCGACCGGATCGCCGTGTGGGGTTCCTCGGCCGGGGGACACCTCGCCGCGATGCTCGGAACCTCCGGCGGCCACAAGATGGTGGAGGGCAAGCTCGGGCCGAACACGAAAGTCTCGTCGAAGGTCCAATGCGTGGTCGACTTTTTCGGACCGACCGACCTGCTCAAGCTCGCCGGGCCGACGGGCAACATGCCCCAGTCGCCGCTCTATCAGCTCTTTGGTGGCCCGTTCAACAAGAACCTCGCCAAGGTCCGCACGGCCAATCCCATCAACTATGTCTCGAAGAGTGACCCGCCATTTTTGATCGTCCACGGCACGAACGACCCGCTCGTGCCCATCAGCCAGTCCAAGCTCCTCGACGCCGCGCTCGCTCGGGTGAAGGTGTCCAGCACCCTCGTCACCGTCAACGGCGGCGGCCATGGCAAGGGATTCGGGAAGGATGTCACCGAAACCGTCACGCGATTCTTCGACCACCACCTCCGTAAGACACCCACCAAATGGGCCGACCACACCATCAAAGCACAGTAACGCTACTCTCCATCAATCGCGGCCATAATCCGAATCGTCTCGCCGAGGGAAATGACAATCTTTTGATATGTCTCGATATCGTCGATGCGCAGTTCGCGCTCGAAGCGATACTTCAACCATTTCTGGCAGACCTGATAACCACCGACATGGAAATTCCAAACGGCCTCGCTCACGCCCTCGAAATATTGCGTATCATTGATGTAAACTCGCGCGGGGTGTTCATCCGTGGCGGGAACAAACATCGGGCTATTCTTGGTCCCCTTACGCCGAATAATGTTGTCGCCGGGAATGGGATATTTCACGGCCGAGGTATCCACGGCCGCTTCGAGCAAGTGCAAGCCGACCAACTCGGCCCCGAGGCCCGCCAACCGCGCAAACTCGGCCGCGCTGGCGGGCAGCGGCAGACGGGGAAAATCGATCTTGAGAAACTCGGCATAGCGCTCGCGATAGCGCGGCGAGTGGAACACGGCATAAACGTAATGGAAAATATCTTCCGGGCCAAACGTACTTTTCAAATCGCCGCAGCCGTCGGAGACAAATCCCAACCCCACCGCCGCCGAAAACGCATCGACGAATTTCTTGCTCAGGTTTGGAACACGGCCACATTTCTCGCCCTCTTCTTCCCACGGAGATTGTGGCCAGACTATCCCCATATCCGTTTTTTCAGGATACAGATACAAGGGGAAAAGGCAACTTTGTGTTGTGCGCTCTCCACATTTTGTTTCCATGATTTTCCGTGTGCAGAAAAAATGATCCATTGATGTCGACTTGTTGGATCTTGCAGAGATCAGTCCCTGATTTTCCCCTGCCAACATATGCCGCATGACCTTCTTCACCGTTCGCCATACAAGAGAGTCGTGATAGAAAATCCTTCGATTATCAAAGGGGCGGTAAGTAATGTCCACGAGACAATCTTTGACATCCTTAACCTTTTGAATCCATGCTCTGGCCTTAGGGATATCCCAACCCTTTTTCATGGGAATGCCTAATTGTTCACAGAGGGCCTTGTTCGAATCTTTACAGTTCCGGAAAAAAGAGGCCCTCTCTACAATTGGTTTATCCTTGAAATCGATAACAACGTGGTCTCGTGCCGTGGTTAATCCCACTCCATTAG
>JABGPZ010000045.1 GCA_018644725.1 Phycisphaerales bacterium
ATGACCGCATTATACAATACTCAAAGTCGAAACGCTATTATTCAAAGAACCCATATGAGAAATGCCTTATTGGCAATGAACTTATATCCCATTCATCCCTACTTCATAAGGAGACTCTGATGCAGAAAGTAACATGGATCGTATTGCTGGCGATTGCGGGCATCCTGTGCGCCGCCCCCGCCGAAGCCAAAGGCAAAAAGGCCAAGAAGCATGGCGCAAAAGCGGGCACCCCTGCCCAGCGTGCCACGCCTGCCCAGCCCGCACAACCCGGCGTGAGGCCGGCCCGCCCGGCCAAGCCGGCGAAGCCCGTCACCCCGTGCAAGCCTGCACCGGAACCCGAGCCGGAACCCGAGCCAGAACCGGAACCGGAACTGCCCCCCGGCCCCGAAATCATCATTATGTAAGTTTCGACTTACTGCCAAATCAAAGCGCCCAGCGGAATTTTCCGCCGGGCGTTTTTTTATGAGATCTGGCTACATCGGCCAAAGAGGATGAAGCGGGTTTGGTTTTGGGGATGGAAGAGTTCTCCTTTTTTTTAAAAAGGGCAGTGCCAATTTAAGGATCAGGCGTTATAAAGAGGTACACACGAATCAACTACGCGCAAGCGAAGGAGCTCTCATGCAGAAAATTACCTGGTTTCTAATCCTTATCCTCGCGGGCAACGTCTATGCCGCAAGGCCCAAGAACCGTGCCAAGGCGACGCCCAAGATCGCGGTCAAAACGGCTCCGGCCAAACCCGCCACGACCATCCCCGCCAAGCCGGCCGAGGCAGCCACTTCGCCCAAGCCCGAAGTCGCACCCGCTCCGCCCAAGCCCGTCGCTCCCAAAGCGCCCGCGCCCAAGGTTGCGCCCAAAGTCGAAACGCCGCGCGCGCGTCTCATTCGTCTCGCCGGGGCGGATTCCCTTTCGAAGCTCTTCCGCGAAGTCACCAAGCAGACCATGCCCGGCATCGTCGAAATCCGCGTGACCAAGGAAATCCCCCTCACTCCGGAAAACATCAAGAAATATTTCCGCGGCAAAGTGCCCCCGCCGTCGGTCGCATCACCCTCGACCCCCGCGCCCCCCATCAAGCCCGGCAGCCCCCGCACCTACAGAATCAATTCGCTGGGGAGCGGCTCGGTGTTTGATGCCACACGCGGATTGATCATCACCAACGCCCACGTCGTTTCCGAAGCGTCGACCGTCAAAGTGATCCTGCACGACAAGCGCGTATTCAAGGCCGACTGGGTCCGTAGCGACCCCGCGACGGATTTGGCAGTGATCAAGATTCGTCCTGACCGTCTGAGCGCGATCGCCTTTGGCGACAGTGACAAAATGCAGGTCGGCGACTGGGTCCTGGCGTTCGGCAGCCCGCGCGGGCTAAGCGAATCGGTCTCGGCCGGCATCATCTCCGCCAAAGGCCGCCCCACGCGCAAGCCCGGGTTTTACGCGGACTACATTCAGACCGACGCCGCCATCAACGCAGGCAACTCCGGCGGTCCGCTGGTGAACATGTATGGCCAGATCATCGGCATCAACAACTCCATCGTCACCAAGTCCGGCGGGAACGAAGGCATCGGCTTTTCGATCCCCTCGAACATGGCCCAGCAAATCATCGCCCAGCTCATCACCCAAGGCAAGGTCCAACGCGGGTACTTCGGCATCCGCACCCAGGATCTCGACGAGGAGCTCGCCCAGAGCTTTGGCCGGAGCGACACCAAGGGCGCGCTGGTCGTTACCGTGACCAAGGGCTCGCCCGCGAACAAGGCTGGCGTGACCGTTGGCGACATCATCATCAAGGTCGGCACGGATCTGATCGACAATTCCAACGACGTCCACAACGTCTGCCAGATGTTTAAGCCCGACCAGCAAGCGCCGATGACGGTCTTCCGCAGCGGGAAACTCGTGTCCCTGAAGGTCAAAGTTGGCAGCCGCGCGGGCGGGCTCAAGACCGTCCACCCGCAGACCCCGCCGGTTGACCCGCACACCTATGGGCTGAACCTCACGAAGGTCAGCCCCACTCTGGCCAAGCAATACAAATACAAAGCCACTCCCGGCGAGGGCATGTTCATCACGATGGTCGACCCGCGCAGCGATGCGGCCGAAAAGGGCATCCGCGACGGCGCGCTCCTGCTGGACATCAACGGCATCGCCGCCAAGGACCTCACCACCATCAATCGCTATCTTGCAGAACGCTCGGCCCAAGGTCGCGCCATTCGCATCCGCGTGAGCACCGCCGCGGGCTCGATCCGCTTCGTTGTCATCAAACCCCTCGGCAAATAGATCGAAAACCTTCACTGCGCCTGGCGAATCTCTTTCGCCGGGCGTTTTTTTTGGCTACAATGCACCCCATGACCTGCACCGATGACATTCTGTTCGAGGCACGCGATTTGACCGTCGCCCTCGCGGGCAAGACGCTTTGCGCGGACGTGACTCTCACGCTGCGCCGGGGAGATGTCCTTGGCCTGGTCGGCCCGAGCGGCTGCGGCAAGAGCACGCTCCTGCGCGTGCTGGCGGGACTAATCGAACCGGCGAACGGAACGCTCGGCCTCGAAGGCACACCCATCGCCGAATGGGCCATGCCCGACTATCGCAGGCGAGTGCTGCTCCTTGGCCAAACGCCCGCGCTGATGGACGACACCGTCGAGGCCAACCTCCGCCTGCCCTTCAGCTTTGAAGCCAACGCCGAGCGGGACTATGACCCCGCCACGGCCGAGGCCTTGCTCGAGCGCCTTGGCGTCGAGTCCGCCCGTCTCTCCCAGCCCGCACGCAGCCTGTCCCTCGGCCAACAGCAGCGCGTGTGCCTTGTGCGCGGGCTTTTGCTCGAGCCGTCGGTCATTCTCATGGACGAACCGACCAGTGCGCTCGATGCTGCCAGCGTCGCGGCCGTCGAGGCATTGCTGGCCCAAATCGTCGCCGAACGCAACATTGCAGCGGTCATCGTCAGCCACGACGCAAATCAAATCGCTCGCATCACAAGCAATCACATCGAGTTACCGCCCTCGGGATAACCAGGGCCATTCTTCGTTGCCAAACGTGGAAAAATCGGGTATGCTCCCCACGACATGAAATCCAAATTCTCCATCCTGATCGTATTGATTCTCGCCGCGGGCTTCGCGGGCGGCTGTGGCCCCAACGCATCCGGCGCAGGCTCTCTGTACACCACCAACGTCCCCGTCCTCGAAGTCGAGGGGCTGCACTTTGCCCCGGCCCGCGCGGTGAACGATCAGAAAATCAACTTCTCCACCCTCAAGCCTCCGCCCGCCCCCAAACCCGCCATCGTCACCCGCATCCTCGGCAAGAGCCGCCAAGGAAAGTCGATTTCGATGACCGTCTTCGGCAAGACCGGCCCGACGCTTCTGGTCTTCGCTGGCATCCACGGCAACGAGCCCCGCTCCGTCGCCGTCGCAAAAAAACTGGACGCCGAGCTGCGCGCCAATCGCGACCTGGTCCAGTCCTGCCGCGTCGCGCTGATCTCGTGCGTCAGCCCCGACGGCCTCGCGCTCAACAGCCGCTATAACGCCACGGGCACCATCGACCTCAACCGCAACTTCCCCGCGCGCAGTTTCACCAAGCGCGATCCGCGCTGCGGGCCCGCCCCCGCCAGCGAACCCGAGACGAAATGTGTCCTCGCTGCGGTCAGCGCGCTTTCGCCCAAGGCCATCATCTCCATCCATACCTGCGACCGCCGCCGCCCCGGGTCCACGCGTGATCGGCACGGCAACAACTGGGACGGCAAAGGCAAAGCCCTCGCCGACGCAATGGCCCGCCACAATCGCTATCGCAGTTTCGGCGAATGGCACAACAAAACCCCCGGCAGCTTCGGCAGCTATGCCAACGACAATGGCCTGTGCGTCGTGACGCTCGAAATTCCCAACGACGTCTCCGCCAGCGCGGCATGGACCGCCAACCGCGGCGCCCTGATCGAGGCCATCCGCTACACACGCTCGTCGCGCTAAGCAATCCAAGGAGTTCCCATGGGAAAACTCATTTCGCCACTGATTGTTCTTTGCATAGTTGCGATCGCCCTGGCCACTCCGCCCGCCTCGCCCAAAACCGCGCCGCCACACACCCCCGCGCCCGCGACTGCGCCCAAGCCCCTCGCGACCCAGCCCGTTCTGCTGCTGCCACGCAACGCTGTGAAAATCGTCACCGAGAAACGGAAGGATGCCCAAGGCCGCGAATATTGGCTCCACCGCCCGGCGACGCTGGAACAATGCCGGCCCTATTTTCTCGTCGTCGCCGCCCACGCCTATGGCGACTCGGGGAAAGAGGCCGACGCGTTCAAGATTCTCGCGCACTACGGCAACTGCATCGTGGTCTGCCCGACATTTGTCCCGGCCTATATCTCGCTCGGCAAGGGAACCGACAAGCAACTTTTGGATCTGTTCGCCGCGCTCAAAAAAGAATTCGTTCTCCACGACAAGCTGTTTCTCACTGGGGCTTCCGGTGGCAGCCAATATGCCCACCGCTTCACGCTGCGCCACCCGGCGGCCGTCCTCGGCTGTGCCGCTCACGCGGGTGGAGCGTGGTGTACCGACCGCCACACTTGGCGCGGAGACGAAGCGCTCTCCGACAAAATCCGCACCATCCCCTTCGTCGTCAGCTGCGGAACCGCAGATCGCCGCCTTCAAAACACCGTGCGCTTTGCGGGCGAACTCGTCAAGGGCAAATACTGCGTCAAGGAAATCTACTGGGCCGGCCTCGGCCACGCCCTCGACGTGCGCACGCTGATCGTCACGGTGGAAGGCTATTTTCTGAGCGCCTACGGGCTCGACCCCATCGACGGCGCGCGCTTTGACAAACGCGTAAGCGCTGCCGCCCAAACCATCCGCACGGCCACCACTCAAAAGGCCCGCACCGCCGCAGAACGAAGATCCACCACGACCTATCTCGCGGCCGTCTCGGCCATCTATGCGCTGAGCAAAACCAAGCGCTTTCTACAAGACAAGGAAACCCTGCCCCTCAACGCGCCCAAGCGTGCCACGGCCCCCAACGAGGCGGGCTGGCACCTCCCGCCGTCGAAAACCAACTGGCTCGACGAACACTTTGACCGCTGCAAAGCCCGGTGGACCGCGCGACTCTCCCAGGTCCTCTCCGCGCGCGCACTGGCAGAAGTCAACGCCCTGACGGACATCACCTCCGCCGACAGTCAACGCAAAATCAAATCGATCATTCACGCCTTTGCCAAACTGCCCAAGGCCCAAAAAGCCCTCGAAGACGCCATCACCAAAACAACCACCCAGTGAGACCCCCATGCCAAAGACCCCACCCCAGCACGAGCCCTCCGTCAGCGAATCCGAGTTCCAGGCCCTCCAGAACGAGCTGGAGAACTATCGCCAGGAGAAGGAAAAAATCCGCGTCCTCATCGGCCAAATCGGCGGCAGCGGCAAGGAGTCGCGCTGGGAAAAACGGTTTCACTGGCTGATGATTGGCCTGCTGGCGACCTTACTGGCGGTGGACATTCTCGGTGCAGTCAATCCGGGATGGAAACTGCTACCCTTCCAGGTCTCGCTGGAAATCGGCGTGCTGCTGGTCTCGCTGAAGATCATCTGGATGATCCAGCGCCAGACCAAAGTCGATCACTTCCAGTTCTGGATTCTCAATTCCATCGAGTTCCGCCTCAACGACATCGCCATGCGAATCCGCACTCTTGAAACAAACATCAACGACGAACCGGAATCCTGATGTAGCGCCGCCGCAGGCAGAAGAGCCCGGCAAGGAATCGCCAAGGTTTTCCCTCTTGCGAAACTCCTCCTTTTTTCATCCTTTCCTACATCAAAGAACTCTCAACATGCCGCCTCCCACGGTCTAACGAATAAAAAAAGTGTGCAGCGGCCAAAGCAGGAAGCCGCTGCACAACAAGGAGGGAGAAAAGGGAGATTCGATCGGACGTTATGGCCCGGTTGGTTCTTCCATTGACTCATCGTAGGCGCGACTCCTGGCGATATCAAATTGTACCGGGCGCGACCCGTGGCCGGGGGCTGCCGCCGGGCGAGATCTCGATGTTCCGGTGGCCGGTGTTCAGGCTTCGGCCTCGGCTGACATATTTTTCGTGAAAAGGGGTTGAAAAACTGGGTGAGGACTGTATAATCTGCCTTCTCAAACGGGGCTGTGGCGCAGTTGGGAGCGCGCCTGCATGGCATGCAGGAGGTCCGGGGTTCGAGTCCCCGCAGCTCCACGAATCGCGAATCGGATAGGTCGATACTCAAAAACGACTTATAACGGTTCGCGATTTCTTTTTTAGGCAGGTTTCACAAAAGGTTTCACAAAAACGCTCGTTTTTGCCCTCTAAATTAGACCTTACAATCTCCATACAAATGTGTATAATGCTGAAGCACGAAGAGGCTGGGTAAAAAGGAACCCGGCCAACAGGGATCAAAAACTCGTGCACAGGAGAAAGACATGGTCAACGCGAAGAAAAAACTAATTCCCCGAGGAAGCCTTTACAAGCACACAAAAACCGGCGGCTGGTACCTGCGAGTCCGCTGGCCAGGCGATGTCGAATATTCCTCCGTCCCCCTTCGGCCGCCGGGCGAAGATCGCGCCACCAAGCTCAAGGGCATCGCTGTGCAGCTCGCCAAACGAGTCATCGAAAAGAAGCTCGGCTCCGAAGCGCCCATTGAGATGGAGCTTGTCGATTTGCTTGAGGAGTTCCGGCGTGAGAACACGCTGTCGGCCAAGCCCGAGCAATCCCAACGAAGCAAAACGCGCGTGAGTCGATTCCTCCTGGCCGCGAATATTGAAGACCCCGAGAAGATCACGCGTCGCGCCATACGATCCTACCTGATCGACCTCGGCCAAACCGTCGCGCCGAAAACCGTTAAGGAATACAAGTCGGCCATTTCACTGTTTTGCGAATTTCTGATCGAGCGTGAGCTGCTCATGTTCAACCCCGCGCGGGCCGTTCGGTTGCGAAAAGTTCCGCCCCTGCCGCCGGTGCTTATGCCAACCAAGAGCGTGGAGGCAGTGCTCGAGGGGATTGCCGAGTCAGAGTATGATTTCAAATACGACATGATCATCGCCGTTCGCATCGCAGCCAAGTGCGGACTACGGCTCTCGGAAATCCTTCAGCTCCGCCGCCGCGCAATTCTCAATCAGGGCGAGGGGAACTATGCGGTTCTTGTCGGCGAAAAGGATCCGACCAAATCAGGGCAATGGCGAATCGTCCCGCTCTCGGCCGACCTGCACGATGCGATCCTGGCCAATCGGCCGAAAGCCAAGCCGGGCGATTCGATCTTTCACTGCATCCCGAAAAGTGGGCAATGGCAGCGACGACTGAAACTGTTTTCTGAGGGCCTGGAAGGCTTTTTGACCCGTAAGGGTACGGGAAGCCTTTGGCACGCATTGCGGGCCTACTGCGCGACCCAGAAGGCCAAGACTTACCCCGTCTATCGGCTCATGTATGAAATGGGCTGGTCCGATTCCAAGGTCGCCCAACGCTACGTCACCCTCGCCCAAGCCGCCGGAGTTATTGGATAGTGCAGTAGGCATAAAAAGCGACGGGTGGAGATGCGCGCCACAGCGAAGGGATCTCCTTTCCTTCCAAGCGAGTTGACAATCAATAGTGTTTCATTACAATATCACTGGTAAGAATTCTCAGAAAAACACCAACCCAATAGATCGAATGAGGGACTCATGCTTTTTGATGGACAAAAAATTCAGAAACTTCGTAAAACGGCAGGATACAATTCCCAGAAAGAGTTGGCGAAGACTCTCAATGTGCCTCACCAGATGGTTACTCAAATTGAAAAGGGAGACTCCCAAGAGTGGAAAATATCTACGTTGCGACATCTTTCAGTATTATTGAACGTAAAGACAAAAGCCCTTTGCTCCACAAAAGAACACAAGCGCCGAATTAATAAACTGTGTGAAAAAAACATGGTTCTTGATTGAGAAAAGATTTTTAAGCTCCGCAAAAAAATGGGATATAGAACTCAGCGAGAATTGGCCGACTTGCTTGGCGTATCTCGCCAGACAATCATTCGCCTGGAAAAAGGGGATGCCAAGGCCTGCGGGCTGTGGACCATACAACGACTCGCAGAGCTACTGGGCCTCAAATGGAAAGCTCTATACTGTCCGGCAAAACAAGATATCATTACTTGTAGCCCCGAAGAATCGGAATTGGTTGTGGCCTACCGCAATCTTACGATCAGGCAACGTGCCGTTCTATTTTTGAAGGTGGTAACGCATGGGGAAGACCCCGAGTCTTTGCATATCTCTTGATGCAAAATCAGGGTGGGCGAATATGCGTCTCAAAAATGCGCGAGGTTCTTTTCCGCGTAGTCCGTATCTCTGCATAAAAAAGCAACGGGAATGGGCTGGTCCGATTCCAAAGTCGCCCAGCGCCACGTCACCCTCGTCCAAGCAGCTGGAGTTCTGCATTAGAACGACGCTAGCTATTAAACCTGTTGGATTCGAACTCTCAACATTCAGCTTGGAAGCCGCTACAGGCCAAAATGAGCAAACCCCTGATTATAGGGGCTAATCTGCATTTCAGGCCGCTATGTTTGGGTGAAACCCGTGTTCGTCTTGGCCATCAATGTTTTTGAGTTTGGGTACAAATGTGGGGGGAGTCTTATACGATGTCCCGCGGGGCCAAAAATTTGGTCGGGAAAAGGGTTATGCAGAGAGTTCGACAAACCGAAAATACACTTGGATTTTCCTTGTTGTTTTCTTGGCCCAGGTTGGATGAATTATGGATTGCTGG
>JABGPZ010000030.1 GCA_018644725.1 Phycisphaerales bacterium
ATTGTCGGCTAAGACTCCCATTCAACTTGGTACATATTTTCGGGGGCACGTCACCGCAGATTCAAAATGCGACGACTCCGCCGAAGGTTGCGTTTGTGACCGTACAGAATCGCTCCAATGACTTCATCGATGGGGATTCCTTCCTCAATAAGATGCGGACCCAATTGTTGCGGAATTCGGGAGGACGGATTACGTTCCTGGATCGTGCCATTGTCTCTAGCATCGAGCAAGAGTCCCGCGATAAAAGTCGCGGCCGGATCACTTCCAGCGGTGAGCAAGCTCGCTTTGGGGCTGATTTTTTCCTCACGGGGACCATCGAGTCGATTGATAAAGTCGCCGGCGCGGGGCATACGACGTATACCCGCCTGAGCTTTCGGTTGACCGATGCGGGAACGTCTGCCATTGTGTGGGAAGACGAATATGAGATCAAAAAGCACAGTACGACCGGCTTAATGTATCGATAAGGAGACATCTTATGCGGACACGAATTGGATCTTTTCAGTTTGCGCTTTTGGCATGTGCCTGCGCGACCTTCGGCGGATGTATGATTCAGCCTTCTCAGGATCAAATGTCCTTGGCGAAGGCGATGAGTACTCGAGTGGATACTCGGCCAGTCTATGCGGACTCCGCGCGGTTTCTACAGCGGAAATATTTGAACGCGCAAAGCCGAGACTATGTGATGTGGTCGATGGACTACAGCAGCATTTGCCTGATGGGCGGCCATTTTGATGCCGCCAAGAAGGAGATGTTGAATTGTTACCATCACATCGAGACACGTCAGGATACGGACAGCGAAAAAGCCGCTGCGGTTAGCAATGAGGCGTTGAAGGTGTTTAAAGGTGAACCCTTTGAACGCGCGATGCTGTGTACCTACCTCGGGATGCTTCACTACATGGAGGGGGACTACAACAACGCACGTATTTTTTGCGCCCGGGCGGATATGTCCGATGCGACGACCGAAGAAAATTGCGTACAGTTTCGTCACGATTTCCGCTTAGCTCACTATTGGCTGGGGCGGTCCTATCTCAAGCAAGGAGATGAAGGAAATGCTCGCGTGGCGTTCCAGAAAGCGAGCCAGAAACTTGTTCGCGATGGGCAGGCGCGCGAAGAGCAACAAATCAGCCGAGCTCATACCACAGGCCGCGAAAAACGGATCGAGTTGGAGAAAAAAAGCTACCAGATTGCGACGACGGGGGAGACTCCTGTCTTCGGAGCTGTGGACATGTCGGCATCGCCTCATCAAATGGGAATGCCTGAGTGCATCGCGGCATACCCGCAAGCGGCGAGCCTGGCCAATCCTGTTTTGCATTGCGCAACAAGCCCGAGTGAATTTTTCTCCCCGGACTATCAGAAGAAAGTCAACCTGATCGTTGTCGTTGAGATGGGAACCGCGCCCGTGAAATATCTGGCGGGTGAAAATGGGTGCGTGGACAATATCATTCGTTCCCACGGCCCGGAGCGTTCGGCGATGGTGTATCTCAACGGACACAAAGCAGGGGCTGCATTCAATATGCTCGATATGTTCCACCAAGCCGATACGCGTGGACGAAGCGAGAAAGACGATGTGCAGTTGGCCAAAGGGGTTACCCAGAGCATTCTTCGCCGGCTTCCTTATGTTGGTATGGTTGCGGCCTATTGGGATGTTCGTGCCGACGGCCGCTATTGGCGGTTGCTGCCTGGTGAGGTTTGCATTTTTGCTGCCTGCGTTGCGCCGGGGAACTATACCCTGTGCGTGAAAACATTTGACGCGAATGGAAATCTTCTGCCGCGCTATCGGTTGACACGCTATTCGGTCCCCGTACAGGCCAACAAAGAAAACATCATTATGCTCCATACAAAATATGGTGCGGATAACACCTATGTTCCTCCGGTGAAGAACTAGGAATAAGGAAAGGATCTCTCTGTGAACGTTCAAAGCACATGTTGTAAAAACGAGGCCTCACGCACTGTCCAATTGAGTGTGTTGCTTGGCATGATGATTTTGTCGAGCCTCATTGCGGGTTGCGCGGTGGCTCCTCCGCCGCCGTTTGTCCCCAAGGCCCAAGTGGTCAAGAGTGTGGTCCATTGCAACGATTACACGGGCCATACACCGGGGAATACCCCTTGGGCGATGGGCGGAAAATGCACCTGTACGCCCACTGACGAATTAATGGCGAAGCTCCATGCCGAAGGCAGTTGCACGTCGATGTCGACCGCAATGCTGAAAGACCTGTATGCGAGCAAAGGAATTCGGCTCGCTGGTCCGGGGCATATGAGATGCAACGGCCTTTGCACGGCCGGGCCACATGTTGTCCTGGGCGGAAAATGCATGTGTCCGCCAACGCCGGGAACCGAATCCTTTGAGAAGATCGTATCGCCGTAAGAGACGCTGAATAGCACCGAGACCCCGTCTGCCGAGAAGACCCTATACCCTCTGGAGAGACTCATGAGAAAACGAAACGCAATGATTGGCTTTACCATTCTGTGCTCGCTGGCCCTGTCGGGATGTACGACCGAAGAGGCTCGAATGTCTCCCGAGGCCGACCCGTATCTGACGCAGGGGCGGGTCCAGTTCGAAAGTTCGACCACGAAAGATCTCATCCACGTTGCCCGAGTGGATACCCAACGTGTGAATGGAAATTTGCTTAAGGTGATTCTTACGCTTCGCAATACGACGAAGAAGAATCTCTGGGTGGACATCCGCACAACGTTTCTCGATGAGGGGCGTCATGTTCTCGATCAGACGAATTGGGAACCCACGCTCCTTCAGGCGCGAACCGTGAGTGAGTATAACTGCACGTCGCTGAACAACCGCGCGGCAGATTATCAGATCATTTTGCGCAAGCCGAATCAAACATCTCTGCAGCTACCTTAACGAGGAGGGGAATCATGTCAGTATTGAACAACGTGCTTTGCGGAATTGGTGTTACGTTCACAGCGGTGATTGCGATTGGATGTGGTCCGACCACGAACCAGCCTGCTGGCATGGCACCGCCGCCCCCGCCGACGGCGCGGGTGGGTTCGAACAAGACCTATGATTACACGCACTCCTTGCAGGTGGATCCCAAAAAGCGCCTTGGTCAGTCCTGGTCGGTGGCGATTCTCCGGTTTGGTGATACTCGCGTCGTTGAGAATGTCCCCTTCGGTCCCGAGCCCGCCAAAGAGGCGACGGTGACGGGGGGAGTGAATGTGAAGGTCGCCGTCGGCACGCAGCCTGTTCCTTCCCGGCCGACTCAATCGACTCCGGCAATCACGAAACGGTCCCGAGATTTTCTCAAACATGCTCTCGTTACGAGTAAGGCGTTCACGGTTGTTGAACGAGAACGCATTTTGGAAATTCTCCGTGAAATTAATTTCAGCAAGACTCCACATGTTGACCCCAGCACATCGCCCGAGTCCGGGAAGCTCTATTCGGTGCGTTATTTGATTGAAGGGTCTTTGGGGCGAAATGAAGATAAAACGCTGAAAGACACGATCGATGCGAAGAAGAATTATTCTGACATTTCTCAGAGCGATCGCGGGTTTGCAAGCAACATCTTTAAAAGTACCGCTACCAGGCGCGAAGAGCGACTTGCTGCTTTGGCGGAAATGCAGAAGCGACGCTTTAAGGAAAAACAACAACAGACATTCAGTACAGCTTGTTATCTCAGTGCCTACGATGTGAGGACAGGGCAGGTCAAGGTGTCTGTGATGGGCTTGGGAACGAATGACCTTGAGGCCATTAATGATGCCGTAGAAGTGCTGATCGAGGAACTGGCTGAAAAGGATGATGGGATTCGCGTGGCCGCGGTCTCTGGCGATACGGTCTACTTTGATATTGGATCCAAGGGAGGGATCAAGGCTGGAGATTCGTTCCAGATTATTCAAAAGGACAAGGAAATCCTCAACCAACATGGCCAGGTAATTGGGCATGCGGAAACGGTTGTAGGGAAAGTCCGCGTTTCTGAGGTGAAGGAGCAGATGAGCATTGCAAAGGTCCTCACGAAATCGGGGAACATTGCCAGAGGGAATATCGCCACAACGGTTCCGGTTTCCAAATGAGAATAGACGAATCGGCCGATGGCTGGTGGCGATGAGATTCGCTCACTGCGTTCGCGGCAACTCCGCTACTGCCAACAAGTTGGCCCGTGCTCCGTTGTCGAACTCACGACATTCGCGTTGGCAACGTGACGGGCTTTCGATGTAAGTCTTTGCAATCACTAACCCTGTGGTCCTGAGGGTTCTCTGTGCACCAACTATGCACCAACCTTTTTGCCCAACGCGGCAAGGCCAGGCTCAAATTGGCACGAAAGCGCCAAAGAGCATTTTTCCTGATACAAAAGGGGAAGTCGGTAAATATAGAAGTAATTCCGTCGTTTCAGCGGGCAACCCCGCAAAGTTTCATTTGTTTTATCGATAGCTTTTGGGTGACTGGCCGATGATTTTTTTGAACAGGCGAGAAAAATAATAAGGGTCGCCGAAGCCCAGTTTCTCGGCAATTTCGCACACCCGCATATCTGTGAGCTTCAGCAGTTGGCAGGCGCGTTGTATTTTCAGGCGGTTGAAATACTCTTTCGGAGAATATTGGTGCTGTCTTTTGAAGAGAACTCCATAGTGGTTGGTACTCATTCCGGCGAGTCGGGCAAGTTTTCGCAACGAGATTGTCTTATTCAGGTTATTGTGCATGAAATGGATTGTATTGTCGCACTGTTCTTCCGCTGTTCGACTTCGGTGCTCCTTTGTCCCCTGCCAAAGTTGCATTACACTCAACAAGGAACTCAAACCTCCTGATGCGGCAATGAGGTTAGGAATGGTGTGCACTTCAGACAGAAAACTGTAAATCTGCTCGAAGGCAATGGTGGTTTCCTCCGGTTGATTCATATATAACAACGGAGAGGCCGGGGAAATCGAGAGTAGTTTGAGGTAGTCTGGAGCCTGCTGGCCTTTGAAGTGGATCCAGTAGTTCGCCCATGGGTTTTCGGGCATTGCCCCGTAGGCGTGCGGGACACCTGCGGGGACCAGAAAGCCCATATTTTTTTCGATCACCCACTGGGACTCTCCGATTTCCAGCCAGCCAGTTCCCTCGGTGCAATAAATCATGATATGTTCCGAGCTTCCGCGAGGCCGGGGGATATAGTGTGCGGCGGCTGGGCCTTGATAGCCAATTCGTGTGCAGAGCAGATCACGCGTGATCGGTTGTTGCAGGGATTGATCCACCAATTGCTCGGGCATGAAAACCAGCCGCATATCGGGAAATGCACCACGCTGGACATGGCGGATCACTTCAGGAGAGATCGTGGAAAAGTCCCGGCAATCCACTCCGGCATGGTTGAGTAATTCCTTTAATGCATGCATTGATTTTGGCTTCATGGGATACTCCTCTAGAATTTGACTTTACCACGAGGCCGGGTTTTTGTCCATCTTTATTTCGATTAAATCCATGGCACGAAGAGTGGTGTCCGATATAATTAATTCTGGAAATATCACATTGGGTGATGGATTCAGCCCTTGATATCGGCACGTGTCGTGTTTGAGATTTGAATCCGCCCTGCTAATTGCGAGGGATATGCATGCTTATTGCTGAAACGGCATTGAAGGGCCTTACGGGCTGGGATTTGAGTGTTGTTGTGGTCTACATGATCGCGATTGTTGGCATTGGCTGTGGCGCGACGTGGTGGCACAAACGCAAGGCCCATCTGCACACCCTCGGGGAAGAGCAAGGCGGCTACTTCCTCGCAGGCGGCACGCTGACATGGCCACTGATCGGCCTGGCGTTGTTCTCGACGAACATCTCCACCGTTCACCTCGTCAGCCTTGCCGAAAAAGGCTACACCTCGGGCTTGGTTGTCGGCAATACCGAATGGATGGCCGGGCTGTGCCTGATGATTTTGGCCGTCTTCTTCGCGCCGTTTTTCCTCAAGGCCAAGGTAGCAACCTTGCCGGACTTCCTCGAAAAACGCTACAGTCGCGCGAGTCGAAACTGGTTGGCGGGGGTTTCGATTTTTTCGGCCGTCTTTATTCATATTGGCTTTACGCTCTACGCGGCGGCGATTGTGCTCCATGGCCTCTTCGGGCTGGACATCAACACCTGCATCGTGGCCGTTGCGATTGCGACGGGTCTCTATACCATCATCGGTGGCCTCCTCGCCGTGGTGCTCACCGAGACCATTCAGACGGTGGTCCTTCTGGTGGGTGCGACTTGCCTGACGATTTTTGCCTATGACAAAGTCGGCGGCTGGGAGGGAATCACACAAAACGTGGACTCCACCCAATTGAGCATGTTGCGCGAAACCGGGCCGGGAGATGGCGGCATGCCTTGGTATGCGGCGCTGCTGGGATATCCCGTGATCGGGATTTGGTACTGGTGTACCGATCAGACGATTGTTCAGCGTGTCCTTGGTGCGAAAAGCGAAAATCATGGCCGCGTCGGACCGCTCTTTGCGGGGTTCATCAAAATCTTGCCCGTCTTTATCTTCATCCTTCCGGGCGTGATGTGCATGGCAATGGTCAAGCAAGGCGTACTCCCGGAACTGGATGATCCGAAAAACACCTACGCATTCATGATCGAGCATCTCCTGCCTGTCGGCATGCGCGGGTTGATGGCGGCAGCCTTGTTGGCGGCAGCGATGAGCACCGTTTCGGGTGCGCTGAACTCCATCGCCACGCTCTTTACCTACGACTTGTACAAACAATTCAAGCCGAACGCCCCAGAGAAAACACTCGTCCGAGTCGGGCGCATCACGACGGCGGTCGCGATGGCATTGGCGATTGTCTGGTCCATCTTCGGCATCGGCGGAGGCCAGGCCCTCTTCGACCAGTTCGCAACGATCATCTGCCTCATTGCACCGCCGATCACCGTCACCTTCCTGCTGGGGGTCTTCTGGAAACGGGCCTCCAGCCGCGGGTCAATCATCACCATGCTGGTGGGAACGGCCATGGGCGCGGTGATGTTCGGGATTTACAAAGTGCACTGGGCTGCCCAAGCGGCTGCCGACGGAAAAGAATACTGGTCGTTCTGTAAGGATTGCCTCCCGCCGCTGTTGCAAAACTTCTGGATGGCGAGCTTCTATCTGGCGATTCTATGCGCGATCATCCATATGGTCACCTCCGTGATTTGGCCGGATGAACCGAGCGAGCTGAAAATGTCCCTCGTGTGGGATCATCCCCTCGACGCCCTCAGGGGAGATGCCTGGCGCGGAATCGGGAACTACAAGTTCCTCTCAATCGCGTTGCTATTGACAATCATCGGATTCTACATCGCCTTTGCCTAACCGAAAGGACCGCACAATGAAACACACACTTTGGGCCCTGATTCTAACAGCAGTGATTGCCATGAGCACCACCGGATGCACCCAAGACCCCCCGGCCGTGAGACGATTTGGCTCGGTCATCGGCGTGAAAGACGACAAGCTCGCCTACTACAAAGAACTCCACGCCAAGCCCTGGCCTGCCGTTTTGAAGAATATCACCAAATGCAATATTCGGAACTACGTTATCTATCTCCGGAAGATGAACGATGGCAAGCACTACCTCTTCAGCCATTTCGAGTACGTCGGCGATGACTTCGAAGCCGACATGAAACTCCTCGGCGAAGACAAAGAGACGCAGCGCTGGTGGAAAGAAACCGACCCGTGCCAATTCCCGCTGAATGGAGAAAAATCGTGGGCACCCATGGAAGAAGTCTTCTACCTGAAATAGTACACACCGCAAGCATAGGATGTATCAACATGACTCAGGCAACCGACGAAAAAGGGTACGCCGCCGATATGCACCACAGCCAATTCAAGCCGAATGACCGGCTGAAACAGCTGATTGGACGTCGCGACTGGCTGACCCAGAACCACAAAAAAGATCTCTACTGCGACAACGCCGAGTTCCTGATCTATCATTGGTCGGGCAAGAGCGAAACCTTTGCCGCCGCAACAGGCGACAACGCGGCCTCGGAAGAAGAGCGGATCAACATCGGCGACCACACCTGCCGCGTCGATGTCGGCGGGCCGTTCCCCTATCTCGACGAAATGCCCTCGAAGGTTCACGGGAACGAACCGACGGTGACCAGCTGGGCGGCGGACTATGCTTTTTTCCTTCGCCACAGCGATGCGGAGGTGTATCCTCATGAACAAATTGTTGGCGAATTTCACTGGCAATTGGATGAGGCGCGGTCCTACAAATATCCTGGCAGTCATGCGGAATTGGGCCACAAAGCGCGTGAGTTGGGCGCAGGCGGATTCAGCCTCGCACACACTTGCCCAGACCTTGCGATTGGTCTGAAGCTTGGCTGGGGCGGGTTGCTGGACAAAGTGCGCGCCTCGCGTGGCAAACACGCCGCTTACGGGAACGCAAAATCCGTGGAATACCTCGACGCCAGTGAGCAGGTTGTGTTGTCGGTGATCGATTATGTCCAGCGTCACGCGACCCAAGCCTCTATGCTGGCCACCCAAACAGACGACGCCAATCTTAAAGCCAACTACGAACTGGTCGCGGCCAATTGTGCCAATATTGCCCAAAAACCGCCTTCGACCTATCACGAAGCATTGCAGTGGATTATGCTCTACATGATCGTCGAGCGCATTAACGGCCACGGGAATGGCTATGGCCGATTTGATCAACTCCTGAACCCGTTTTATCAGGCCGACAAGGCGGCAGGTCGCATCGATCGCGAGCGCGCTCGGGAACTGCTGGCGGAGTGGTATCTCAAGTATGGCCCGCACTTGTCCTATGGGGGGCGACGGGAAGATGGCTCGGACGCAACGAACGAGATGAGCTGGATTGGTCTCGAAGCCTACGATATGGTCGGTGGCTACAACCAGTTCGGCGTACAGTGGCATAGCGACATGGACCCGGAATTTTGGGCCTACTGCAATGACGTTGTCGCGCGTCACGGTTGTGGCGTACCCGCGTTGTTGAACAACGATGTTATGGTCGGGAGCCAGCTCCGAACGGGGTTCCCCGAAGCCCATGCTCGAAACACGTCCTACAGCGGGTGTCAGTGGTATTGCATCCCCGGCCGGGAGTATCAGGACCAGGATGTCAATTGCATCGTTCTGATTGCGCCAATGCAACGGGCGATGAATCTTGCCATTGAGCAAAACGTTGAGACATGGGACGAATTTTGGGCGATCTATTGCCACGAAGTCGACCGTACGAGCGATGCCTTTGTGGATTTCAAAAACGAGGCCTACAAGTATCATGCCCAACTCTGGCCGGAAATGATCACCTCGCTTTGCTCCCACGGTCCGATCGAAAAGGGCCGCGATCTCACGGACTTCGATTCCGTTGACTACAACTACCCCTCCGTGAATGTCTTGGGCGTGCCGAATGTGGCCGACTCAATGTATGCGATCAAACGCGGGTGCTTTGACGAGAAAAAATACACCCTTCAGCAACTCCACGATGCTTGCACGAGCGACTGGACGGGTGAAGGGGAAGAGGTCATGCGCCAGTATTTCCTCAATCTACCCAAGTTTGGCAACGATGAAGATTCTGTCGATGCCATGGCTGTAGAGATTTCTGAACAGGTGCGTGAAACGACGGAAGCCAAACATTGCATCAAGGGCGGGCACTTTCGCCCGTCACTCTTCCAGTTCCAAGGCCACACCGTTGCGGGCCCCTATCTCGGCGCAACCCCCGATGGGCGCAAACGTGCGGAACCGTTGGCACATGGAATGAACCCCATGCATGGCCGAAACACTGAAGGGCTTCTGGCGACGGCGAACTCCTTCACCAAACTGGACTTCAATAAATACCAAGGTGGCTCGCTCCAGATCGAACTTCACCCGAGCGCCTTTGGGGGATACGACAGCCGCGGGGACATGATGCAGCAATTCTCCGATGTCTTTTTTGCTCAGGGGGGAGTGCAGATCAACCTCAACGTCTTCGACTTGGATGAGCTTCGCGATGCCTATGAGAATCCGGAAAAGACGGAATACGATCACATCGTTGTCAAGGTCACGGGCTACTCCGCCCACTTTACCAAAATGGATCGCCAGTTCCAGAAGGAATTTTTGGAACGCGTCAACTACACCAAACTGAACTGACCCTCGAAACCCATGAGCAAGCAACGCACAGCGGGTGTCTTTGATACCCACCGAATGGCCACGGATGACGGACCGGGCATGCGTACGACCCTGTTCTTCCAGGGCTGTCCGATGCGCTGTCGTTGGTGCCATAACCCCGAGAGCATTTCCATGGCCTCGAAGGTCTGGAGCGTCAACACCAAGGCGTGCATTGACTGTGGTGAGTGTGCCCGAGTTTGCCCACGGAAGGCGATGGTGTCCACCGGGGACGGGAGGACGATTGACCGTCAATCCTGTGATAATTGCGGAGAGTGTGCCGAGGTGTGCCCGACGCATCACCTCCAGAGTGTCGCTGAGAACTGGACCGTGGACCAGGCCGCCAAGTTTGTTCTGAAAGACAAGCCCTTCTATGATCGGAGTGGTGGCGGAGTGACTGCCTCCGGCGGCGAACCGCTCAGTCATGCGGAATTCGTTGCAGAGTTGTTTCGCAAACTTCAGGCTCAAGGGGTACACACGGCTCTGGATACCTGCGGCCTTTGTTCTGCGGAGCAAATTCAATCCATCCTGCCCCACACAGACTTGATCCTGTGGGACATCAAAACGATGAACCCCGAAGAGCACGCCGCGTTCACGGGTGTCTCCAATGAACGTATTCTCGAAAACCTTCTTCTCGTGGCCGAGTGGGTTCGAAATCATTCCGAAACTGATCTTTGGATTCGCACGCCGTTGGCCCCGGGCATGACCGCGACATCCGACACCCTCCGTCAAATCGGTACGTTCCTGCAAGACCATCTCGCGGGCACGGTGTCCCGATGGGACTTGTGCGCATTCAACCCGATGGCCCGCGACAAATACAAACGCCTGGGCCTCACTTGGGAATTGGCCGAGACTCCTTTGCTTACCAAAGACCAAGCCGCGGAACTCCTCCGTGTTGCCCAGCAACACGCCCCGGCCGCAACGGACGTCTCGCTGGGAGGACCGACCCAGGCCACACCCCTTACCAATAAAGCATGACTGAAACACTGACACACATTCGACTGTTTGACATCCAACGCTACAGCGTACATGATGGCGATGGGATACGAACCAACGTATTCCTCAAGGGCTGTCCGCTGGCGTGCAAGTGGTGTTCTAATCCCGAGTCGCAGAGTTTCGCCTTCGAGAAGACCTACAATGCCTCGACGTGTATGGGCTGTCAGCGGTGCGTTGAGGTCTGCCCGACCGGGGCCATGACATTGGAAGGCCCGCAACCCAAGGGAACGTGCACCCTGTGTTTCCGGTGTGAAGCGGCCTGTCCCACGGCCTCGATTCGCCGAATCGGCCAGGATTGGTCCATCGACGCGGTGTTGGAAGAAGTTCTCAAGGACAGCGCGTTCTACACTGTTTCTGGTGGAGGGGTGACCCTCTCCGGCGGCGAACCTCTCGCCCAGCCAGAGGCCTGCGGGGAGCTGGCGAAAGCGATCAAGCAACTCGGACTGCACCTGGCGATTGAAACCTGCGGGTATGCACCGTGGGCCAAGGCAGAGCCTGTATATCGCCTTTGCGATCAGATTCTGTATGACATCAAGGAAATCGATCCGGAACGCCACAAACGGTTTACCGGTGTGGACAATGCGTTGATCTTGGACAACGCCCGCAAGGCCGCTGCGCTGGAGAGCGAATTCATTGTGCGTGTTCCGGTAATTGGTGACTATAATGACAGTCAGGACACCATCCAGGACATCGCCGAATTTGCGGCGGAGATCGGGGCGGAGGCAATCCACCTCCTGCCTTTCCACCAGCTCGGTGAAAATAAATACCATCGGGCAGGACTACAATATACATGCAACGCCTACACGCCCGATGACGAAATGATGCGGGAACTGGCCGATGTGGCCAGCTCGTGTGGCATCCCCGTGCAAATCGGCGGCTGAGACCGACAACCAACCCCATTGAGGTGAATCGAATGCAAACTACACCATTCCAGCCTATCATAAAAGAAGTCCTCCCCGAAGGCTCCGCCGGATCGCAACGCATCCAGCGCATGCGCCAGCGCGTGGTCAACGTTCAGCCAGAAGTGTGTCTGGAACGCGCCCGGATCGCAACACGCGTCTACAAGGCCAACGAGCACCTGAGTCCCTTGCCATTGCGAACGAAAACCTTCGACGCGGTTCTTCGGGAGATGAGCCTTCTGATTCTCGACGACGAGTTGATCGTCGGCCACCAATCCTCCAAGCACCGCAGTGCGCCGCTGTTCCCGGAATTTGCCGTGGAGTGGATCAACGACGAAATTGAGACCTTCTACACGCGCGCGCAGGATAAATTCTACATCAGTGATGAAGACATTCAAACGTTCCGCGAAGAGATCTATCCGTACTGGACCGGCAAGACCTTCAAAGACAAGATGATGACCTACATGTCCGAGGAGGTTCGCAAACTCCGCTTCGACGCGGGGCTTATCAGCGTTGGTGTGCATGAAGAGAGCGCCATTGGTCATGTGTTGCTCGACTATCAAAAGATTCTCACCCATGGGTTCAGCGGGGTCAAGGCGACGATTCAAGAGAAGATCGATGCGCTGACATCGTGGAAGGCGGAAGACCTTCGCGCAAAGCAGTTCTACGATGCGTGCCTGTCCGTGTGCGATTCGGTGATCGCCTTCGCGCGGCGCTATTCGGAACTGGCGACGCAGCTGGCCGAGGCCGAGGCGGATCCCAAACGCAAAGCCGAGCTACTTGAGATTGCCAAGGTCTGCGCGCGCGTTCCCGAATTCCCGGCCGAAACCTTCCACGAAGCGCTGCAAAGTTTCTGGTTCATCCAGATCGTCACGCAAATCTACGACAACGGCGTGTCCATCTCGCCGGGGCGCTTTGACCAATACATGCTCCCGTACTATACGCAGGATATTGAATCAGGCCTGCAAACCAAGGAGAGCGCCCAGGAGCTTCTTGAGGCCATGTGGGTCAAGTTCTGCGAGCCGATCAAGATTTATTGTGCCGAGGATGCAGCGTTCCACGCGGGCTATCCCATGGGGCAAAACCTCATCATTTCCGGCCTGCTTCCCGACGGGAATGACGGGACCAACGAACTGTCCTATCGCTGTCTCGAAGCCCATTCGCACCTCGTGCTCTCCCAGCCAAATTTCTCGGTGCGATTGCACTCAAAATCTCCCATCCAGTTCGTTCAGCATGTCTGCGAGGCCATCCGCAAAGGCAACGGCATGCCGCAGATCGTCAACGACGACATCTATGTGCCGGCGATGATGAATCTGGGGGTTCCCCTCGCCGACGCGCGCGACTACACTCTCGTGGGATGCGTCGAGATTTCGCCTCGCCATACCTGGGGCCGATGCAACGGCGGCTACCTGAACCTCAGCAAGGTTCTCGAATTGACCCTGTTCAACGGGCGTTGCGGGATTTCCGACAAGCAGGTCTCCATCGAAACCGGCGACCCGACGAGCTTTGATACCTTTGAGAAATTCGTCGAGGCGTTCACCCGCCAGATGAATTACTGCATGGAAAAACTCGTCGAGTGGGACAACCTCATCGACATGGTCCACGCCGAGAACATGCCCATCCCGCTCCACTCGATTTTGGTGGACGATTGCATCGAAACCGGCACGGACGTCCTCAAAGGCGGCGCGCGCTACAACTGGACCGGCCCGCTGGGCGTGGGGATCGCCAACGTTGGCGACTCGCTCTATACGCTCAAGAAGGCCATCTATCAAGACAAGACCTTCACCATGGAGCAGTTGGTTCGCGCTCTGGAAACCGACTTTGACGGCGAAGAGGTCATGCGCCAAACTCTGATCAATCGGGTTGATAAATATGGCAACGACCTCGACGGCCCGGACCAAATGGTCAAGCGGGCTACGGACATCTTCTTTGATTCCATGCTCGGCTACGAGACCTATCGCGGCGGACCGTTCACGGCGGCGTTGCTCCCCGTGGCGGCGTACGTTGCGTTCGGGCTGGCCACGGCGGCGTTGCCGGACGGCAAAAAGAAATACGCGCCTCTTGCCGACGGCATTTCGCCCACCTCCGGCGCAGACATCAAGGGCCCGACGGCCGCGATGCGCTCGATCTGCGCGATCGATCATGTCCGCTGCGGCAACGGCGTAATCTTCAATCAGAAGATTTCCCCCACCGCCGTCTCGACGCCCGAAGGCATCGCCAAATGGGCCAACATGATCATGGGCTATATCGCCCTCGGCGGCGGCCACGTGCAGTTCAACATCGTCGATGCTGAAACGCTACGCAGCGCCATGATTCATCCCGAAGAGCACAAGGGCCTGGTCGTCCGCGTCGCCGGGTACAGCGCATTTTTCAACGAGCTTGCACCGGAAATCCAGGAAAGCATCATCGCCCGAACCGAACACACCCTTGCATAACCAAACCCATTCACCGCGACGAAATAAGGAGAGGGATTTTACAATGAAGCAATGGACCAATGAGGATTTCTATGTTGATGGCAAGTTTGACGAAGCCAAGGCCAAACAGGCCTATTTCGAGCTGATGGAATATCACGGTTACCCAATTTTTGAAAGTTATAAGGGCGAGCAAATGTGGTGCCCCGACTTTGACCTAGGCGACTTCGCCCATGTCGGCATGGCGGGTGTGTTCTGGATGAACCACAACCATGAGGGCGGGGGCTATCTCGGGCATGAAATCCTTCTTCTGCCTGGCCAGATGATCGTCGAGCACAGCCACGTCGCCGTCGAGGGTGTCTGCCCGGCCAAGCGAGAAGGCTGGCTGATCCGCCATGGCTCGGCCTATAATTTCTCGACCGAAGAAGAGCCGACGGGGTTCCTTGAAGGCGTGGAAATCCCCGAAAGCCAAAAACCTTACGTCACCGTCAATTCCTGCACATTGCTCAACGCTGGCGACACCGACCAGTTGAACGTTCCCGAATCGAGCCACTTCCTCATGGGCGGGCCTGAAGGCGCGATCATCACGGAATTCGCGACGTACCACACCAATGACGCGCTCCACTTCACCCACCCCACACTGGAGTTCGGCGTCAAAGAATCCTGACCCATTCAAGCGGGCGATGAGATTCGCTCACTGCGTTCGCGGCAACTCCGCTACGAATCGCAAGCGATTCTGGGCTGCGTTGGACGAACTCACGGGATGTCCACTCGCTACGCTCGTGTCCATGTGAGTTCAAATCTCATCGCCATTGAAAAAGGACTGGTCCTTTGGATCAGTCCTTTTTGAGAAGCGGGCGATGAGATTCGAACTCACGACATTCACGTTGGCAACGTGACGCTCTACCACTGAGCTACGCCCGCGAAGGGGAGTATTATAGGAAAACACGGCCCATTGTCAAGGGGCCTGCCCGTTCGGAAAAAAAGATTTCTCCATTTGAATCCCCTCGCTGAAACGACTTGGCCACTCTCTGCATTTCGAACTGCACTCATACGCGATGGTTAGAAAAGGCGTTCGGCCATAACTGTCAAGACGGGTGTTGATGCGGTGGGGGGCTACCCAAAAAACTCAGAGAAAGGGTTGGCCTCGAGGGTTTGGCTGCCTACCATAGAAGTGGAACAGGGGAACGGTGCCCCATTCCGACAGTCCCGTCTGCAAGCGAATCGGAGTAGATTCGCGGCGCAACAACGGTTGCGTCAGCCGCCGGATGGCAAGGAAATTAATTCTCTGTCACCCGGCGGTATTTTTATGCCGCAGACCCTCTGCTTCGAAAAAATGTCCTCTTTTTCATTTTCCCCTTCACTGTCTCAAGCTCCTCTCCTACAATCCATTACGCATCCAATCCACCGATTCGAAACTCGACTCAAGGAGAATCCCATGAAATCCATCGCCCCGATCCTCTTGCTTTCCATGTTCTTATCCGCGTGCACCCCAATTGACCTGAGCGTGTCCAAAGACGGGAAAATCCTCATTCCCCGCGAAGGCGGATTCTACAGCTTCGACCCCGCGACCTCCAAGGCCGAGTTGCTGTCCCCCGCCAAAAAGGCCACCTTCGGGCTGTACAGCCCCTCCGGCAAGGGCGCACTGCTCTACGCCGATGGCGTATTCTATTCCAAGCCGGTCTCCAAGCCCGCGACCAAAATCAAATCGGTCGAAAATCTGACCTACGCGGTCTACCTTCCCGGCGGGAGCGCTCTGGCCTACACGGCCGTCACCGGCAAAAGCGATCCTGAACTCAAGGAAGGCTTCGCCGAAATTCACCTGATCGCCAATGGCAAGGATACGCTGTTGATGAAGCGCTCGGCGAAACTTCTCCGCCCGCTGAGCGATGGCAGCCTTCTGGCGATTCGCATCGACAAGGTCAACAAAAGCAAGGAGAACCACAAGTCCTACACCGGCAAATTGGTGCGTCTCAGCACGGCCGGGAAAACGACCGATCTCTGCACGGTGACGGGGACGGGGGAAATGTTCCTCGCGGTCCGCGGGGATTCCAAAAAGGCTCTGCTGGTGTGCTATGCGGCTGGCACCTATAAACCGGCCGCCGGCAATCGGAGAGGGAAGCCTTCGGAACAATGCTACGAAGTGGACCTTGCCACCGGGAAAGTGACCCTCGTGGCCAACACCGAAAAAATCAACTACGCGATCTATTCTCCCTCGGGCAAGCACGTCCTGATGCAAACCGACGACAACCTGATCGTCACGGATGCGGCCTTCAAGGTCCGCACGACTCTCGCCACCGATGGCGCGGCCCAGGTGGGCGGTTTCGGCCAAAGCACCGATGCCTACCCCGGCTGGTACGACGAAACCACGATCTACTATCTTCGCAAGGTCAAGGTCTATGGTTCCAACTGCGTCAACATGCACCTCACGCTCGTGGATGTGAAGACCAAAGCCAAGCGCGATCTGCAACCCGCCATCGATCAGGCGATTCTCAACGTGACAAAATAAGAGTCTCCCGCCGGGTTACTTCGGCAGGCGCAGGAGGCGGTATTGCTGGCCCCAGTCGGGATTGCGGATGTCTTCGAGCGGATGAACTTCCACGAGGTTGGTGTGTGCGGGCAGCAGCAGATAACAATGTTCGTGTGGCAGGCGGGCGTGGTAGGGGATGGCTGCGGTGATTTTTCGGAACCCGTCGGCGATGACTTTGGGATCGATGGGCTTGGAGAACCAGCGGTCCTGAGCCGAGTTCAGCCGATGCCACGTTTCGATCAGCCACGGCGCGTGCTGCACCAGCATCGTCACGTCCGACTGAATCACCAGCACACCACGACGTGCGCAAACTCGCATCCGCGGCTGGTTGGTCACGATCAGCGTATCGGCGGGCGTATTTTTCCGGAGCCACAGGCCGATGGCTTCCATTTCGCGCAGGGCGACATGGCGGTCGCGCAATTCCTGTAGCCGCATCGGTTTGTCGCTCTCGCGCAGGCCGGCGGTGAACCATTCGTAGAGGTGATGGCGCACGACGGAGCAGTTGTCGCTCGGCAGCAGCCACGCCAGAAGCAAAACGATTCGCGCCCAGAACAGGACGCCCGGGGAAAAGCGCATCACGCGCGTAACGTTTCGCAATCCGCGCGCGAGGAGCACAAACAGCGCGAGCATTGTCCAGCACGATGCCTGCAAAATCACCGGCGGCAGGACCAAGCATTTTTGGCTTGTCGCGAGGAATTGCATCAATCCGATTCCGCCCAACGAGACGAGCGCGCCCAGCAGGGCCACCCAAATCCAGATACCCAGGTGCAGGCTGGTGTGTTCGTCGTCGTGACGCCAGAGCATGGTCACCGCGAGCCCCAGCAGGACGCCGATGTAGATCGCCCATTGCAGCGCCTGGGACACCAGTTCGGGATAGAGCGTTTCGCCGGGGCAATAACGCAATGCCGAGAGGACCGTGCCAACTTCGACGGGTGTGCTTGTCGTGGGCGCGGCGAGGCTGTGCATGACGCTGAGTTCATAGAGCACGGCTGGGAGGATGCAGATTGAAAATGCAAAAATCGACCCCAGCGTAGCCAATAGAGTGACTCGCCGGATTCGCCGCTCGATGAGATAGGCCACCAGCAAAATCGCCCCCAGCGTGACAGCGCTTGGGAGGTGCAGGTTCCCCGCGAGCCCGATCAGGGCAAATCCGCGGACCAGTTTCATTGGCTGACGGCGGTGGTAGACAAAGGCACGCACCAGGAAGGGACTCAGTGCCAAAAACAGGCCGGCCGGCGTGACGGTGGCAAGCGCCCCCACGCCCCAGTGCCATGTGCCGACGGTCTCAATCGTCCCCATCGACAAAATCGCCACGAAGGCGGACACGGTCGAGCTGGCGGTGATGCGGAAGAGCAGGAAATACATCCCGCACAGGAACACCATGCACATCGGCCCCACCAACAAGCGGAATGTCAGCAGCGCATTGTCGACATGAAGTCCCGTTCGAATTGTTTTCAGCAAGCGGAGGAAGAACGGATTGAGCTGGCGGGGGAGCTGGCCCTCGGCATACATCGTTCCGAAAATCGGATCGGACGCAAAGGTGTCCGTGTCGTTCTGCACGCTGGCGACGGCATAGCGATATTGCTCTTCGTTGAACGATTCGTCCAGCAGAGCGAGATAGGTCGATCCGACCGCGACAGCGAGAAAGACGACCAGGGAAAGGATGTGTTTGCGAAATGCCATATGGGATACGACCAGCCGTCATTGGATGGGCGCCCGAGGAGCCCGCGGCTGGGAATTGGTTGGATTTAGAGTTTCCTGCGACGCGATATCGTGATACTATACGGCCCGAGAACCGATGGCAAGCAAAAAGGCACAATTTGAAACGCGACTCCTTGAGACCCTCAAGGCCGCTCCGCTCCCTGTGTGCGGCGCGCGGATTCTCGTGGGCACGTCCGGCGGCAAGGACAGCATGGTCTTGCTGGACTGTCTTGCGGCGATGGCTCCGGCGCGGGAGTGGTCGTTGGTGGTGGCCCATCTGGACCACGGTCTGCGGGACGAGTCGGCGGCCGACGCGGCGTGGGTGGTGTCGATGGCAGACCATTTCCGCCTGAATTCGATGATGCGGCGCGTGGACGTTGCGGCGATGGCGGAACGGCTTGGCGAGGGCGTCGAGCACGCAGCGCGAGAAGCGCGGATGACGTTTTTCCGCGAGGCCGCCCAAGACGCGGGTGCATCGGCAGTGGTCTTGGCGCATCACGGCGACGACCAGGCCGAAACGGTACTCTTCCGGATTGCGCGCGGCACGTCGTTGCGCGGGCTGGCGGGAATGGCACCGACGCGCGAGCTGGCCGAGGGCGTGACGCTCTATCGGCCGATGCTGGGTGCGCGGCGTGAATGGATCGACGCCTATGCCCAGCGGCATGATCTCTCGTGGCGCGAAGACGCGAGCAATACCGACACGACGCTGCGGCGGAACGCAATCCGCCACGAAATTCTTCCCGCCATCGAGGCATCCGTCGCGCCCGGGGCAAGTGACGCGCTGGTGCGCCTCGCTACGCAGGCGGCCGAGGTGAGCGAGCTGCTTGCCGAGCAAAGCGCACAACTCCGTACCGAGGCGCTTGTGCTCCAGCGGCCCGACCGGGTGATTCTTGATGTGAAGCGCATGCTCACGGCATCGGCGATTGTCCGTCGCGAACTGGTCCGCGCGCTATTGGCGGAGATGGGCATGGGCCTGCGCGATCTGTCCGACCGCCATCTGCGCGACGTCGACGAGTTACTCTCCGCGCCGCGCGGCAATGTCAATCTGCCAGAGCGATTCCTCGCCAAACGCGAAGCCGATCTGTTGTTGTTGGTCTCGCCGAATGCGACATAGCGCCTTCGAGGATGGCGGGAGATTGGGGTGTGTTTCGAGGGAACGAACAATCAAGCGGAGATTTGAATTTTTACTGTGAGACGTGGGCGTTGGTCGATACAATGCAATGGGAGACAAGGAACACCCCCGGCGAGACCGGGAAGGAGGCAACCATGAAGTTGCACATCCTGATTGTACTATGCGCGGCAGGGATCGCGGCCGGTTTGGCTGTCGCGGCCGAGCCTGCGGCGGCAGGGCCGACGTGGCCTCAGACAATTCGCATGCCCGAGGGGACCGTCGTGATCCACCCCGGCCCGTTGCATTCTCAGCCTCAAAATACACTTCGCGGGCGAATTTCCGTGAGCGTTCTCGCTACGGGCATGCTTCGCCCGGCGCACGGAGAGATTGTGTTCACGTCGCCCTATCGCACCGACGAGGCCAAGGGCTCGCTGGTGTGCCATAGCGCCAAGGTGGTCACCATGGTGTTCCCCACGGCGACTTCGCCGGCCGAGAAGAGCTTGCTTGCGTCGATCCGTTCGCGCATCGGCCTGTGGGAGATCAATTTCTCGCTGGACCGTCTCGACGCCAAACCCGCCAGCGCCACCGAGGGTGACATTCTTCCGCCGATGGATCCCAAAGCCGCGCCGGCGAAACCCGCCGCACCCAAGCCGCTCACGGCCGAGGACCTGTTTGGCGAATCCACGTCAGACGGCCAACCCGCAGCCCCCGTCGCGACCGCGCCCCAGCCGCGCACTCCGCACCTCCAATTCATCCCGCCTCAGCCGGAGGTGACCTATCGCTCCGAGCCGCTATTCGCCCTCGTCGACGGCGGATACAATGTGTACTATGCGACCAACGCCAATCGCACCGTCCTGCGCCACGCCCAGACCTATTACATCAACGCGGGGCAGCTGTGGTATTCCGGTTCGCGCCCGCACGGCCCGTGGACGCTGACGTGGCAACTGCCGTGGAGCAGCGGCAGCGGGGTCTCGACCACCGTCTCCGTCAGCGGGGTCGGTTCGCGCTCATTGTTGCACCGCCCGACGCTGATCTATTCCTATGGCGGAATTCCCTACGCCGGGGTTCCCTATGGCCACTACCCGCATTGGACATCGCCGAGGCGGCACTATGGCTGGGGGATGGTCTATCCATATTCAAGTTTTGGACTTTTCGGACCAGAGATGCCGTACCTCGTGACCGGGTCGGGCGGCCTGTCCAGCGTTCAGCGACGCGGGCCGTTGTGGCTGCCGACGATTGCGCTGCCGACGATCTGGCCTTATTCGTATTACCCGCGGGGCGGGGGAAGCCGTCGGCCAAACTGGCCGAGGCACACGGGATATCCGGGTCACACACATCCCGGAGGAAACCCGCACACGGGGCATTCGGGCCACAGGTACCCGACGTGGGTCAAGCCCGCAGTGCCGACGATCCCGCAACCGACATGGGGAGCGCCTACCTTGTCGACGACCCCGCAACCCACGCAACCTGCGCCCACGACACCGACGAAACCTGCGCCGACGCAGACTCCGCCCATAACGCCAACGAACCCACGCTCCGCACGGATCACGCACAAGCGATAGAGAAATATGGCGGGCAACACCTAGCCCGCCCTACGGGCTGCAACGTTATTTCCATTCACAAGTTGCCAGAGAAATGAAGAGGAAGATCAGAAGCCCGATGTGGCTGACGACTAGGCATATAAGAAACATTCGTAGTTCCAGCTTGCGTTTTCTTCCCGCCCAATAGGCCATTATTCCCAGTGCAATCGCGCCGACGAAAAGTATGCCCATGAGTGAGAAAAGCCGGTCTCCCAGAGAATGTTCAAATGCGCTGAGTGCCAATGAGGCCAGAAGCATGAGAAAGAAAGTTAGCACGGATGTTACGACCAAGGAAAAAATCCAAGCCGCTACTCCGCCTCTTTTGAGAAGTGCGACGAACGGATCGGTTGGGCCTGGTTGCTGCATGGTCGTCATAGGAATCCTTGTGAAGAAGGGAACGTTTGTGCACAGAGTATAAACACCGCCCGTCCATCCTGGCAAGAATAATGTGTGGAGGGAATTTGCGAACCAATTTCATTCCAGGTTGGCATACCCACAAGCAATAGAGAAATACGGCGGGCAATTGGTTATTGGATCACATATTTGAGGATGGAAAAGAGGAAGTAAAGTCCCACGGCCGCAAAGATCAGGCCAAGCAGCCAGTAAGCGAGGCTGGGGCGGTGGAGGCGGCGTTTGAGTTTCGCGGCGCGATCTTTTTCGGCATCGGAAAGCACCCGGCCATTGAGTTGGCCTTGGAGGCGGAGCATGTCTTCGGTTTCCTCTCCCTCGGCCTCACACAGTGGGTCGCGTACGTGGGATTCGATTTTTTCGTGGACAATCGCGTTGAACCGTCGTTTGAAATTATGCATGGTGGTTTGGTTTCAGTTAAAGGAGGTGGAGAAAAAAATTCACCACAAACAAGATACCCATGACCACACCCAGGGCAAAGATCAGGCCAAGCAGCCAGTAAGCGAGGCTGGGGCGGTGGAGGCGGCGTTTGAGTTTCGCGGCGCGATCTTTTTCGGCATCGGAAAGCACTCGGCCATTGAGTTGGCCTTGGAGGCGGAGCATCTCGTCGGTCTCTGGCCCTTCGGCTTCGATCAATGGATCGTGGACATGAGATGCGATGGGCTTGTCCAATCTTCGAATTTTATTTCCAGGGAATCTCACGGCGTGGCCTCGTTAGTGCAAGTGTCCGAACATCATCAGGGAGCCCAGGGCGACGGTGAAGAGCACGACCAGCAGGAAGGCCCAATTGGAAAGGAACGCAACGACGCCAGTGCGCGGCCGATAGTGGCGGTGCGACTTGACGTGCATCCGTTTCGCGGTGGATTGGAGTGCTTCGAGTTCCGGCGAGTCGACTTCGTCGTCGCGGACCTCGTTGCGGGTGTGTGTGCGCAGGACGCGGTTGGCGACCAGGCCTCGAAATACGCTTCCGTAGCATCCCATGGTAGTCTCCGTTGCGCCCTGGGCCAGGCGGCACATGCGCCGAGCATTAACGCGCTGTAGTTGATCTACAAGAAGAGTAGCAACTCCCGCTATCCCCGGCAATTAGAAAATCTCGCCATTTTTATAACCGCCATCCACGGCACTCCACCAATCCCCTAGTACAGCGCGCGATCGGGCCTTGCGTAAGCGATTACAATGAGAAAAAGAAGATGCAGTAGAAACACAGCGAAGTGGCCTGCACAAAGGTAGCGAAATATCCATCGATAAGGTTCCAAGCGACCTTTCGCCCAAATAACCAGACCACCGAAAAGGATTATTCCGGCGACCGTTGCACTTATATTCACCCAGAGGATATGCCAATAGGACGCATCACTCCAGCCCAGCGACTTGCTGAGAAGGTACAATTCCAGCAAGGTCCAAATGCTCGCCACAAAAATACCAAACGTCCAGCCCACTCGCCTGATACCCCAAATCCGACTCCTGTCTAGCCAGTTCTGCCTGGAGGGCAATTCGCGCGAGGACAAGCACCCATGCGAAACTTCTTCTGCCAGAGCGGCGATGTCGTCAGCTGGATTCAATTCTCCCTTGTCCATTGTTCTCCCTTGACTGTTCGCGAGGGCGGCCACATCGGGTCGCCCCTACAGTTTACGCGTTGATGCGTTGGCGGATGTTGTCGAGGATGTTCATGAAATTGATGTACGCGTCGTAGGGCGATTCGTAGGGGCTGAAATATTTGTGCACGTCGCCGTCCTCGAAGAACTTCGTGCACATGTAGTAGAAGTGGTCGGAGGTTTGGAGCTTGCGCCACTGATGTTCGAGGTCGGGGTTGCCCGAGCGGAGGATCGCGTCGTGGAGGTGATAGACTTCCTGCAGCGCGTTGGCTTGCATGGAGTTGCCCAGCCACGCCGTCAGGTCGCGCTCGGCGTCGGCCCAGCTGATCATCCGGGGGATGTCGACCTCGCCGGCGGCGGGATATTTCGCGGAGGCCTCGGAGACGGTGAGGAAATCGTTCTTGCCGCCTTGCATAATCGCGCCGGGCAGGGTGTGCATGAAGTCGAAAATCCCGGTCTCGGCCCACTGGTGTTCGCCGAAGGTTTCGTAGTCCATAAACAGGTTGCAGGTATAGCCATTGCCGTTGATGCGGTCGACCCAGTTGGCGAATTTCTCCGTCGTCAGCGGCCATTCCGGCCAGCCTTTGTTGCCGAAGCGGAAGGCGATGTCGTCGCTGAGACGATAGTTCTTGAGCATCAGTTTGATGTTGCAGCCGGGCGGATTGTAGACGTAATTCGGACTGCGATAGCCCAGCACATGGTCGGCACCTTCGGTGAGGATCGTCTCGAAGCCGAGGTCCTCGATCTCTTGGGCGACCTCGTTGTTGTAGGTCAGCTCGGTATTGCGGAACGCTTTGGGACGCACACCGAAATGATGTTCCATGAGGTCCGAGTGCAACTGAATCTGATGGCGGAACTCGCCGCGGTCATAGAGAAAGCTCAGCGAGTGGAAATAGGTCTCGCCGATGATCTCGACGCAGCCGGTGTCCACGAGGCGCTTGAAGCTGTCGAGCACCTCGGGCATCCACTGGGCACACTGTTCGAGCAGCGTGCCGGTGATGGCATAGCTGATGCGAAAGCGCCCCTCGTGCTCACGAATGCAATCGAGCATGAGCTGGTTGGTCGGCAGGTAGCATTTGCGGGCGACCTTGCGGAGAATTTCTTCATTGCTCTCGTCGCAGAAGTAGTTGTGCGACGAGTCAAACACGCTGTAGCGCCGCAGCCGGAAGGGCTGGTGCACCTGGAAATAGAAGACAACGGATGCCATACTGCGTTACGCTCCTTCCGTGAGGATTTGCTGATACAATTCCTGAAGCTGGCGGGCGGAATCGTCCCACGACAGCTTTTGGAGTTCAAAGGGTGTGTGTTCGGTGAGGGTTTTCTGCAGCGGGGGATAGCGCAGGACCGCGAGAATTTTGTCGGCCATGTCGTCGATGTCCCAGAAGTCACACTTGAGGACGTGGGTGAGCACTTCCGAAACGCCGGACTGCTTGGAGATCAGCACGGGGACGTTGTGGCGCATCGCTTCCAACGGCGCGATGCCGAACGGTTCGGAGACGCTGGGCATGACATAGAGGTCGGCCATCGAGAAGATTTTTTCGACGTCGTCGCCGCGCAAAAATCCGGTGAACGTGACGTGTCGGCCGATGCCGAGTTCGGCCGCGAGTTCAATACAGCCGGTAATCATGTCGCCGCTGCCCGCGATGACAAAGCGGACGTCTTTGACTTTTTCGATCACGCGCTTGGCGGCCTGGAGGAAATATTCCGGTCCTTTTTGCATGGTGATGCGCCCGAGGAAAAGAACGATCTTTTCGTTGCGCCGGATCGGGACGAGAGTTTCTTCGTTGTTGTCGGGGAACTCCACGGCGTTGTAGACGACTTCGGTTTTGGCCGAGTCTCCGCCGTAGCGGTGGACCACGGTGTTGCGCGTGAGGTGGCTGACGCAGACGATTCGCGTGGCGGCGTGGATGCCCGCGCGCTCGATGTCATAGACGGCCTGGTTGACGTGTTCGCCGGAGCGGTCGAATTCGGTGGAGTGGACGTGGACGACGAGGGGCTTGCCTGTGGCGCGTGCGACGGCAATCGCGGCGGGGAACGTCATCCAGTCGTGCGCGTGGATGATGTCAAACTCTTCGGTGAGCGCAAGGTCGACCGCCAGCGACGCAAACCGGAAGACTTGCGAAAGCAGATCGCCCTCATAGTGTACGCCGGAGGTTCCCTTGACCACCGAGCCGCCGGGGAAGGTGATGTCGCTGGGTGTGGGTTGGGGTTTTTCGGCGGGCGCGCTTTGGGCCTTGGCCTCTACGGCGGCGGTGGCGGCCTGGGCTACGGTCACCGGGGTGTCGCTTTGGGGCGCACCAAAATCGACGGGTCCGTTTGCGGTGGCCTCGTCGGTTTCCAATGCGGGCCTGTCGAGCAGCTCGTGTAACGATCCATCGAGCATGGCCGCGTCACACACGGTCATGTCGTCGGGCGAAGCATAGGCCTGGAGCACCGCGTCAAGGCGATAAAAATCGGTGTGTTCAAATTTCGCATCTTCTTGGGGGACCACGCGCTGGGCACCGGTGGCGAGCGGCGTACCATCGGCCGCGGCAACGTTCACTGTGACTTCGCCGGGGGATTGAAACTCAACGGTAGTTTGAATATGGGGTTGGACAGGGCGCTGGGCCGTCGGCAATACGAAACACACACCCACGCCCGCGTGGTCGAGCCCTCGAGTCAGGCCATAACACGCCGTTCCCAATCCGCCGCTGATCATCGGCGGAAATTCCCAGCCCAGCATAAATACTCGCATTGACATTTCTCCCTGTCAGATTGCTGACAGCTATTGATCCAGATGCGTCACTGTCCATTATATTTCTCGCCCAAGGTTCTGGAAGGTAAAAGTTTGCGAATTATCATTTTTTGGGCCAAATAGCGAGAAAAAAAGGTTTTGCGAGAAGAAAATCGCTTCTTTCGGGCAAATGGCTATAATACGCAGAGGAGTTACCATGCATTCTACTGATTCATCCATCTCGCAAGATCGTCTGAAATTTTCCATTCGAAGCTCCGGCGGCTCGCCCGAGGCGCTCGGCTCTCGCGAGTTTTTACGCAGCAACACCTTAGGCGCCTATTCCAGTTCGACACTCTGCGGCTGCGGGACGCGACGGTATCATGGTTTGTTGGTTGGTGCGACGCATCCGCCGGTAGGGCGCGTGGTGGCACTGTCGACGGTGATGGAGCAAGTTCGCGCCGATGGGCGTGTGATGGACCTTGCGACCAACGAGTTTGATGGTGCGATGAGTCCCGAGGGGTATCGCTGGTTGGATTCGGTGACCGACGGCGTGGCGGTGGAATGGACCTATCGCCTGGGCGAGGCGTTGGAGTTGCGAAAACGCCTGTTGCTGTCGCCAGAGCAAAATGCTGTGGTGTTGCGTTATGACATTGATGGCGAATTCGACACGCTGACACTGCGGCCGTTCACGAACCTGCGCGATTTTCACGCCTTGCGCCACAAGTCGGGATCGCACTTTGACGTGCGGACGATTTCCAACGGCATGAGTATTGCGGCCGACTGGATGATGGATCGGCCGTTGTCTCTTCTTGCGCCCGGCACCGAGGCAACCATCGATCCGCAGTGGTGGTATGGTCTGCGATATCGCATCGACCTGTTCCGCGGTCAGGACGGCCACGAAGATTTGTATTCGCCGGGAACCTTTACGGCGACGTGCAGCGGCCGATATACCACCGTCGAGCTGACGGCCAATCTGGACGAGCCCGCCGCGCTGGAGTTCGACGCGATTCTCGCCGCTCAGACCCGCCAGCGTGAAACGCTTCTCGACGTGTTGGCGACCGACGATCCTGACCCCACCGAGCAACGACTTGCGCTTTCGGCGAGCAGCTATCTCGTGACCCGTCCGACCCCGTCGCGCGGAGACGGCAAGAGCATTCTCGCGGGCTTCCCCTGGTTCGCCGATTGGGGGCGCGACACGTTTTTGGCGCTGCCTGGGGTGCTGCTTTCGACTGGACGGATGGACGAAGCGCGGGACGTGTTGGCGACGTATGTGGAGTTTCTTTCCGAGGGGATGATCCCCAATCGGTTCGACGATTACGGCGGCGAGCCGCACTACAACAATATGGATGCGTCACTGTGGTTCATCCTCGCGGCCGATCGCTATCTGCGCGCGGGCGGGGACGAAGCGTTTGGCCGAGAGGTGCTTTTGCCTGCCTGTCGCGAAATCGTCGAGCACTATCGCGCCGGAACGATGTTTGAGATTCACGCTGAACCCGATGGGCTGCTCGCAGGGGGGAATGCCTCGACGCAACTGACGTGGATGGATGCGAAATTCAATTCCGAGGCCATCACGCCGCGCTATGGCAAGGCCGTCGAAATCAATGCCCTGTGGTATTTCGCGCACCGCATGATCGCGGAGCGCACTCGCGAGGTCGAATTTGTCAACGAGGCCGAGCGCATCGCCGCCGCCTTCAATGAGCAGTTTTGGTGTGACCATCTCAATGGGCTTGTGGATTGCATTCTGCCCGACGGCACGCGGGATGAATCCATTCGGCCGAACCAGATTTTTGCCGCGTCGCTCCCATTTTCGCCGCTGAGTGCGGAGCGCCAAGCGCGTGTGGTCGATACTGTTCGTCGTCACCTGCTGACGCCGATGGGCCTGCGAAGCCTCTCGCCGAGCGACAATCGATACCGCCGGCACTATGGCGAAAGCTGGGAATCGCGCGAGCGGGCCTACCACCAAGGCACGGTGTGGGGCTGGCTGATCGGCCCGTTCATCGAGGCCATGCTCCGTGTGGACCCGACCGCCCAGGCCGAAGCGCGGGAATATCTCTTGCCGCTCGCGGCGCATCTCGACGAGGCGTGCATCCACCACGTCAGCGAAATTTTCGACGGCGACGCGCCCCACGCGCCTCACGGCTGCTGCGCACAGGCCTGGTCCACGGCCGAACTCCTCCGCGCATGGCAATTAACCGCCCGGTAACGGATTTTCTGGAATTCTTGTCGATTCGACGGTATACTGTCCGACCTGTTTTGCCCCTCGGCGAAACCCACTTAACCTCCAGATCGGATCGAACCCATGACCACGCAATATACCCAGGCCCTCGCGGGCACCATCACTCCCGAAATGACCGCCGTCGCGACACGCGAAAATCTCCCCGTCGAGACCATCCGCGAAGAACTCGCCGCCGGCCGCCTTGTCATCCCCGCCAACCGTCTCCACCTCGAAGGCCTCAACGGCGGTGTCAAGCTTGCCCCCTGCGCCATTGGCCGGGCGGTGACCACCAAAATCAACGCCAACATCGGCGCCTCGCCCGTCGGCAGCTGCAAGCAGGAAGAACTCCTCAAGCTCCAGTGGGCGGTGAAATATGGCGCCGACGCGGTGATGGACCTCTCCACCGGCGGGGACCTCGACGACATCCGCGCCCACCTGATCGCCAATTCGCCGGTCCCCATCGGCACGGTCCCGCTCTATTCGATGATCGTCGACCAGCCCATCGAAGACCTCACCGAAGACAAAATTCTCCAGGTCATCGAGCACCAAGCCAAGCAGGGGGTCGACTTTTTCACGATTCACGCGGGTTTCCGCAAGGCCCACCTCGCGCACATCCCCAAACGCAAGATGGGCATCTGTAGCCGCGGCGGCAGCTTGATCGCCAAATGGATGACCGTCCACAATCGCGAAAACCCGTTCTATGAACTGTTCGACGACATCTCCGCCATTCTGCGTGAGTATGACGTGAGCTATTCCCTCGGCGATGGTCTGCGCCCGGGCTGTTTGGCCGACGCGAGCGACGATGCTCAATTCGCCGAACTCGACACGCTCGGCGAGCTGGTATTCCGCAGCCGCGACGCGGGGGTCCAGTGCATGGTCGAAGGCCCCGGCCACGTCCCGTACGATCAAATCGAGATGAACATGAAGCGCCAGCAAGAAGTCTGCGACCACGCGCCGTTCTATGTCCTCGGGCCGATTGTCACCGACGCATTCCCCGGCTACGACCACATCACCTCAACGATTGGCGCAACGGCGGCGGCCGTCCACGGCGCGAGTTTCCTCTGCTATGTTACGCCCACCGAGCACCTGTCCCTCCCCGAGGCCGAAGACGTTCGCCAGGGTTGCGTGGCCTATAAAATTGCTGCCCACGCCGCCGATGTCGCCCGCGGGCTGCCCGGCGCACGCGATTGGGACGACGCGATCAGCGATGCCCGTGCAAACTTTGACTGGGACAAACAACTCGAGCTCGCGTTCGACAGTGAAAAAGCCTCCGAGATTCGCAATCGCGGCAACGACACCGAGGGCGACAATCAGCACTACTGTTCCATGTGTGGCCACGATTGGTGCGCGGTGCGCATTTCCAAAGAGGTCAACGAAACCTTGCGGGACCAGGCCCAGGCATAACGATCAGGATTTGCATTGCCCGCTGGTGCTTCCCAGCCCGGCGGTCACAAATCCAAAGGCAATTCCGCAGAGACACATCAGCGCGGGGAAAATGCCCTCGCCCCCTTTGTTCGCCAGCCAGCGCAAATAGGCCTTCGGGTTGGAATCGGCCTTGACTTGCTTGGCGAGATAGGCCTCGAAAGCGATGTCGAGTCCGTTTTTTCCGGTGAACACCGTTTTCTCTGATTCGACCTTGTCGACAAACTGGCGTTTATACTCTGTGCGTCCCGGTTCACTGCGGATTCCGACGGAATAGGCCGCATAGGACGAACCCACAATCGTTACCAGAACAATCACCATGACGACCACTCCAAGGGGGACACTTTTTTTGCCCCCGAAATACACAGCGAGAAGTCCGCTCAGTCCGCCCATCAAAATCGATAGTCCCCAGGCCACTTCGGGCACGCCTTTTTTGGCGAGAGCGACCCAGAGGGCACTTACGACAACCGCGCCGAGGACGGCACCGACGAAACCAAGGAAAAAATTCCCTTTGGGCGCAGGAGTCTGGTTTGTATCGACGGGCGCAGGCGGCGTTTGCGGTGTGGGCGGATCGAATGACATGGGTAGGCTTTCCGGATGGAGGAGGGGGGCTGTCCTTTGAGTATAGGCCCATAAAGAATTCATTACAAACACAAACCCGAAACCCTGAAAAAATAGTGACTTGGGACTTTGGCGCCAGAAAAGCAGGCCTCGACGCGATTTTTGCTTGACATTGAACGCAAACCAAGTAAAATGTGCCGCTCGAACGGGGATTCCCTGTTCTATCCATTTAGCCCGACAGAACTGATAAGGAGTTTTATCATGGCACATAAAAAGGGACAAGGTTCGTCCAAAAACGGTCGCGATTCCAATGCACAACACCGCGGCGTCAAGCGCTTCGGCGGCGAGGCTGTCACCACCGGAACGATCATCGTCCGTCAATGTGGCACGCCCTTCAAGGCCGGCAAAAACACCAAGCGCGCTGGCGACGACTCGATCTTCGCTCTCGCCGAAGGCACGGTCTGCTTCCGGGGCCGCTTCGTCGACGTCGTCTAAGCTGCATCCACACGATACGACAGGGATGGCCGTTGGCCGTCCCTTTTTTTATCCCACGAGGAAGATCATGAAAGATCACACAGTCGCAAAATCAATGTTCGTCGATGAAGTCAATATCCACGTCAAAGCCGGCAAGGGCGGCGACGGGAGCTTGGCGTTTCGGCGTGAGCGCTATATCCCCAAGGGCGGCCCCGATGGCGGCGATGGCGGTAGCGGCGGCAGTATTTACCTCGTCGGAGACGATTCAATCAATACGCTGCATCACCTCGCAGGGATGCACCACTGGAAGGCCGCCAAAGGCCAACACGGCATGGGGAAGAAATGTCACGGCAAAAATGCCGAGGACGTCGAAATCCCCGTCCCGTGCGGCACGCTGATCTATGACGTCGACAAGGGTGTGCTCCTCAAGGACCTCGCCACCGCCGGTGAACGCGTTTGCGTCGCCATTGGCGGCAAGGGCGGCAAGGGCAACGAGCGCTTCAAGACCTCCGTCAACCAGGCCCCGCGCGAGTTCACCACCGGTGAAGCCGGCGAAGAACGCTTGCTCCACCTCGAGCTCAAGCTCATCGCCGATGTCGCGCTCGTGGGCATGCCCAACGCCGGCAAGAGCACGCTCCTGAGCGCACTCTCCGACGCTAAGCCGCAAATCGCGAGCTATCCGTTCACCACCCTCACGCCCAAACTCGGCATCGTCAAGCTCTCCGGCGAGCGGCGCATCACGATGGCCGACCTGCCCGGCCTGATCGAAGGCGCCCACGACGGCCACGGACTCGGCCACGAGTTCCTGCGCCACATCGAGCGCGCGCGCATCATCGTCCACCTCGTGGACCTCTGTCCGATGGCGGGCGACCCGATCCACAACTACAATTCCATCCGTAACGAGCTGGAAACCTATTCGCCCAAGCTCGCCAACACGCCGGAAATTCTCGTCGCGACCAAGATGGACCTCACCGACGCCACCGAGCACCTCGCCACGTTCGAGAAAGAGATTGGCCAGGACGTGATGCACATTTCTGCCATCACCCGCGAAGGCCTTGATGGGTTCTGCGAAGCCATGTGGGCCGTTCTTGGCCAGCAAAAGAAGGACTCCGCCCCGGCCGAAACCTTGACCGAGGAAAAACCTCGCGTACTCAAGCCCCACGAGATGTTCCCCGACGTGGAATCGCTTACGCAACAGGACTGACCATGCCTGATGTGTGGGTAGCCATTGCGCTGTTTGTTGCGGGCCTCGCCAGTGGATTTGTAGACTCCATTGCCGGCGGCGGTGGGTTGATCAGTGTACCGGCGCTGATGCTTGCGGGTCTGGGCCCCAAGGCCGCGATTGCCACCAACAAGCTCCAGGCCGTTTTTGGCTCGTCGATGGCGACGTATCAATATTACCGACACGATCACCTTGATCCTCGGCCGGCGATTCCGGGCATCGTCATTACGTTTTTCGCTGCTGCGGCCGGCACGTTGACCGTTCGCGCGATCCCTTCGGACATCCTCGGGAAGATCATTCCCATCGCCATGGGCGCGATCCTCGTGTATACGATTTTCAGCCCGCGCCTGGGTCACACCAGCCGCAAACCGATCCTTGGCCGCTACGGGTTTTATGCCATCTTCGGCGGCCTGATCGGCTTTTATGACGGGTTCTTTGGGCCGGGGACGGGCTCGTTCTGGACGGTGGCCTATATGGTGTTCCTCGGCTATGACATGCCGCGCGCGACGGGCCATACCAAGCTGATGAACTTCACGTCGAACGTCGCGGCGCTGCTGTTTTTTCTGCCGAGCGGGCTGATTCATTATTCCCTCGGCCTGTGCATGGCCGGCGGGCAGATCCTCGGCGCGCGGATGGGCGCACGGATGGCTTCGCGGCGCGGGACGAAGTTCATTCGACCGATCTTTTTGATCGTTGTGGCCATCGCGACCGCCCGGCTGGTGTGGAAATATTACAATGGCAGTTGAGGCGCAACTTGCGTGCAGGGCTCGTGTGAAACCTCGGTTTTTCTCCCTGTTGGTGATGGCTTAGAATCTTGCGAAAAAGGCTTGACACCAAGCCCGTCGTCCATATAATAGGCGCTCCTTCGCGGGCGTAGCTCAGTGGTAGAGCGTCACGTTGCCAACGTGAATGTCGTGAGTTCGAATCTCATCGCCCGCTTACGATAAAAAGGCCAGCCTTCACGGCTGGTTTTTTTATGGAAACAGGCAATTCGAATTCTCGTGGATTTGTGAGCTTGCGAGCAAAGACACTTCGTGAGTTCGACGCCGAAGGCGCTCGCGAGCAACGCGAGCGAAATCTCATCGCCTCTGCGCAATCTCATCGCCAACCTTGCTTTTCAGCGTTGCGGCGGTTGCGGCTTGTGTGACGCGCCCAAATGCGTACAATAGCGAACGACAACCATGACCCTCAGAAGGAGATTTCCGTCAGAGTCCCGAAGATTTTTCCGCGAAGGTGGCAGAATTCGTCGACGCGCTCTAGAGGCTTACTTATGAACACGGAAGCAATCACATTACTTACCACGGCGGCCTCGCTGGGCGTGTTGCACACGCTGATCGGCCCGGACCATTACGTCCCCTTCGTCGCGATGGGAAATGCGCGCGGCTGGTCGCTGATGCGGACGCTGTGGATCACGCTGGTCTGTGGCATGGGTCACGTTCTCAGCAGTGTTCTGATCGGCACGATTGGCATCGCCCTCGGGACGTTGGTGGGGGATGTTGCATGGCTTGAGGCCTCGCGCGGCGACATCGCAAAATGGTTGCTCATCGCGTTTGGGCTGGTGTATATGGTGTGGGGACTCCGCGCGGCGGGGAAGCGTCACGTTCATACCCACAGCCGCGGCCTCAGCGACAACGCAACGCCCTGGGTGCTGTTTTTGGTGTTCGTGTTCGGCCCGTGCGAGGTGCTGATCCCACTTTTGATGTACCCGGCAGCGGCCGTCAATACGACGCTCTGTTTCACCGTCGCGCTGGTGTTCAGCCTGTGTACTGTCGCGACGATGCTCACGTCGGTGGTGGCGCTACGCTATGGCCTGAGTCTGTTGCCGGGGCGAGTCCAGCATGGCCTGCATCGCTATTCTCACGCACTGGCGGGCGGCTCGATCTTCGCCTGCGGAATGCTGATCCACTTCGGCCTGTAGGTGTGAGAACGATTGTTGGGAATACAGGTTCATGGCAGATAGAGGGGCGAGGCATTCCATCCAAATCAATGATTTATCCGGCTGGATCCTTTCGCGCCTTCGGCGCTTGAACCAATCCTGTCGCATAATAATCAGTCCATTTGAATCTGCCATGAATTTACAAAAAGCGACGGCAGGCCGAAGCCAACCGTCGCTTTTGATTGTGTGCAATGCGGGGGATTATTCCGCGGCAGCTTTGGCCTTGGCGGCTTCGAGCTTGACGTTGTCACCCTGAGTCATCAGCGAGACGACGACCAGCGTGATGAAGCTGAGGCTGATCGAGACGATGCCGGGGTTGGAGAACGGCACGATGGCCTCTTCGCGGGCCATGCCGTAGCGGACGAACATGTCCGGCGAGAGCAGGATCCAGCCGATGGCCGAGATGATGCCCACGGTGATCGAGGCGACGATGCCCTTGGCGGTCGTGCGCTTCCAGAACAGTAGCATGAGGATCGCCGGGAGGTTGGCCGACGCAGCGACCGCGAACGCCCAGCCCACGAGGAACGACACGTTCATGCCCTGGAACATAATCCCGAGGACAATCGCGACGATGCCGACGCCGACGGCCGAGAGTTTTCCGGCCATGACCTTTTGCTTCTCGGTCATCTTCATGCCCGCCCAGCGGTCCATCAGGTCGTGCGCGACCGCGCCGCTGGAAGCGACAATCAAGCCGCTGACCGTGCCGAGGACCGTTGCGAACGCAATGGCCGAAACGATGGCGAACAGCGCCACGCCGAAGGACTTCGCCAACAGCGGGGCGGACATGTTGCCGTCCGCGGGGTTGACCACGCCGGAGACCATGGCTCCGAGGCCCATGTACATCGTCAGCACATAGAAGAAGCCGATCGCCGCGATGGCGACGATGGTGGATTTCCGCGCGCAGGCCTGGCTGGGCACGGTGTAGTAGCGGATGAGGATGTGCGGCAGGGCGGCCGTGCCGAAGAACAGCGCCAGCATCAGCGACGCGAAGTCCATCTTCTGCAGCCAGGTGCCTTCGACCTTGAACTTCAGGCCCGGGCGCATGATCTTGTTGCCGGGGAGTTCCTTGGGATAGTAAATCGTGATGGCTTTTTCCGACAGGCCGAGCTTCTCGGTGTCGAGAGCCTGTTTCGGCCAGGTACGAACCACGGTGCCTTCGTCGGCCATGATCGCCAGGAAGCTCGCAGGGTTCATGCTTTCGACGGTCGCGGCCTTGCCGGTCTTGCCCTGGATCTTGATCAGGTTGCTGCCTTGGCGAAGTTGGTTGTCTTCGCTGGCGGGCAGGCCGTTGATCCATTGGCTGTCGTCGGCTTTGGTGGTTGCCCACTGGGTTTCGTCGAGGTGGACGCTGCCGGTTTTGGTGTCGTCCTTGGTCAGCAGCCACCACGTTTCTTTGGTGCTCGCTTTGACGGCAGGGGTGGCGGGTGTGTCGCCCTTGGCCGCAATGGCGGGCGTGGCGGGGATACTCTTCGTCAGCTTCACGAACTGCATCTTGATCTCGCCGGGGGTTTTGCCGGGGATCTTGACGATCTGCGGGTCTTTGTAGGTTTTGTCCGCGAGGGTCAACTTGTCGTCTTGCAGCGTACCGACCAGCGTGGTGTGCTGGTGGAACTCGACTTGACCGCCCTGGTTGGGTTCGGTGGTCAGGCCGCGGCTGAGCAGGCAGCAGGTCAGGACCGTCGAGAAGACGATCAGCAGTGCGCCCTTGAGGAACTGGACGTAGGTCGTGGAGGCCATGCCGGCCGTCGCGACGATGAAGATCACGATCGCGCCGACCATGATCACGCCCGTGGCGTGGCTCAGGCCGAGGAGCGGCTCGACGAGCGTGCCCGCGCCGACCATCTGCGGGATGAGGTAGAAGATCGACACGGCGAGGGTACTGATGGCCGCGGCGAGCTTGATGCCCTTGGAGTTGAACTTGGCGTCCAGCGCATCGGTGAAGGTGTATTTTCCGAGGCGTTTCATCGGCTCGGCGACGATGAACAGCGCGACGATCCACCCGGCGAGATAGCCGATGGAATATAGGAACCCGTCATAGCCCTTGGTTGCGAGCATGCCGCAAATCCCGAGGAAGCTGGCTGCCGACAGGTAGTCGCCCGCGAAGCTGATGCCGTTGACGGCCCAGTGGATGTTGCCGCCGCCGGCGAAGTAGCCCGCAGCGGATTTTGCTTTTTTGCCGAGGAAGAAGCTCAGCCACAGCACGAACAGGACGAAGCCTGCGAAGATACCAACCGCGATGGGCTGGACTTCGGCGAGGAGGGAGGTGGTCAGAAGGCTCATGCTTGCACCTCCGTGTCGCTCGCGGTGTCAGCGGCCTTGAGGGCCTTTTCTTTCCGGGTGCACAGCGCGTTGTAGATCAGCGCCTGAACCAGCGCGAGGATGATCAGGCCAAAGCCATAGACCACCGCGAGGTTCATGCCGAGAAAGACGGGTTTTTCCATCAGCTTGGCGTTGGTGAGGTTGATCGTGACAAAGCCGATGTAAATCACGGCGTAGATCGCGAACATCCACAAGCCCAATTTGGTCTTGTAGGCCGTGCCATAGTCTTTGCCTTGGGGGGCAGCCGGTTCGTGTAGCATGTGTGATCCTTTGTTGTGGGAAAGGTGGCCGAATGGCCTTGTTTTGACACCTGATTGCCAAAAATCAAGCGCGTATCATACACACTTTTCAGAAAAGATCACGCATTATTTCGGTGCGAAATAGAATTCTGTGAAATTATTCACACGATGACGAAATACAATCGTTGAGGATTCACAGGTGGTGTAGAGCTGGTCGGGCCTTATTTTTTGATCAGTTTGTGGATTTGGCTGACGGGGATGGTCTGTTTGAAGACCATTTGGAGGTCGCGAGCGATGCCCTTTTTCATGGAGTAGTAGGCCGAGTAGGTGCTGGAGACGACACCGGCGATATTTCCATTGGGGCCGAAAATGGGCCCGCCGCTGGAGCCGGCCGCATAGTCGGCGGTGACCGTCATCATGATGGTCTTGGCGGTTTTCTTCCCCTTGATGCGATTGCTGGTTTGGAAGAAGCGCGAGACGAGGCCGTGGGTCAGCGAGAACAGGCGACCCTTGGGGTGGCTGATGCAGGTGACTTCCGAGCCGACCGGCGGATTGGCAGCCAACAGGGGCGCGGGGGTGAGTTTGTCTTTCCCCGTGTCGACGCGAAGAATTGCAAGGTCGTCGGCTTCGCTGGCGGCGAGAACTTCCATGACGGGGAAGACCTTGCCCGCGCGGGTCATCACGGCTATGGCCTTATCGCTGGGGTTGTTGACGACGTGGTAGTTCGTTACGAAGGTCGATTCGGTGATCGCGAATCCGCTGGCGGGGTTGACGTGCCATTTCGGGCAGTGTTTGCATTTGTAGAACCCGCCGACAAGAAGGGTGCTTTGGGCGCGATTGGCGTAGATCGCCTCGGGCGTCATGGGTGTTTTCGAGGGCGCGGGGAGGGTCAGGGCGCACTGTTTGCGGCTAAGCTGCTTGATGAGGTCGGTCATCGGTGTGATCTTTTTGGCCTTGAACAGTTCATCGGTTTTGCGAGACATCAGGGCGACCATGCCTTGGTCATCAATCGCGGGGCAATCGTCGGGCTCGGCGGCGGCGTTGGCGGGGGGTGTGACCGTCTCTCCCGAGCAGGCACAATTGGACGTCGCGCAGGGGGTGGTGGTCGAACAGCCGGCGATGAGGATCAGGCCGCAGAGGCCGAGGGCGAATTGGCGCATGGAAATCTCCTGGGGTAAGTGGTCTCTATTAATGTCTCGGATGGGAAATAGTTTCGGTTCGGGACCGATTACAGAAAGAAAGATTTTTGAACATTCTCCATTTTTTGCATTTTTTGAAAACTTCCGGCGAGGTTATGCATCCAAGGGGTTGTACAATAGATACGCTTTGGGTGAATTCTGGACGAATTTCGAATTCATCTCTCGAACCCCCTCTCTTGTAAGGAGATCGCGATGAAATACGCTAAATGGATGCTACTTCTTGTGTTGGCAACGGTTATCTTTTCGAGCGACATGTTCGCCTCCAAGCCGCTTGCGCCGCAAAATCCCTACAAGGCTGCTCAGGCGGCCGAGAAAAAAGGGAACTACCGCGACGCCTACAACCTGTACCGCAAGGCACTCGAAACCAAAGGCGCGATTACGGCCCAGCAGGCCGAGGCGGCTCTGGGGAAGGGGGTTTACTGTCTCCAGCGTCTCAACCAGTACAACAAGATGGACGAGTTTGTCGAGGCGATGCTCAAGGTCGAGCACCAGAAGGACAACTACTACCTCGTCAACCGCGCCGCGCAATATTATCGCCAGGTACAGCACTACGGCTATATCGTCGCCGGCGAATATCATCGCGGCAGCCATCGCGGCGGCGGGCGCTGGGTCTATAGCACCGAGCGCGACAACATGCGCGCACTGCAACTGATGGAACGCGCGGAGAAACTGCTGGTCAAGTGCGACGTTCCGGTCGGCACTCAGGCGAATTTCTACCGCGTCTTCGCGGGCTATTTCCTCAAGCAACCCTGGCAGATGACCGCGCTGAGCGACACGTCGAAGCTGCCTGACTATGGCAATGGCTATCGTGGCGGCGGGCGGGGGTATCCCGTCAACGCTCAGGGCGAGCCGATCTACTTCTTCGTGCCCAAGAGCTACCAGGCCGCGAAAAATGACGGCGAACGCTGGCGCTGGCTGCTGAAAAAGTCGAGCGAACTCCGCAAGAACCCCAATCAGGAACTTTCGGCTGTCGCCAATTTTGCGCACGGCTATCTCGGTGTGCAAACGCTCCGGCAATATTCCAACTTCTTTGGCCGCAGCAACGAAGCCGACGAGAAGGCGAACCAAAAGGGCGTCTGGGCGATCCACACCCTCACCGACACCGAGACCATTGCCCGCACCGCTGGCGGGATTAAGCGTTTGACTCTGCCCAAAGAGTATCAGTTTGTGCGCTATTACCGCGAGACGAAAAACAAGTACACTCTTGCGGGTATTTTTGAAAACCGCCGTCAATACACCGAAGCGGCCATCCTCCGCGACCAGATCGTCAAAGAGCAAAATTATCCCGCGACGATCAAGAATCTTGAATCGCAACTCAAAGTGCTCGAAGCGCAGATCAAAAAGGGCGTCCCCGCCAAGCAGAAACGTAGCTACGACGACCGCCTTCGCAGTGTCAAGAAGCAGCTTGAAATGTATCGCCGCGTGGTGAAAAAGGATGATGCGAAGCTCTATGTCCCGATGAGGGATGAACATGGCTGCTGGCAGCAGCTGTGTCAGCTTCGCGGGAACATGGGCCAGTTCGAGTCCGTAATGACCCAGCCCTCGGGCAAGGGCGCGACGCTGCAATATCGCTTCCGCAACGCGACCAAGGCGACTTTCACTGCCGAGGAAATCGACATTGAAAAACTCCTCACCGACTGCAAGAACTACATCAAGTCCAAGCCCGCCAAGTACAACTGGCAGGATTGGCGCAACAACACCGAGGTCACCAACATTGGCCAGCGTCTGATTAGTGGATTCAAGACGGTTCCGAATATGGCACCGAATCAGATGAGACTGAATCCGTCGGCCAATGACGCCAAACTCCAGATTGGCCAGATCGGGTATCAGCTCGTCAAGAATGACAAAGTTAAGTACATCACCAAGAAGACGGCCGAGTGGTCGATGGATCTCAAGCCCCGCACGAATCACTGGGACAAGCGCATCACCGTCACCACTCCGCTGCAGAAGGCTGGCGCGTATCTCGTGACGGCCAAGCTCGCCAACGGCAACATCTCCAAGATCATCGTATGGGTGGCTGACACCGTCCTCGTCGAGAAGAACATCGAGAAGGGCAAGAAGCTGTACTACGTCGCCGACGCGATTACCGGCAAGCCGATTGAAAAGGCCAATATTGAGTTCTTTGCCTATCGCCGCCATTACACAGGAAACAGTACCTACCGTTGGGACATCAAGAATTTCAGCGAGCACACCGACGTCGATGGCATGGCGTATCTCGACAATAGCAAAATCCCCGGCAACCACAGTTGGACCGTGCTGGCGATGGCGCGCACCAAGGCTGGCCGCCTGGCATATACCGGCTTCCGTAACGTGTGGTACAATTCCTCGTCGGCCTCTCAGCCGTCCGTCACGCGATTGTTCTATCTCACCGACCGCCCGGCCTATCGGCCGAAGCAAACCGTGAAATGGAAATTCTGGTACAACAGCGCCAACTACGGCAAGAAAAATTACGACAGCCCCTACGCAAAGCGCAAGGCCTATGTCCGCATCGACACCCCACGCGGCGAAAAAGCGTGGGACGGTTATGTGACCCTCGACAAATTTGGCGGCGCGAATGGCGAATTGGCCCTCAAGGCCGGTTGCCAACTTGGCACGTATCGTTGGCATGCCCGGTGGGCCCCGAACAGTGGCCATCTCGGTGGCGGCAGTTTCCGCGTCGAGGAATACAAAAAGCCCGAATACGAAGTCACCGTCGAAGCGCCGAAAGATCCCGTCGCGCTCGGCGAAACCATCAAGGCCAAGGTGATCGCGAAATACTATTTCGGCGGCGCCGTGACCGACGCGAAGGTCAAGTACAAGGTCCTCCGCAAGGAGCACAGCGCGAACTGGTATCCGGCCGACCATTGGGACTGGCTCTACGGCAGCGGCTACTGGTGGTTTGGATATGATTACACATGGTATCCGGGCTGGCGCAGCTGGGGCTGCAAGCGGCCGTACCATCCGTGGTGGGGCTGGCGACCGACGCCACAGCCCGAACTCGTCGCCGAGGGCGAAGCGAAAATCGGCAAAGACGGCACGTTCGAAATCCCGATTGACACCTCCCTCGCCAAGGCGATGCACCCCGACCGCGATCACAAATATGAAATCACCGCCGAGGTCCGCGACGCGTCGCGCCGCACCATCGTCGGCACGGGCCAGGTCCTCGTCAGCCGCAAACCGTTCAAGGTCCACACTTGGGTTGACCGCGGATTCTATCGCGTCGGCGACAAAATCGAAGTGAACTACTTCGCCCGCCGTCTCGACGGCAAGGCCGTTTCCGGCAAGGGCAGCCTCAAGCTCTACAAGATCGGCTACACCACCGGCAAACATGGCGAACCCGTCCCCGTCGAAACCCTCGAAGGAACGTGGAACAACGACGTCGACGACTCCGGCAAGATGTGCCAGCCGCTCGACGCGACCCTCCCCGGGCAGTACCGCGTGAGCTGCTCGGTCACCGACAACCAAGGCCACACCATCGAAGGTGCGCAAGTCTTCACGGTCTGGGGCAAGGGCGATACGGGCAAAGACTATCGCTACAACGGCCTGGAATTGTTGCCGGATCGCAAGAACTATAAATCCGGCGACACGGTGAGCCTGCGCGTGAACACCGCCAAGCGCGACTCGACGGTGCTGCTGTTCACCCGCTGCGCCAATGGCCTGTGTCCCACCCCCAAGGTCCTCCGGCTCAACGGCCGTTCGGTGGCCGAGGCGATCAAACTGACTGACGTGGATATGCCGAACATCTTCATCGAGGCCGTCACGATTGCCGACGGCAAGGTGCACAATGAAATCCGTCAAATCGCCGTGCCGCCCAAAAAGCGCATCGCGAAGATCAAGATCGAGACCGACAAGACCGAATATCTCCCCGGCAAGAAAGCCAAGGTCAAGCTGCTCGTCACCGATCACACCGGCGAGCCGTTCAGCGGGCAAGTCGCGCTGACGATGTATGACAAGTCGGTGGAATACATTTCCGGCGGCAGCAACATCGGCGACATTCGCAAAGTGTTCTGGGGCTGGAAACGTAACCACAGCCGTCAGTTGGCCCACTCGCTGCAAAAGGGCTGCTCCAATCTCGTCCTGCCGGGCCACGGCCCGATGCGGTTTGTGGGGTGCTTCGGCCATAGTGTCGCCGACACGCCTAGTAAAAGGCGCGAGGCAGGATTTGCCGTGGGCGCTGAGGTCATGGCGATGGATTGTATCGCAAAGGAGTCAGCTGAAGACGGCCGGTTCCGCGCCCAGTCCAGGATGATCGCTGCGCCCAAGCCTTCGGCTGCGCCGATGACGAAATCGCGGGCGAAGAAGGACGTGGGCTATTTCGCGAATGGCAAGGGAGAAAAGGCCGCTGAAGGCAATGCCGCTGGCGGGAATCAACCCGCTGTGGCGGTTCGCAGCAAGTTCGCGGACACGGCCAAGTGGATCGCTGCGCTGGCGACTGCGAAAAATGGCGTGGCCGAAATTGAAATCGAAATGCCCGAGAACCTCACGACGTGGAAAACGCGGACGTGGGTGATGGGCAAAGGATGCGAAGTGGGGGCGGCCGATGTGGAAGTCCTCACCACCAAGCCCGTGATCTGCCGGCTGCAAGCGCCGCGCTTCTTCGTCCAGAAGGACGAGTGCGTGCTGTCGGCGGTCGTGATGAACCGCGCGAAGAAAGAACTCACAATCAAGGTTGTCCTCGGCCTGGGCAACAGCCCGATGGAACTCATCGCGGGCAATGCGACCCAAAGCGTCACCATTCCGGCCGGCGGGTCCAAGCGCGTCGATTGGCGCGTGAAGGTCACGGACGAAGGCACCGCGAAAATTACCATGACCGCGACTGGCCCGACGAAGGACCTCTCCGACGCGATGGTCAAGAGCTTCCCGTGCAAGGTCCACGGCATGTTGAAAACCGAGAGCTATTCCGGCGTGATCCGCGCCGATGGCAAGAGCGGCACGATTCAGATTCGCGTGCCCAAGGAACGCCGTCCCGCCCAGAGCCGTCTGGAAGTTCGCTACAGCCCGACGCTGGCGGGGGCGATGCTCGACGCGCTGCCGTACCTGATCGAATATCCCTACGGCTGCACCGAGCAGACGTTGAACCGCTTCCTGCCTGCAGTGATTACCCGCAAGACGTTGCAGAATCTCAACATCGATCTCGCGGAAATCGAGAAGCATCGCACGAACCTCAACGCGCAGGAAATCGGCGACGACAAGGCCCGCATCGCGGCCGACTGGAAACGCACCACGGAAACATGGCGGACCCGTCACGGTCACCTCAACAGCCCTGTCTTCAACAAGGCTGTGCTCGACGACGTGGTCAAACAGGGCGTCAACCGCCTGATCTCGCAGCAATGCTCCGACGGCGGGTGGGGCTGGTTCAAGGGCGACCACAGCTATGCCCACACCACGGCCGTCGTGGTTCACGGGCTGATCATCGCCAAGCAGTGTGACGTGGCGATTGTGCCCGGGACGATTGAACGCGGGCTGAAGTGGCTCAAACGTCATCAGGATGGCGAAGTGCGCAAGCTGCAAAACGGGACGAAAACCATCGCCGGTGGCACGCACCCCCGGCCTTGGAAAACCCGGGCGTCGAACCTCGACGCGCTCGTGGCGAAGGTGCTGCTCGAAGGCGGCGCGAAGTATGACTGCAAGGAAATGCGCGACTTCCTCTATCGCGACCGGCTGAAGCTGAGCGTGTACGGCCAGTGCCTTGTCGGGACCGTTCTCGACATGGCCAAGGACACCCGCGTCGCGATGGTCGTCAAGAACATCGACCAGTTCCTCAAGGTCGATGACGAGAACCAGTCGGCCTATCTGGAACTGCCGCAGGGTTGCTACTGGTGGTACTGGTACGGCAGCGAGATCGAAGCCAACGCGGCCTACCTCAAGCTGCTCGCCAAGTATGACCCCAAGGGCAAAAAAGCGTCTGGGCTGGTGAAGTATCTGCTGAACAACCGCCGCCACGCGACGTACTGGAACTCGACGCGCGACACGGCCTACTGCGTCGAAGCGTTCGCCGATTACATCAAGGCCTCCGGCGAGGCCAAGCCCGACATGGAAGTCGAAGTCCTCATCGATGGCAAGGTCCACAAGACGGTGAAAATCAACGCGAAGAATCTCTTCACCTATGACAACAAGCTGGTCCTCACCGGCGACGCCGTCACCGACGGCAAGCACACCGTCACGCTGCGGCGCAAAGGCAAAGGCCCGCTGTACTACAACGCGTACCTCACGAACTTCACGCTCGAAGACCCGATCGAAAAGGCCGGGCTGGAAGTGAAGGTCACACGCAAATACTTCAAGCTCGAGCGCGATAAAAAAGCGACGCAGCTGGTGGAAACCGCCACGGGTGTGGCGACGGCGCAAAAGGTCGAGAAGTACATCCGCGTGGAAATTCCCGATCCGTTCGTCACCGGCAAGGCCACCCCGGGCATCGAGTCCGGCGACCTGATCGAAGTCGAGCTGACCATAGAATCGAAGAATGATTACGAATACATTCTGATTCGCGACTACAAGCCCGCCGGCTGCGAGACCGTCGGCCTGCGGAGCGGCTATTCGAGCAACAACGGCATGTGGGCTTATCGCGAATTCCGCGACGATCACGTCTGCTGGTTCGTCCGGGCTCTCGCGCGCGGGAAACACTCGATGAGTTATCGCGTCCGGGCAGAAATTCCGGGCATCTTCAGCGCACTGCCAGCGAAGATCGAAGCGATGTACGCACCGGAACTCGTGGGCAATTCCAACGAACAAAAGGTCACGATCACCGACGAAGTCGAATAGACCCATTCCTCCAACTCCAACGCGCCCTGCGGGAAAAAGTTCCCGTGGGGCGTTTTTGTTGCGTATGGAAAGAGGAAAAGGAGAATAGATGAGGTTTCATTTAGATTTTCGCACTCAATGTAATTCCTTTTTACAAAAGGGGTAAGGCGAACTGGCGGTGGAACGGTAAATGAAAAAAAGAACACGAAAAACGAAATCTCGACCGCAGTCGTGCGTTGTTCACAGTATAATGCCTCGCTTGATGTTACGAATTCATAGACAGGGCCCGAGCCGAAAGAATTGATACACCCATGATGATGCAACGACGAACACGGATGATGTGCCTCGCTCTGATGGTTTGGAGCGCGTCAATGGTAACGGCGGCGACAACGGCGACAACGACGCCCGCGAAGGCGCCGACGTTTCACGACCAGCTCAAGGAGCACTGGCTCAAGCAGCTCGTGGCGGGTTCGAGTAAGTCCTCCGCGCGTGTTGATCCGCGAAAGGCCCATGCCGAACGCGCCGCCCTTGATGCTGCGGGCGCGGTGGATGGCAATCGCTACGAAGATCCGCGTCGCCCTGGCTTCCACACCGAGAAAGACAAGGCCGCGTGGTGGCAGGTTGACCTCGGCAAATCGGTCGAGATCGGCAAGATCATCATTGCCAACCGCAGAGACTGTTCCCATCGTGCGCATAACTTGGTCATCCTTGTTTCCGAGGATGGCAGGCGATGGGGGACCATCCACGATCAAAAAGGGGTTCCCTTTGCGGGCTGGGACAAAAAAACCGAGCCGCTGACTGTTCTCCCCAAGCTGCCCCCCAAGTCCAAAGAAACCAAAATCGCCGGCCGCTATGTCCGCGTCCAGCTCCGAAACGATTATCTGCATCTCAACGAAGTGGAAGTCTACGCCAAGGGCGATCTGAAGACCAACATTGCGCTGAACCAACCCGCGACGCAATCTTCGGTGCATAGCATGTCGGCCTATCCTAAGGTGATTAGTCCGGTCAAGGGCAAAACACATGCCAAAGTGGGCATCAGCAAACCGGGTCGCGATGCGGGGGCGGAGGACATCAAGGCCGCGCTCGATCTCGCCAAACGCACGCTGGAGTACGTTGAGAAGTCGAAAAAGCTTCCGCGCTTTGCCAAGATTCTGCGCACGCAGGAAGCTCAGTGGGCCAAGGGTGTCAAGCCCAACGAGTACAACAAATTCTTTTTCCGTGTTCGCGGCCTGCGTCGTGCGACCATCCTTTCGCACCCGTCGCTGGACTTCGAGAAGATTTTGATCAACCGCGCACCGCCAGCGAAATACAGCCACAATGGCGACCAGCATCTTGGCCGTCACAGTACGATCTCGCCGGGGCTGACAATTTTGACCGATTGGAAAACCGCCCAGCCCAAGGCGACCTCGATTCTCAAAGGCAAGCTCCCCGAGGGAGCGGTGCGCAATCCGGATCTGCACTATGACGCGGACAAGGTGGTCTTTGCCTATTGCGACCACACCAAAGAGGGCCAGCGCCGGTTCTTCTTGTACGAGGCCGCCATCGACGGCTCGGCCGTGCGAAAGCTTACCGGCACCAAGCGCGACACCTTCCAGACCTGGAACAATCGCGCCACGGCCTTCCTCGAAGACAACGACCCGGTCTACCTGCCCGGCGGCGACATCATGTTCATCTCGACGCGCAGCCAGTCCTATGGCCGTTGCCACGGCGGGCGCTATAACCCCGCGTGGGTGCTCCACCGCTGCGACAAAGATGGCAACACCATCCGCCAGATTTCCTACGGCAACGAAAACGAATACGAGCCGTCCGTCCTCAACGATGGGCGCGTGATTTTCTGCCGCTGGGAATATACCAACCGTCACGAGATGCTTTTCCACATGCTCTGGTGGTGCCACCCCGATGGCTCGAAGGTTTCCCACTATTTCGGGAACGACATGCTTCACCCGATGATGATCACCGAAGCGACGGCGATCCCTGGCACGACCAAAGTTGTCGGCACGGCCATGGGCCACCACAGCTATTCCACTGGTACGACGGTTGTGCTCGATACGACCAAGGGCGAAAACACCGAAGATGCGATCCAGAGGATCACGCCCGAAACGCCGTACTCGGAATCCCACGGCTGGCCGAGCCCGCACTACAGTCACCCGTACCCGATCAACGAAGAGATCTTCCTGGTGTCGCGTGCGAATCACCACGTTCACAAGCAGGGGGAAACTCCGCCAGTGAACGACCGCGCGATTTACCTCGTCGACAGCCTCGGCGGCCGCGAGCTGATCTATGAAGATCCGACCGTTGCGTCGTTCTCGCCGATCCCGGTCCGCAAGCGCAAGGCCCCGCCCGTGCTGGCGTCGGCTTTGCCGAAGAATGCGCCCAAAGAAGGCACGCTGTTTGTGCAGAACGCCTATCTCACCCGCAACGACCCCGAGAAGAAGATCAAGCCTGGCAGCATCAAAGCGATTCGCGTGATTGCCATCGGTGTCCAGCCGCGGATTAGCCGTGCGGCGTGCAGCATGACGGTTACGGTGGAAATTCCCAAGAAAGTCCTCGGTACGGTTCCGGTTTCCAAAGACGGTGCGGCCTGGTTCAAAGCCCCCTCGGGCACGGCGCTCCAGCTGCAGATTCTTGACAAATCCGGCCGGGCAATTCTCACCGAAAAGAGCTTCTTCTATCTCCAGCCGGGTGAAAATCGCAGTTGTGTTGGTTGCCACGAACCCGAAGGCACCAGCCCGCTTCCCCAAAGCGCGGCACTGCTGAAGGGCCTTAGGCCGATGGACCTGACCCCGTCGGCCGGGCCGCAATACCCCGGCGGGATGAGCTTCATGCGAACAGTTCAGCCGGTCCTCGACCGCTATTGCATCGGCTGCCACGGCCTGGAGGGCAAACCCAAGGGCGGCGTGAATCTGATTCACGACGGAAAGCTCACTTGGCCGCGCCCGGCGAGAGAACTCATCGCACGCGGCAAACACAGGCTGGGTCTCAAAACTTATATGGGCGGCACCTATGGCATCGGAAAGGAACACAACATTTCCCGGCCTTACGAGTTCTATGCCTATGGCAACAAGGTCTCGGGGATGTTGCTTAAGGGCCACGGCAAGACCAATATGGACCGCGAGAGCTACATGCGGGTCATCGAATGGCTGGACGTCAATGCCCAGTGTTATGGCGACCTGTTCCCCAATAAGCTCGAAGAGCGTACGATCGACCCCAAGGCGCTCCGGACATTGCGCGCCTATATCGCGACGCTGTTGCCCAAGAGCATTTCCGAGCAGCCCGAGCGTGCACTGATCAATACCGTGCAGGTCGACGAAAGTCGGATCCTGATGCTGGGCCTACCGAAGTCGGCCGGTGGCTGGGGCCAGCTTAAGTGCTTCTCGTCCAAGTCGGACCCGAAGTACATCAAGACCAAGCGTCTCGTTGAAGCGTGCATCATCAAGAATCCTAACGAGAATACCCGCGGCTGGGAGCCGACGTTGATGATGGGCGGCGGCGACGGCCAGTTCATCAAGGAACGTCAACGCTTCACGCAGGAAGTTCTTGGCCGCTCGACAGTGGATATTTCTGACGCCAAGATGAAGATCAAGATCAAAGACGATACGCGCGCGTCCGAAGCGATCCGCAAAGCAAGAGAACAGCGCAAAGCCAAGCGGAGCGGGGCCAAGAATCGAAAATAATCGCGTTCGCATTCTAGCAACCCACAAAAAAAACGAGGCCGTTCCGTTTGGAGCGAGCCTCGCTTTTTTTATGTAGAGTGCGGGTTACTTTTGGGGTTTCTTGCGCTTGGGTCGCCCGCCCGCATCGCCAGAGCGTTCGATATCAGGTCGATTTTTTTGGGGGTCGAAGAAACGCGCCCCTTTGCCAATTCGATTATAGTCGCCAATGTCCGCACGCGCTTTTTCTGCCAGCGCCAGAAGCTCCTTGACCACCATAGGGTGCTGGGCGGCGATGTCGGTCGTCTCGCCGAGGTCGGCATCGAGGTCATACAGTACAGGCGATTTTCCCGTGATGACGTGATCTTCCTTCGGCGAATGCTTGTTCCATCGCTTGGCCATGGAGTCGCCAGGTTGGGCGGGAATGTGCAGCTTGTATTTGCCTTTTCGCACTGCCCGTAGATAGGTGAACGTGTAGTAGTAGAAGACCTCGGTGGGACTCTTCGCGCCGGGGGTGGCGTGCATCAGACCGCTGATGTCGCCGCCGTCGATGATGCGGTCGGTGGGCGCCTTGGTGTCCGCGAGTTTCGCCAGCGTCGGCAGCATGTCCATCGTCGTGGTCAGCTCGCTGCAGGTCTTGCCTGCGGGAATTTTTCCCGGTGCCCACATCACGCACGGCACGCGCAGGCCGCCTTCCCAGGTCGTCGCTTTCCAGCCGCGCAGAGGTCCGCAGACCCCGCCATAGCTGTGGCCGCGGGATTTCTTTTTCTGCCACTTCGGCCCGCCCAGCCACCACGGACCGTTGTCAGAGGTGAAGATGACGTAGGTGTTTTTCTCGATCTTGAGGCGTTTGAGTGTTTTGAGAATCCGCCCGAGGTTGGAATCGATTTCCTCGATGCAGTCGCCGTAGAGGCCGGAGTCGGACTTGCCCTCAAACCCCTTCGTCGCCGCGAGGATCACGTGGACCATCGAGTGCGGCAGGTAGACAAAGAAGGGCTTGTCGGTATTGCGCTCGATGAAGCCGATCGCTTCGTCGGTGTAGCGCTTGGTGAGGGATGCCATGTTGGCGTTTTTTTCGATTACCTTCTCGTTGCGGATCAGGTTCACTTTGGAGTCGTTGCTGGAGGGCGTGCCGAAGTAGTAGTCGAAGCCCTGTTTGCGTGGCAGCAATTCTGGCGAATAGGATGTTTGGCTGTGGCCGGCGAGGTCCCATTTGCCGAAGCAGCCCGAGACATAGCCTTGGGGTTTGAGCACTTCGGCGATGGTGAGTTCTTTGGTATGCAGGCGCGGGTGGGGCGTGGCCATCTCGTTGTGCTTGCGCGCGAGGCGCAGCGGGTAGCACCCGGTCATGATCGACGAACGGCTTGGACCGCAAACGGGCTGGGCGTAGAAACTGGTAAATTTCATACCCTCGTTGGCCATCTGATCGATCACCGGTGTCTTGGCTTTTTTGTTGCCGAAACACCCCACGTCGCCATAGCCCATGTCGTCCACGAACACGATGATAAAGTTGGGTTTGGCCTCGGTAGCCTTCGGTTCGGCCAGCAGGGAGGGGGTGAGCGCTGCGCCTGCGAGCGAGCCCGCAGTCATACGGAGCAGGGCCCGGCGAGAGAGAGGGTGAGAATTCACAGTGGCTCCTTGTGGGATTGTGTGTTTCCGTGGCGGTCGCGCATGTGCAGGAAAACGAGTTCAGCAGGACGATATTACAGTTTTCGGGCTGGTGTAGTCAAATTTTTGTGGATGGCTGGAGGAGGGGATGCTATGAAAAAACAGCGCACCGGATCGTTCCGATGCGCTGTTTATTATGTAGCGTCTATCGTTTGGGCGGGGTGGCCTCGCGGATGACCGCGCCGTGGGTGTCGCTGGAGATCAGCAACGCGAACTTGCGGACCTGCCCAAGCTCGGTCGTGTTCAGCGAGGTGTAGTCGAAGCGGCCTCGCAGGTCGGTGTAGCCGTCCTTGAAGAACTTGATTTGCCCGTTGTTCATCAGCGCGTAGACCTTCACATAGGTCTTGGTGAGGGGCTTGGAGGTCTTGGCGTCGGTGACCTTGACCTGGCCATAGTTCTCGATCATTTGGATGTTCATCGAGTTGGCATAGTAGGCGCGCGAGCGCTGGATGCCGCCGGCGGAAATGCCGATCAGCACGTTGGCGTTGGCGAATTCCTCGGGCAGTGCCAGCGTGGCCGTCTTCTTGGCCGGGTCGAGATCGACCTTGCCCGTCGCGTTGGGCTTGATGTAGGAAAAGCCGCTGCCGGCGATGGACTGGGACTGGACGAACGGGTTGCGGCTGAAGAGCAGTTCAATGTCCATCTTGTAATAGTTGATCGTCACGGCCTTGACGTTCTGATAGTCGAGGGTGATTTTGCGATCCTCGACCTTGAACTCGAAGCTCGGGGCCGTGTCGGCCAGGGCGGTTTGCTGCTGGTCGCGATCTTTTTTGTCGACGACCTTGGCGGTCTTGCCTTCGATCTCGTCGAGCTGGGTCAGTGCCGCGACAAAGACGGTGCGCCATTTGTCCACGGGGTGGTCTTTGTGCTTCGTCGCGAGAGTGCGCGCGGTTTTCGTGTCGCCGCGATAGAAGCTCGTGTAGAGCTTGAAGTAGTCATACTGCATGGTCGTCGCGAGGGCCTTGGGGTCGACCCGGTCGAACCATGCGAGGCCTTCTTCGACGCGGTCCTGCAGCAGCAGGGCATAGGCCACGGCCAGCGTTTCGGCCGACGTGAGGGTGTTGCGGTAGGTCAGCACCTTCAGCATCCGATTGTACTGCTGGAAGAATGTCTCGTTGACGATCTTGCGATCCGGGCCGAGTCGGTGCGCGCGGGCGTTGACCAGCGGCAGATATTCCAGATGCTGATAGACCATCCGTTCGACCGGATCGATGGTCAGCAGCGGACTCTCCAGCGCCCAGCCACACTGGCTGACGAAGCTGCCGTTGTAGGGGAGATATTCGCGAATCGTCGGCGCGTCGTTGTGATAGATCGCGTAGCTGTACAGCGTGTGGTTGTAGACGTGGCGCGTGCGGAGGATCGCGATCACGCGACGGTAATAGGCGCGGTCTTTCATCCGCCATGCGATTTTCGCGAGGTTCAGGCGGTGGAGGTTGTGCGCCTTGAGATAGTCGATCACGGCCTCGCCCGTGCCGAATTGCGAGATGTAGTCCCAGCTGGATTTGTCGATCTTGCTGAGCTTGTTCACGACGTTCAGCACCACGGCCGGGGCGGCGGTGATGTGCTTTTCGCTCTTGGCGATGTGCGTGGTGTAGTGCGGGAATTGGCCCGTGACGGGGAAGTAGAAGTAATATTCCATCGTCGTGGTGCGATAGGGATCGAGATTCACGCGCACCGAGCGGGTTTCCTTGCAGCGGGCGACGGGAATCGCGCCGGCGGGAATTTGCAGCAGGACGGCCAGTTCCTGGCGCGTCGAGGTGGGGTTGGTGATCACGATGTGGCAGCCATAGACCACGCCCGTGAGGAATTCGTCGGTGACGTATTTGTCATATTTGACGTTGTTCTTGTGGGTGTAGCGGTCGCCGTAGCGGAAGAAGTTCTGGCTGACGAGGATGGGCAGTTTTTCTGCGGCGACCTCGGCGGGTTTGATTTCTTCGTGGATGGCGATGGCGGGTGTGGCGGCGGTGAAATTCAGCGCGCCTTGGTCCACTTTTACGGTGTGCTTCCCGGCGGTTTGGGGCAGGTCGAGCACGGCCAGGGCGAACATCATTTCCGTGAAGGTGCTCGTCGCTTCGGCGAGGTGGTTCGAGACAAACGGGCCGTCGGTGTGCGCGGCGTAGTCCGCCCAGAACCCGTTGACGCGTACCAGTGAGGAGTTCTGCGCGACAATGCGCAGCTTGTAGTAGTTGTTTTCCGCCCATTCCTTCGTCACGCCCAATGTGCGATAGAGGTGACGGACCCGTTCGCGCTTGTCGGCATCTTTCTCGAGTCTGCCATCGAGTGAGTCTTCCCAGTTGCCGATATTCGTCCCGTGCTTGTAGGCGAAGCCTTCGAGCTCTTCGGTGGCGATTGCGCCGCCACGTACGCGGATGGCGCGAAGCGCGTTGCCGGGTATCTTTGCGGGTTTCGGCGCGGGCATGTCTGCGGCGGCGAGGATGGGGGAGAGGGCGGCGGGGGCTCCGCGGAGTCGGGCCTTAGGCTCATCGTACAATTCTGCGAGTGCCACTCTCTTGGCTTCTGCTCGGTATGTAGCCCCATCTGCATAGCGTAGGCCCGAGCGACTGGCGGGCGCGCTAGGCCCACTAGCATCGCCTTCTTTGTATTGGTCATAGCTAATGCCAAAGCTAACGAGTCGCTCCCCTGGTTTTCCCCCGGCGTAGCGGCCGCCGGAGGTGTCGAGTGCGCTGCCCTTGAGCGCGGTTTGG
>JABGPZ010000064.1 GCA_018644725.1 Phycisphaerales bacterium
CGACGCTCCAAATCCGGCGGCTCCAAATCCAGACCCAGCGGCTCCAAGCCCAGGCCCGGCGGTCCCAAATCCAAACCCAACGGTTCCAAAGCCAAGCCCGACGAGTCCAAACCGGAATCCGATGCAGCCAAACCGGAACCCGCCGCAGCCGAGACCGAACCCGACGCAGCCAAGGCCAAGCCCGACGCACCCGAGACCGAACCCGACGCGCCCAAGGCCACGACAAAACCATCAGAGCTCGGCAAGCTACTGCGTGACCGACTCAAGCGCGTCGACGAAATCTATACCGAAATCAAAACCATGTACGATGGCGCGATCGTCCGCCAGTTCACCCTGCTGCGCCCAGAGCTGCGCGCCCTCGGCGAGGAGATGCCCAACCCCGACGTGAAACCCAAACCCGACGAGCCGACGGAAGAATGGTTCGGCCAAACGCTGTCCCGTGGGGAACACTGGCACACCAAGATCGATCCGGAGACCGGCGAGTCGCGCGTGATGGCGATGCGCGTGGTCCAAAACGACGCGGATAAAATCCTCGGCCTCACCGGCATCGAAGTGAACGTCAACGAAATGATCAAACTGGTGACCGTGCCCGCGCCCTGGCGCGCACACACCTCCACGATCCTGCTGGACCCCAAACCCTGCCTCGAGGGCAAAGCGCCCCGCGTGCTTCATGTCCAACGCCCCAACGAGACACGCACCCTGGCCGGCGAGCCACGCTTCGCCAACCCCGCCGCCGAGACCAAGCATCAGGCGCAAATGATCGCGCGCCTCAAAACCCAAACCCCCGGCGTGTTCGAAACGCACATCTACGGCGAGCGCATGCTGGTGGGCTATAGCGGCTGGGACGACGATGGCCTCGTGGCGCTGGTTGCGCTGCCGTGGGACATTGTCGCGGCCGAGAGTCTTGCCGCCGCCGAACACATCCGCGACCGCATGGTCACCGGCCTCCACGCCCTGAGCATCATCCTCCTCGTCGTCGCACTTGCGGCCGTGCTCCTCGCGCGGCGCATCGCCAAACGCATCGCTCATCCCATCGGTCAACTCGCCGACTCCGCACGCTGCCTCGCCGATGGCGACTTTTCGTCCCGCGTCCAAATCCGCACCCGCGACGAGCTGGAACATCTCGGGGAAGTCTTCAACTCCATCGGCCCGCGCCTCGCCGAACACCGCGACCTCAAGCGCAGCCTCGAAGTCGCCCGCGAAATCCAGCAGCACCTCCTGCCGCTGAGCCAGCCACGATTCGACACCGTCGAAATCTATGGCATGGCGCACTATTGCGACGAGACCGGCGGAGACTATATCGACTACCTCCCGCTCGACGACGACGCGGGGAGCATCGGCATTGCCTGCGGCGACATCACCGGCCACGGCGTGGGCGCGGCACTGCTGATGGCGTCGGCGCGCGCGATTCTCCGCAGCCACGCGAGACACAACATCCACGACCTGCCGCGGCTGTTCGAATTGCTCAACCGCCAACTGATTCGCGACACGGGGGATGAACGATTCCTCACGCTCCTCTATGCCGTGCTCGAGCCCGCGACGCGCGAGATCTCTGTCGTCTCTGGCGGGCACGAAACATTGCTGTGGGTCCACGCGGCGACGGGCGAGGTCGAGGAGATCGAATCGACGGGCCCGCTGCTGGGCGTGATCGAAGGCATCACCCACACCGCAGCCGGGCCGTTTACGCTCGCGCCGGGCGACGTAATGCTCATCAGTTCCGATGGCCTGCGCGAAGCGGCCAACCCCGAAGGCGAGATGTTCAACACGACGCGCACCATCGACGCACTCAAAGCCGCCGCCAACGAACCCACCGCCGAAGCGATCCACGACCACATCCTGGCGACCCTCCGCAGATTCTGCCACGAGGCGCCCTTCCTCGACGACGTCGCGCTGATCGTCCTCAAAGCAAAATAGGATAACTCCCTTCGCCACAAGAGGATGATGCAAAGGAGCCTTCTTGGGCCTTCTTGGGCCTTCTTGGGCCTTTTTTGAAAAACCAATTTTCCCCCTTGTAATTCTTCTTTTGTGGTGATACAGTCCTTTTTCAGGGTCGCCTCGCCGTCTTTAGGCAGATTGACGAGGCCACACGTTTGGGCAGAAGATGAACCACGAATCGCGAACCGTTTTGCGAAGTCCGTGTCTCCCTTTTCCGTTCAAACAGACAACGTTTCGCAGGCCCGGGATTCCACTGTGTAGCAGCAGCGCCCGGAGAAAACAACAGCCGACCAGAGAGACAGGGTCTCTTGACGGCATAGGTAGCCAGGCAGAGATGTCTGGAAAAGCAGGACCGCTTAACGGCGGATGAAAGGTAGACCGATTATGCTCACTCGCAAGCACTTGGGACTCGTCTTGGCACTGTTGATTCTCTTTGTCGCCACCGGCGCACAAGCGGCAAACATCACCTACGACCTCACACCATTTTCGGGATCAGATTTTCTTGCGGATCCCATCCGCACACACTCACTCATCAGCGGCACGATTGTCACTGACGGGACAATCGGCGAGCTGAGCAGTGAAAACATTATTTCAGCATCCGCTATTATTTCCAACGGCTCGACTCCAGTTGCTATAAGTGGCATCAGCCTCAGCGGAAAGGTCATTGCCTCCTCAACCAACATTTCTCTCCCAATGCCTTCCGGAACGGATACAGACCTCGAAATTTCATCCGGCGTGGCCGGCGATTTTGCAGTACGATGGCGCTATCTGGACATGGGCGAGGACTACTACTACCTCCCCATTATCTATTACGACAGCACTGGGCTCACTGGCCCACAAGGCTCGCTACACGCTTCAGGAACAAAGAGTATCGCCACGGCCGCACCTGTCCCCGAGCCGGCAACGATGAGTCTACTCGCTCTGGGTGGCCTGAGCCTGCTCCGCCGCAAGCGCAAGAAATAAGCGATGCACAAAACGAACACACTGCGCTGGTCTTTCGAGGCCAGCATTTTTTATTGGGCGGACACCCGCAATCCCGATCGATCAAAAAAAGGGGTTGACGCGAGCGGGCCATTCGGGGAAAATGTCTCACTATGAAATCTACCGCATTACTCAACACCAACGTCGAAGGGTTCCCCAAGCGCACCGGCAAGGTCCGCGATATCTATGATCTCGGAGATGCCATTCTCCTGATCGCGTCCGACCGCATCAGCGCGTTTGACGTCGTCATGCCCAATGGCATCCCGGACAAAGGGCGCGTCCTGACGCAAATCAGCGCGTTCTGGTTCAACCACTTCGCCGACCTCGTCCCCAACCACCTGATCTCGACCGACCTGGCAGACCTGCCCGGCGCGCTCAGCGAGCAAAAAGAACTTGAGGGGCGCTTCATGCTCTGCAAGAAATGCGAAGTGCTGCCCATCGAGTGCATCGTTCGCGGCTATCTCGCGGGCAGTGGCTGGAAGGAATATCAAAAGTCCCAAACGGTGTGCGGCATCAAGCTGCCCGCAGGCCTCAAAAACGGAAGCGAGCTTCCCGAGCCGATCTTCACCCCCTCGACCAAGGCCGAGCAAGGCCTCCACGACGAGAACATCTCCTTCGCCCAGGCCGTCGAAATCGTCGGGCAGGAGACCGCCGACAAGCTCTCCGAGCTGTCGCTGAAAATCTACAAGGCAGGCCGCGCCTATGCCGCCGAACGCGGGATCATCCTCGCGGACACCAAGTTCGAATTTGGCCGCACCGCCGACGGGGACATCATCCTCATCGACGAAGTGCTCACGCCCGACAGCTCGCGCTTTTGGCCGGCAGACACCTACAAGCCAGGCCGCAGCCAGCCCAGCTTCGACAAGCAATTCGTGCGCGACTACCTCGAAGAAATCAAATTCGACAAGACCCCTCCCGGCCCCCCGCTGCCGGCTGAGGTCATCCAAAAATCCCGCGACAAATACATCGAAGCCTACACGCGCCTCTCCGAAACCGAATTTCCCTGGGCGTAACACTCCGCCCGCAAATTGAATCGCGAATTGAATTGACCCTTTGGGGCACGGCATGCCGTGCCCTTTTTTATGTTTTTCTTTTCTCTGTCGTAGAGGCAAATAATCATTTGCCCTTGTTCAGGCGATCCACCAAATTCAAATTGGCCATTCATTGGAAAATCAATTTGTCTTTGCCCTGAAAGGGCAACAGGATTTAGCCGGGGGCGTAAGCCCCCGGTAGAGGTACCCCAAAGCCAAGCCCTGAAAGGGCGAAAGAGAAATGTAAAAAGGGCGTTTCTTTCGCCCCTTCGGGGCTCTTTTTGTTTTGCCTCATTCCGGGGGCTTACGCCCCCGGCTAAACCCTTTCGCGCCTCCGGCGCTCGATACAACCTTGTCACATAATCAGTTCACTTAAATCCTTTCGCGCCTTCGGCGCTTAATCTGATTCTTCCCCATTACTTCGTTCGCTCCACAGCCCACGGCACCCTTTCCATGACAATTGAAGGATCACCTTGGGCGGGGCAAGCCCCGCCCCTACGACACAGGCAAATACACATTCACCGAGACGCGATTGAATCTGCGTGGTTGCGTCGCGAGTACGCTTCGCAAACCACGGCACCCTTTTTATTGAATTGATGGGATCACCTTGGCCCACGGCATGCCGTGCCCCTGCGAAGGATGACAAACAAACACATGCAGGCAAGATGCCTGCATCACAATCAAACAGGCCGAATGGGCGAAAGATTTTTCGCCCCTACAACACAAAACACAAAAGAAACAGGACATAAAAAAGGGGCACCCACAAGGGATGCCCCTACAAATTTCAATGTCCGATTCTTTCCCTGTTCTGCTTCTCTATCCGTGGGGGTGAAAAATGGCCCACCCACTCTTCTCTCTCTTTTCCAGCAGTCGCGAAGCGGCTGTGACCAAAACAAGAAGCTCCGCGCAGCGGGTTTTCCTGTGTCACTCTTTCCGTCTTCTATTTACTTCTTGAGGAAGGTGCCCACGGCGTCGGCGCAGAGGCGCCCTTCGTTGATCGCGTGGACCACAAGTGACGCGCCGCGCTGGGCATCGCCGGCGGCGAATACGCCGTCCACGCTGGTCGCCCAGTCGTCGTTGGTCTGGACATTGCCGCGGCCATCGAGTTCGCACCCGAGGTCGGTGACGATGCCGTCTTGCTGGACGTGGACAAAGCCCATCGCCAGGAAGATCAAGTCGCAGTCGAGCGTGAACTCGCTGCCGGGGACTTCGACGGGCGTCATGCGGCCATCGACCTCTTGCCAGTCGACCTTGCAGCCCACGAGCTGCTGAAGTTTGCCTTCGCCGCGGAGTTCCTTGGTCATGATGTTCCAGTCGCGCTCGCAGCCTTCTTCGTGGCTGGTCGAGGTGCGCAGGAATCGCGGATAGTCCGGCCACTGCTCGACGGTTTCGCCGCGCGCGGGGGGCTTGGGCATGATCTCGAACTGGTAGACTTTGCTCGCGCCCTGACGGTTCGACGTGCCGACGCAGTCGCTGCCGGTGTCGCCGCCGCCGATGACGATGACGGTTTTGCCGCTCGCGTCGATGCGGTCGGCGGGGTCAATCGTCACGCCATGGTTGAGTTGATTCTGCTGGGTGAGGAAGTCCATCGCGAGATAGGTTCCCCGCAAGTCGCGGCCGGGGACGGGCAGGTCGCGCGCAGCGCCCGCGCCCATCGTCAACACGACGGCGTCAAAGTCGGCGGTGAGCTGTTCGGCGGTGATGTCCACGCCGACATTCGTGCCCGGGCGGAAGGTCACACCCTCGGCCTGCATCTGGTCCATACGGCGATCGATGCAGCTCTTGTCGAGCTTGAAGTCGGGAATCCCGTACCGCAGCAGGCCGCCGATGCGCTCGTCTTTTTCGAAGAGCGTCACATCGTGCCCCTGGCGGGCGAGTTGTTGTGCGGTGGCCATCCCGGCCGGTCCGCCACCGATGACGGCGACGGCTTTGCCCGTTTTCACGGCGGCGGGTTTGGGGACGATCCAGCCCTGCTCGAAGCCCTTCTCGATGATCTGCAATTCGATGTGGCAGATCGAGACCGGCTCCTGATCGAGGTTCAGCGTGCACGCCATTTCGCACGGCGCGGGGCAGATGCGCCCGGTGAACTCGGGGAAGTTATTGGTCATGTGCAGAATCGCGCACGCTTCTTCCCAGCGGCCATAATAGACCATCTCGTTGAACTCGGGGATGCGGTTGGCGAGCGGGCAGCCGAGGTTGTGGCAGAACGGAATCCCGCAGTCCATGCAGCGTTCGGCCTGGGCGGCGATCTGCTCGGGCGACATCGGTTCGTTGACCTCGCAGTAGTCGTTGAGGCGCTCGGCGACGTCGCGGTGCGGCGTGTCGAGGCGCGGGTGTTCGAGGAATCCAGTGGGGTTGGACATGTGTCTATCTCCTTATCGCGCTGTGCGCGGATGGTATTGTCTATTTCTTTTCGCCTGAATTTTCCCTGTGGGGCGTCGTAGTGATCCCGAAGGGACTACTTCTTCTCTCCGGAGAAAACTTCTTCGCCGGGAGATTCGAAATCGTCGGCGCGTTGTGCCTTGTTCTTCATGCGGGCGAGCGCCTTGCGGTAGTCGACCGGGAAGACCTTGACGAATCGGCCGACCTGGGCGTCCCAATTCTCGAGGATCCACTTGGCCAGCGAGCTGTTCGTGTGCTCATAGTGCTTGGTGATGGTCTCGAACAGGAAGGCCTTGTCGTCGTCGCTGTGGACGAATTCGAGGTCAACCATATCGAGGTTGCAGCGCGTGTCGAAGAGCTGCTGATCGTCGAAGACGTATGCCAGGCCGCCGCTCATGCCGGCTGCAAAGTTCACGCCCGTCTTGCCGAGGACAACCACTTTCCCGCCGGTCATGTATTCGCAGCCGTGGTCACCCACGCCTTCGACGACGGCCGTCGCGCCCGAGTTGCGCACCGCGAAGCGTTCGCCCGCGAGGCCGTTGGCATACAGCTCGCCGCCAGTCGCGCCATAGAGAAGCGTGTTGCCGACGATGATGTTGCTGCGCCCGGGATAGCTGGCGTTGGCGGGCTTGGAGACGATGATCTTGCCGCCCGAGAGGCCCTTGCCGACATAGTCGTTCGCGTCGCCGGTGATCTTGAGCGTCACGCCATGGGCGAGGAACGCGCCGAAGCTCTGCCCGGCCGAACCGGTCAGATTGATCGTGATCGTGTCGTCCGGCAGGCCCGCCTGGCCATATTTCTTGGCAATCGTGCTCGAAAGAATCGTCCCGAACGTGCGGTCCTGGTTGCGGATTTCGCCGGTGATGCCAATGGGCGTTCCGGTGTCAATCGCGTTCTGGACCTGCTCGATGATCGCCCAGTCTTTTTGTGCGGCGAGGCGAGTGTCTTCCTGCGGTGCGGTCAGACGAACATTCTCGTCGGTGGCGCAGTCGGGCTTGTGGAAGATCGCGCTGAAGTCGAGGCCCTGAGCCTTGTAGTGCTCGATGGCCTTGGACATCGACAGGCGTTCGACGTGCCCGATCATTTCGTTGATGCTGCGGTAGCCCAGCTCGGCCATCAGCTCGCGCGCCTCTTCGGCGATGAAGAGCAGGTAGCGCATGAGGTGCTCGGGCTGGCCGGCGAATTTTTCGCGAAGTTCCGGCCGTTGCGTTGCGATGCCCACCGGGCATGTACCGTGGTGGCACTTCCGCATGATCAGGCAGCCCAGCGAGACGAGCGCGCCCGTGCCGAAGCCGTATTGATCGGCACCCAGCAGCGCGGCGACGACGATGTCGCGCCCGGTCTTGAGCTGGCCGTCGGTCTGGACGCGGATGCGGTCACGCAGGCCGTTGAGGACGAGCGTTTGCTGGGTCTCGGCGAGGCCGAGTTCCCACGGCCCGCCACAATGCTTGATGCTCGAGAGCGGGCTTGCGCCCGTGCCGCCGTCGTGGCCGGAGACGAGCACTTCGGCCGCCTGGCCTTTTGCAACGCCCGCGGCGACCGTGCCCACACCCACTTCGCTCACCAGCTTGACGCTGATCTTGGCGGCGGGGTTGGCGCACTTGAGGTCGAAAATCAGCTGCGCGAGGTCTTCAATCGAATAGATGTCGTGGTGCGGCGGCGGCGAGATCAACGTTACGCCCGGCGTGGAATAGCGCATCTTGGCGATGGTCTCGGAGACCTTGTGGCCGGGGAGCTGGCCCCCTTCGCCGGGCTTGGCGCCCTGGGCCATTTTGATCTGAATTTCCTTGCCCTGCGAGAGGTACTCGATGGTCACGCCGAAGCGGCCAGACGCGACCTGCTTGATCGCGCTGTTGAGCGAGTCGCCCGATTCGGTGGGCTGATAGCGAATGGGGTCTTCGCCGCCCTCGCCAGTGTTGCTCATCCCGCCGAGGCGGTTCATCGCGATGCACATCGTCTCGTGCGCTTCCTTGGAGATCGAGCCATAGCTCATCGCGCCGGTGCAGAACCGTTTGACGATTTCGCTGGCGGGTTCGACCTCGTCGAGCGGAACGCTGTCGCCGGGGACGAACTCAAAGAGCCCGCGGAGGGTGTTGTGTTTGCGCGACTGATCGTTGATCGCGGTGGCATAGCGCTTGTACGCGTCATAGTCGTCGCCGCGGACAGCCTGGTGAATTGCGGCCACTGCTTCAGCGCTCCAAAGGTGGTTTTCGCCGTCTTTGCGGACATGGTACTCGCCGCCGAAATCGATCAGGTCGGCCGAGGTCTCCGTGTGGAATCCCTTGGCGTGCTTGGTCAGCGAATCGGCAGCAATCTGTCCGAGACCCACGCCGCCGATGCGGCTGGCCGTGCCAGAGAAGTACGCATCGACCACGTCACTGTTGAGGCCAATCGCCTCGAACAGTTGCGCGTATTGATAGCTGCGCACCGTCGAGATGCCCATCTTCGACATCGTCTTGAGGATGCCCTTTTTGAGCGCGGCGATGATCTGGTCGAGCACTTCGCCGCTGGTGAGGTCGTCGCGATTGAGCTTGCCGCGCTGGCGGAAGTCTTCCATCACGTCGAAGAGCAGATAGGGGTTGATCGCGTTGGCGCCGAAGCCCAGCAAGACGCAGAAGTGGTGTGTTTCGCGCGGCTCGCCCGATTCGATCACCAGGCCCACTTCGCCACGCAGCTTGCGCTGTTCGAGGCCGTGGTGCATGGCCGAGCAACCCAGCAGCGACGAGATCGGGCAGCGGGTTTCGGAACTGTTGCGGTCGGAGAGAACCAGAATGTTCGCGCCGTCGGCGATGGCGGCCTCGGCCGAGGCGAGCATCGCGTCGATCCCTGCCTGCAATGCCGCGGCGGGGTCGGCGGCGGTCGCGTCGAAGGTCATGTCAATCGTGACGACATTCAGGCCCGGATGCTCGGAATTCTTGAGCGTCGCGATGTCGTTGTTGGTGAGAATCGGGTGCGCGAGCTTGAGCTGCTGGCAGTGCTCGGGGGTCTCGGTGAGCAAGTTGTGCTGCTTGCCGGTGAAGCTCATCAGGCTCATCACGAGCCCTTCGCGAAGCGGGTCAATCGGCGGGTTGGTCACCTGGGCGAACTTCTGCTTGAAATAGTTGAACATCGCCTTGGGCTGGTCACTGAGAACCGCCAGCGGCGCGTCGTTGCCCATCGAGCCAATCGGCTCTTGGCCGTTGACGGCCATCGGCATCTGAATCATCTTCAGCTCTTCGCGGGTATAGCCGAAGAGGGTGAGGTTCTGCGCGAGGGTCTCCGCGTCGGGGGTGCTGGCCTTGGAGGGGCCCAGCAGTCCGCGCAGCTCGATCTTGTTCTTGTTGAGCCACCGGCGATACGGTGCCTGGCGGGAGATCTTGCCCTTGATTTCGTTGTCGTCGATGATGCGGCCTTGCTCGGTGTCCACGAGGAACATCTTGCCCGGCTGGAGTCGGCCACGCTTGACGATCTGGTCGGCGGGGAACTCGATCACGCCGGATTCACTGCCGAGGACCACCAAGCCGTCTTTGGTGACGGTGTAGCGGCACGGGCGCAGGCCGTTGCGGTCGAGCGTGCCACCGAGGACCGTGCCATCGGTAAACAGCATCGCGGCCGGGCCGTCCCACGGCTCCATGATCGATGCGTGATATTCGTAGAACGCGCGCTTGTAGGTACTCATGTGATACGCGCCGCCGAAGGCTTCGGGCATCATCATCATCAGCGAGTGCGGCAGGCTGCGGCCGGAGAGCAGCAGCAATTCCAGCGCCTGGTCAAAGCTCGCCGAGTCACTTTGCTCGTCATACAGCACGGGGATCGCGTCGGCGAGGTCGTCGCCGAACACGTCGCTCGCGAGGAACGGTTCGCGGATCTTCATGCGGTGGCGGTTGCCCGACAGCGTATTGATTTCGCCGTTGTGGCAGACCAAGCGGAACGGCTGAGCGAGCTTCCAGTTCGGGAAAGTGTTCGTGCTGTAGCGCTGGTGGACGAGCGCCATCGCGGTTTTCATGCGCGGGTCGCTGAGGTCCGGGAAGTACGGGAACAGCTGGTGCGCCATGAACATCCCCTTATAGAGGATCGTCCGGCACGAGAGCGTATTGATGTAGAAGTCTTCGAGGACCTCGGGCAGCGCGGTGCGGATGTCCAGCTCGGCGCGGCGGCGGATGACGTAGAGCTTGCGTTCGAGCGCCATCGTCTCCAGGCCATTGCCATCGACGAAGACCTGGCGGATGACGGGCTCGGCCGCGAGAGCGATCTCACCGAGGAGGCTGTTGTCGGTCGGCACGTCACGCCAGGCGATCACGCCCAGGCCATAGTGCACGGCCGCCTTTTCGATGGCCGATTCGCACTGCGCGCGCAACGCGTCGTCCTGGGGCAGGAACACCACGCCCGCGCCGTATTGGTGGTCCGGCAGCGTGACGCCCTGTTCGGCGAGCACGGGACGGAAAAAATCGTCGCAGAGCTGGAAGAGAACCCCGCCGCCGTCGCCAGTGACGTTGTCGGCCCCGGCCGCGCCGCGGTGGTGGAGGTTCATGATGACTTCGTTGGCTTTGGCCAAAATGTCGTGGCTGGCTTCGCCGTTGATGTTCACCACCGCACCCACGCCGCACGCGTCGTGCTCGTTGCTGCGGCTGTAAAGGCCTTGGTCCTTGGGACGAAGAGGCGTCGATTGATTTCGCTCGGTCATTGGTCTGATCCTTTCCAGATTCCCCACGCGCACCCTGCCCGCAGAGACCTGATCATTATGATATAGCTTCGGTATTATAGGGACGATTTCGGATTCGTAAAGTATTTACTATTCTTATTTATTTTAATAGCGGTATTAGAGATTCTAATCTAGCTGTTTATTTTCGCCCATAACCACTTGCCACCAAACGAATTAAGCGCATTCACAGCATAGGGACAGTTCCACGAATCACCCTTTCATTTTCCGCGATTTTGATCCTGTTTCGTGGAAACTTTGCAAAACCCTCTTGCTGGAGCCTGTGTTTGGCCGAAAATGGAGATATGGATCATCTCGCCGCCATTTCGCTTGGATCGAATTTGTCGCCCCGTCGTGAGACGCTTGCGCTCGCGCTGGAGCTGCTTGACGAGCATCGTTTTGTCAGGGTCACCGCCGTCAGTGGGTATATCGAGACCGAGCCCGTGCTGGTCGGCAGCGACGACGACGCCGTCGGCCCGGAGGATCAGCCGAACTATTACAATGCGGCCGCGCTGATTGAGACCACCCTCGCGCCGCAAGAACTGCTGGCGGTGATGCAAAATATCGAAGGGCGACTTGGCCGATGCCGCGAAACCGAAATCCGATTCGGGCCGCGCACCTGCGACCTTGATCTAATCCTCTTCGACGACTGCATCCTCAACACGCCCATCCTCACCCTGCCCCACCCGCGCATGGCCGAGCGTGAATTTGTCCTGCGCCCTCTCGCCGAAATCGCGCCCAAACTCCGCGACCCAATCACCGGAAAAACCATCGCGCAACTTCTCAAAGCACTGTAACGCCCGGCGGCTTTCCCCATGTCTCTTTTCGTTATTTCTTTTCGCAATCCTTTTCCTTGTCCCTTTCCTTGTCCTTGTCCTTGTCCCTTTCCCTGTCCTTTTCCTTTTCCCTTTCCTTGTCCTTGTCCTTATCTCTTTTCGTAGGGGCGAAAAATCTTTCGCCCAATCCGTTTTCGTTGTTCCTTCTTCTGCACCCTTTTTCTATCCCCCCCTCTGTGCGCTGGATGTGACACCAATTTACACAACACAAACCCAAACACATTTGGGCGAAAGATTTTTCGCCCCTACGACACAGACAAAACAAACAAAGAAACCGCAAAACAAAACAAACAAGGGATTCCCCTACGGCATCCACAAGGGATGCCACTACAAAACAATGCAAAGATAAAATTACTTATGGAAAACCTTTCTGTAGTTATTTTACTGAATTGGTCTTACACTAAATGCCTCCATGGAATTTGACCCTCACATTCATCACCGCCGTTCCATCCGACGCCGCGGCCAAGACTATGCCCGCGCCGGGGCCTATTTCATCACTCTCTGTGCAGAAAACCGGAAATCGATCTTCGGACAAATCCGGCAGGAAACAATGCAACTCTACCCACTCGGCCATGCGGCGGTGCAATGCTGGGAAACAATCCCCTCCCATTTTCCACATGTCAGACTTGATTCATTTGTGGTCATGCCCAATCACTTGCACGGAATTCTCTTTCTCGATGATTCCTGCCAGGAACCTCCCCTGCCGCCCAATGTTCCGCCGGTTTGGCCACCCGAGACAAAAACCCCGTCGCGGACCATCGGTTCCATCGTGCGAGGGTTCAAAATCGGTGTGACAAAATGGGCGAAACAACACACATCAATTCAAGCCATCTGGCAACGCGATTATTTTGACCGCGTGTTGCGCGACCAGGAAGAACTCGTCAGAGCACGCAACTACATCGCCAACAATCCCCTTCAATGGGCTATCGACAAAGACAACCCGGAATGTCGTCCCTGAGGGAGGAAAACAACACAAAGGACACAGAAAGATTGGGCGAAAGATTTTTCGCCCCTACGACACAGACAAAACAAACAAGGAAACCGAAAAACAAAACAAACAAGGGATGCCCCTACAATAATGAACACAAAAAAGCCCGACGCATTTGCATCGGGCTTTTTCTATTGTCTCTTATCGATGTTCTCATGGCTGTCCGCCGCTTCGCGACGTGGGGGCCATGGCGCTCGCTTAGTAGCGGTAGTGTTCGGGCTTGTACGGGCCGTCGACGGGAACGCTGATGTAGTCGGCTTGCTCTTGGCTGAGCTCGGTGAGCTTCGCGCCGAGCTGGTCGAGGTGCAGACGCGCGACTTCTTCGTCGAGCTTCTTCTCGAGGCGGAACACGCCGACCGGACGGTCGGGGTTCTCGGCGATGTCGATCTGCGCGAGGGTCTGGTTGGTGAAGCTGTTGGACATCACGAAGCTCGGGTGGCCGGTGGCGCAGCCGAGGTTGACCAGACGGCCTTGGGCCAACAGGTAGATCGAGTGGCCGTCGGGGAAGGTGTAGCGATCGACGGGGCATTCGAAGTCCTTGATCTCTTCCTTGACGATGCCGGGGATGGCTTCGAGGGCGGCGACCTGGATTTCGTTGTCGAAGTGGCCAATGTTGCAGACGATGGCCTGGTCCTTCATGCCGGCCATGTGCTCGGCCGTGATGATGTCCTTGTTGCCGGTCGTGGTGACGTAGACGTCAGCCGTTGCCAGCGCGTCTTCGACGGTGCAGACCTGGTAGCCGGCCATGCATGCCTGGAGGGCGCAGATGGGGTCGACTTCGCTGACGAGGACGCGGGATTTTTCGTTCGCGAGCGACTCAGCCGAGCCTTTGCCCACGTCGCCAAAGCCGCAGACCATTGCGGTCTTGCCCGAGAGCAGCACGTCCATCGCACGCTTGATCGCGTCGACGAGCGAGTGGCGGCAACCGTACACGTTGTCGAACTTGCTCTTGGTGACCGAGTCGTTGACGTTGATCGCCTGGAACAGCAGCTCGCCGCGTTCTTCCATCTGAATCAGACGGTGGACGCCGGTGGTGGTTTCTTCGCTGACGCCGCGGATGGCGGGGGCGACCTTGGCCCAGTGGCCAGCATCTTCGGCCGCGACCTTCTTCAGCAGCGCGTTGATGCACTGCAGTTCGAGGTTGTCGGTGGGCTCGTCGAGGATCGAAGCATCGGACTCTGCCGCGAGGCCGCGGTGAATCAGCAGCGTTGCGTCGCCGCCGTCATCGACGATCTGGTCCGGGCCGGAGCCGTCGGGCCAGGTCAGGGCTGCGTAGGTGCAGTCCCAATATTCTTCGAGGGTTTCGCCCTTCCACGCGAAGACCGGCACGCCGGTCGCAGCGATGGCCGCAGCCGCGTGGTCCTGGGTGGAGAAAATGTTGCAGCTGCACCAGCGCACGTCCGCGCCGAGCGCGACGAGCGTTTCGATGAGCACGGCCGTCTGGGTCGTCATGTGCAAGCTGCCCATGATCTTCAGGCCGGCGAGGGGCTGGGACGCGCCATATTTCGCGCGGGTCGCCATCAGGCCGGGCATTTCCTTCTCGGCGATGCCAAGTTCCTTGCGGCCAAATTCAGCGAGGCCGATATCTTTAATCTTGTAGTCGGTCATGAGAGTCCTTTCAGGGGAGTCTTCGGGGAATTGTCTGGGAATCACGCCAAAGCGTGTCTTCTAGTATAGAAAGCGGGCGGCATTTTTCTATGCGGTTTGAAACAATCGATTGTTTCAACGAGCACCCAAATCAGCGGGCGGCATTGTATCCGCACAACCCCAGTCTGTCAATGAAAAGCACTACAGATTATCGTCGGCGGCGAGGTAGGCGGCGATGGCGTCGGTGATGGCCTTGGCGGCGGCCAATTTCCCTTGGCTGCTACCGAGGCGGGTGGCGTCGGCTTCGTCTCGGCTCGATCCGAGATCGATCAGCGCGGCCGCGGGAGACACCTTCTCGATCAGCGTCCCGTGATAGGTATGCTGGGCGGGGTCGTTGACGCGCGCGGCGGAGGTATGGCCGAGGCGCTTGGCGAGGTTGGCCGCAAGAAAATAGCTCGGCGAATCGTCATCACAGCGACGGGGATAGTACACTGCACCCCCGGCCGTGCCCATATTTGTATGCAGCGTCACCACCAGCGCGGGCTGGCGTGCGCGAATCCACTCTCCGCGCGTATTAATCGAGCGATACACATCGCCATTGCGCGTCAGCAAAACGTCAACCTGTTTCGTACGCAACAACTTGGCCGCCTCCATCGCGATCGCCAAGGTCACCTGCTTCTCCATCCACAGCCCGGGCGCGACACTTCCGGCATCGACGCCGCCGTGAGCGGGATCGAGCACGACCAGCGGCTGGGTCGGTTTGTCGCTGATGCTCACCCACGGATCCGTCATCGCCGATTCCTTCGGCAAGGTCTCGCGAATGGCATCGCTGAGGGCAAACCCAACCGTCAACATCCCGTTGCGGTCTGAGATCGCCCCGGCAGCGACAACGCGTTGACCGTTGACAAACACCCGCGGAAGCGGAGTGCGACGAATCACGACACGATTGGCCCCGCCGACGAGAACCGCCCGATTCGCATCCGACTCCGACAGCGTCATCGACAGAAGATTCGCGAGCTGGATCATCGTCATGCCCGTCGACGTAGGAGTCGCAGGCAAATCGGCGACGGGGTCTTCACACCCGGCCATCCCACCCACAAGGCTCACGCCAATCAGGCACCAGACCAAACAAACTGAAATTCGTGAATAATGCATCATCCCTATTTCGGCAATACCGGCGATTCTGGTAATCCGCCCAGCAACATGTACGCCAACACGCCGATCCATGCCAGATAGATCCCCACCACTTTGGCGACACGCCATCGGTCGGACGACGCGGCGCGATCGGGAATCCCGTCCTGAATATCAATCGCCTCAATTGCGGGCGCGGGAGCAGATTTCGTCATAGTCCTGTCTCTCTTCATGGCCTCGCGGCCTTGGTTCGGTCGTGTCTCAGCGATCCATCGCCAAGCATTGGACCCTGTATACCCCAGCAATCCGATCCTGTCAACCACTAAAAAGAGAAGAACGTCTTCGGGCGGGGGGCACATTGCGTTGCGCATGGAAAAACGCGGCCAGGCAAGCCCAGCCGCGCTTGAATTTTCAATTCCGCCAACGCTTAGGCGTCGGTTTCGGGCGTCCAGTCCCGTTTGAGGGGCTTGACAACGAGGCCCATCTTGATGGCCTTGGCCGACACGTTAATGCGGCAGACCTGGCCGTCGATGACTGCGCGGACACGCTGCATGTTGGCCTTAAAGGTGCGTTTGTTGCGGCTGGTAATACGCTTACCGACACCGCCGAGATATTTGGCACGACCGCGGTAGTTCTTGTTTCCGCCGGCTGTGGTCTTTTTTCCGGTAAATTGGCATACGCGAGGCATAAGTCTGTCCTTTCTGCGTGAGTATTCACGTTGAGGCGAGGAATTATACACGCATCGCATTTGTTTGCAAGCCTTTTTTTCAGATTTTCATGCCCCCGCAGAGAAAACAAAAATCCCGAAGGACTCTGCCTTGCTCCCAGAGTAGCCGAACGGTACAATACAGACCATCAATGCTACGCTTTGAAACATTTTCAACGGCCACAATTGCCTGAGGATACACAATACCAATGCCACGCTTTGAAACATTTTCAACGATCACAATTGCCTGAGGATACACAATACCAATGCTACGCTTTGAAACATTTTCAACGATCACAATTGCCTGAGGATACACACTACCAATGCTACGCTTCGAAACATTTCAGGAAGGCGAAAAACGCACCGACTTCAACCTCAACGGCGCGTACCTGTTTGGGTTTGAAAACGTCCCCATCCAGGCCGACATCGTTTCGTGCGGCAAGCAGCTCTCGTGCATGAAGGCCGCAGCCGGCCCGGCGGGGCTGAAGGTGGTCCACCCCACCGGCAAAAGCGGCACGTTGCTGTTGGGGACCACGCGTCTGCCCGAATCGCCCAAGCCCTACATTCTCGACGTCGAACTCCTCCGCAACCAGATCGCCCAATTTTTCCGCAAGCGCGAAGAATGGTCCCTGTTCGATCTGGACAATCCCCAGGCCGAGGCCATCAACGAAGAATTCCGCATCCTCATGCACTCCTTTGGTGAGGTCCTCGCGCTCACGCTCACCGACCGCCCCGCGGCCGCCAAGAAAGCCCAGGCGCTTCTGGACACCGCGCTGGAGCTGACCGAAAAAGCGACCCTCCTTCATGCCGACCTGCTCTGGCAAAAACGATGCGCACTGAAACTGGAAACGCCCCAATTCGGCGTCCGGATCGAACCCAGCATCCGCCCGTCGATGGTGCGCCCGCTGCTGGGCGACGTCGATGCGATCTACATCCCCATGACATGGCGCCAGTGCGAACCCAAAGAACGCGTCCACTCCACGGGCGAAACCGACGAGTGGATCAACTATGCCTCCCGCGAAAAAAAGACCGTCATCGCCGGGCCGCTGATCGGGTTCGCGCCCGAAGACACGCCCAAATGGCTCGAAGTGTGGAAGGGCGACATCGAAACACTCAAGCGATTGTGCTACGCTCACATCCAGCGCCTCGTCGAACGCTATAGCGAAAAAGTCGACTGGTGGATCATCTCCAGCGGCCTGGAAGTCAACCACTACCAACTCCCCTTCGAAGAGCTGATCGAACTCCTCCAGCAATCCTGCGCCCTGGTCCACCGCCTCGACCCCGACGCCAAAATTATGCTCAACCTGCCCATCGCCTGGGGAGAATACTCCGCACGCAATGCGCGAAGCATCCCCGCGCGCCAAATCGTCGATCTCATCGCCCAAGGGGCCGAGCTGAAGGTCGACGGCATCGGCATCGAGCTCGCACTCGGCATGCCCACCGACGGGCACTTCATCCGTGACCTCGGCCAAATCGCCTCGCTCTTCGACACGCTTCAGGCGGCCGGAAAACCCATCCACGTCACCGCGTTCGGGATCCCCTCGTCCAACGAGCCCGACACGTCGGACCTGTGGAAAGGGCGCATGCCCATCACGCCTGCGGGCCAATGGCACCAGCCCCACAGTGCAGCTCGTCAGGCCGACTGGCTGGCGTCGGTGGTTCGCATCGCGCGCAGCCGCTTCGCCGTCGAGACCCTCACCTGGGGACGGCTGGCCGACGTGTCCCACGGGCGCATTCCCCACGGCGGACTCACCGACGCGCACCTCCAGACCAAGGCCGCCTACCACGAGTTCCTTGGAATTGCCGAGGCCACCCGCACACATCAAACCATCCCCCTTCCCGCCACACCCTCTGCGCCCGACGCGAGTGCGCCGCCTGCCGAGACGTCCTGATGCGCGGCTGGAAACTTGACATCACCCTTCGGCCGGTGCAGTTTGTCCTGCTCGCCCTCCTCGTCGGTGCCGGGATCGCCGCGTCGCAGTGCCTGTGGAATCGCCACATTGAAATCGACCCCGCCGACCCCGCCGCGGACCGCCTTGGCGAGCTGGATTCGACACTCTCGATCCACACCGCCAGCGCATCGGAACTCGCCGCGCTGCCCACCCTTGGGCGCTCTCTCGCCAATGCCATCCTCCGCTATCGCCAGGCCCGCGCCGCACAGGGCAACCCCCTCACCTGCGCCGAAGACCTTCTCGCCGTCCGCGGCATCGGCCCCAAGACCCTCCAGCGACTTCGCCCCTACCTTCGCTTCGAGCCCCTCCTGCCATGACCCCACATCCCACCCAACACGAAATCCCGCACCAGCCCTACGAGAAGCTCATCCACAACCCCATCCAGCAGCTGCTCCTGATTGTCCCGCTGCTTCTGATCTATCACATCGGAACGCTGATCTACGCCGACACCCTCGCGGTGCCCTACCACTTCAAACTTCTGTTTGCGAGCTGGCACGCCCCCATGGCGTTTTTGCCGTCGCTTCTGATTGTCACCACGCTGATCTTCCAGCACGCTCTCCGCAGAGATCGGTTCTGCTATTCCATCGGCATTCAACTGGGCATGATTCTCGAAGGGGCCACTCTCTGGCTGCCGCTGTTGCCGGTTCTCTGGGTCACGTCCCAATTCACCGCCGCAACCACTCCGCCCACCCCGGTCTTCATCACCAACTGCATCAACTACATCGGCGCGAGCGTCTATGAAGAATTTCTCTTCCGCGCCGTCCTGATGTCTCTGCTGGGCCTGCTCCTGATCGACGTCTTGCATGTGAAAAAATTACACGCCCAAGGGACCGCCCTCCTCCTGTCGACCTTCCTGTTTGCCCGCGCCCATTTCGAGCCCTTTTCCACAAAGCCCTTCGACGAGGTGTACTTCCTGTTTCTCCTCGTTGCGGGAATCTGGTTTGGGGTGATCTACCTCTGGCGGGGCCTGGGCGTCGCCATTGCGACCCATATGATCTGGAATCTCGTCGTCGCCCTTGCGGGCCATTCAGGCTAGACCGGCGCGCCCAGAGGACTTTTCAGTTGCGAAAGAGGCCGTTTTCCGGTACAAAATAGGATCAATTCACACGCAATTCGACCCGACAGATACCCGAGGAGATTTTCTTGTCCGATTTCATCAAACCATGGCATATTCCCCTGATCCTTGGGGTCTTCCCCATCCTCTGGCTCGTCTTGGGCGGATACCTCTTCCAGCAGGGTCTGGTCAAATTTTCCACCAAACGACGAACCCCCTTCTCCGAAGGCCTCATCGCCAGTCTGCTCTGCGGCGGCGTGGGCGGAGCGCTGGGTGTGGCACCTCTCCTGTTCCTCGTGACCAAATCCCGCTCTACGGGCATCTTGGTTCTTGTCGCCCTCCTCGCTCCTATCCTGTTTTATGCCATCGGCGTGATGACCTTTTCGTGCCTCCACCAAAAAGTCAAAATCAATCAGGTCCTCCGCATCTGTACGATTCCACTCATCGCCATCGCGCTCTCCGGCGGGCTCATCGCCACCGCGTGTATCGTCCCGACGATCATCAAACACCGCGAGAGCATTGCCAATTTGAAACGCATCCAACAAGCAGGCAATAAGATGAGCTCCATCTACAATGCGTTCGAGCGAAACTTCAACAACATGCCCGACACCCTCGAAGAGCTCGTCAAGCGCGGATGGATCGATGCCGACAGCCTCACCTCGCCCATCCTCGAAGGCAAATCCGTAGGCTACCTCTACGCCAAGCCGGTCGTCACCAACAACTACAGGAAGTTTCACAATCAGATTCTCCTGATTGCGCCCAACTGCAAGGCCCTCGGTGAAAACCGGATCCTGATCCTTACCCGCCGCGGCGACCGGACCGATATCTCCTTCGAGCAGCTCAACAAATATCTCACGGGCGAAGAATCCAAGGATCTCAACGCCCACTGGCTGCCCCTCAAAGACAAACTGTTCCAATCGGCGGACTGACCCCATGGCTACACACATTCTGATCCCTGCGCGGTACGCTTCAAGCCGCCTGCCCGCCAAACCCCTATTGGCCGAAACCGGGCAGTGCCTCATCCTTCACGTCGTCGAGAATGTCCTCGCCATTGACGGTGTGGATTCCGTCACCGTCGCCACCGACGATCAACGCATTGCCGACGTCGTCACCGCCGCAGGCTACCAGGCCGTAATGACCCGCGTCGACCATGCCTCGGGCACCGACCGCCTCGCCGAGGCCGCCGCCACGCTTGGGTTCGCCGACGACGACATCGTTGTAAACGTCCAGGGCGACGAACCCGACATTCCCGCAGAGCTCGTACTGCGATTGATCGACCTGCTTGAAACCACCGACGCGCCGATGGCCACGCTCGCCACCCCGCTCCCCGACGACCAGGCCGCCGATCCCAACAAAGTCAAAGCCGTGTTCACTCCCGCCCACAAGGCGCTCTATTTTTCGCGCGCGAAAATCCCCCACGACCGCGACGCAACACACCCCGGCTCGCACTTCCTCCACATCGGCATGTACGGCTACCGCGCGGGCTTCCTGCAGACCTTCACCACCCTCCCGGCCGGAACGCTCGAACAGATCGAATGCCTCGAACAACTGCGCGTACTCGAAGCGGGCTACGACATCGCCATCGACGTAGTCGACTATGACGGCGGCGGCATCGACACCCCCGAAGACTACGCCGAATTCGTCCGCCGCATGAAGGGCTAACCATGGGCCTCTCGCTCGACGCCATCCTCCAAAGCCGCCGCACCCGCCAGCCTGTCGTCATGGGTGTCCTCAACGTGACCCCCGACAGCTTTTCCGATGGCGGGCAATTTTGTTCCCCCGCCGACGCTCTCGCCCAGGCGAAAGCACTGGTCGAAGCGGGCTGCGACATTCTGGACCTCGGTGCCGAATCCACCCGCCCGGGCAGCCAGCGCGTCGATGCCGAAACCCAAATCCAGCGCCTCCGCGACATCCTTCCAGCCGTCTGCGAGCTGGGGGTTGTCATCAGCATCGACACCACCCTTGCGCCCGTGGCCTCGTTCGCCCTCGACGCGGGCGCGCACATTCTCAACGACGTCTCTGCCGGGCGCGACGACCCGGCCATGCTCCCGCTCGCGGCGAGCCGCAATGCACCGATCTGCCTGATGCACATGCAAGGCCAGCCCGGAACGATGCAGGCCGCGCCGCACTATGACGACGTCACGGCTGAGGTGGCTGCGTTCTTCACCGAGCGCCTCGCCGCCGCCCATGGCGCCGGCATCCCGCGCGAGCACTGCATTCTTGACCCCGGCATTGGCTTTGGCAAAACCCTCGAACACAATCTCGCGCTGCTGGCCCGCGTCAACGACTGGGCCCCGCGGGACACCGTCCTCCTGATCGGCCCAAGCCGCAAACGGTTCATCGACGACATCGCCCCCGCCCCGGCCCAACAGCGCGTCGGCGGCACTCTCGCTGCGTGCCTTGCGACCTACCGCCAGGGCGCGACGATCTTCCGCGTCCACGACCCCCAGCCCATCCGCCAGGGCCTGGAGGTTCAGCGCGCACTGGAAACCGCGAAATAGCCACGCAACTCCTCCACCGGCCATTCACCATCAGACCATAAAAAAAACCCACTGCATGCAGTGGGTTTTTTGTGTATCAAAACTTGATCGTAGCTAGACTCAACGATCGTTGATGTTAGCAGGGATCAACACGCTATCGCTCTTCTTCAAGATCTTTTCGTTGCCCGTGGGAAACGATACTTCTGTAGTCGTCCTGCTCTCGACAGGAACTTCAACCTTACCGCTGCTATCGATGTCACGCGCATAAATGTTGTTGTCCTTCAGACCACAGTAGACCTTCGACTGGGCTTTGACGGTGGCACCCGGATAGAGACAGTTCACAATGTCTTGGCCGTGGTTGTACCCAGCGCCTTCATTGCCATCGTCCACTTCGGCTTCGGCGACATCACTGTGGCGCACAAATTCTTTCAGGCTCTCGCCGGGCTGGTCAGCGAGGATTGGCATAACCTTCATGCCGACACCAAACGACGCGGTGTTGTACTTCCCGTCGCCGCCGTACTTGTAGCCATTGTGCATCGCATAGTCGATATAATATTCGTCATTGGCCTTGTCGTAGAACCCGTAGGTCTCATCGTCGTCACGGTCCAGAACGTTGCCTGACGTCGACGGGCAACGGAAAATCGACCAGTTGTCCAGGTATTCGCGTTGCACCAACAGCAGCAAGTTATCGATAATGTGGACGTTCTTCTCATCCTCTTTCTTGAGGAGCTGCTTGAACTCCGTCTCGCCCATCAGATCCTGCATTTCTGCAGTGGGGACCATGTCCTTCTTGTTCTGGATGAACGGGTAGCCCTGGTTGCCGCCGCTGGTTGTGTAGACGCCCAAGGCCGAGCCGATGCCACGAAGATTCGTCGCACACTGCATTTGCCGTGCGCGGCGCTGAGCGGTCCCGATGATGGGAACCAGAATCGTGACAAGCACCAGGATAATCGAGATCACAACGAGCAACTCGATCAGGGTAAATGCTTTCCTGCGTTTCATCGCAAGCTCCTTTCAGGCCCCATGCGTCTCTGCGATGAATCGCGAGATCCTATGGGTATGGATCATTGCGGGTACAGCTTTCACTCGCAATGCATCGCATCCTCAAGACAAAGGCCTCAAGTGGATATTGGCTTCCCCAAGCGTGACCGTCACGCCGAGCGAAACCTTTCTATTTCTTCTACCCCATCATATATATAGAAGTTTCACAGGACAAGTGAAATTCGAGGATCCGGCCGCAATTTTTCGCTTTTTTCTCTCAATCTTCCTGTTTTATGCTCCCGATCGCCCAAAGCCTGAAAAAAACTACGCTTAAGAGAAGTTCGTCACATTTGATTCATCAAATTTCGGCGGCGGACCCACTTGGCATAGTCCGTGTGCACCGGCAACCACTGCCCGCCATCGATGTCGATGGCTGTGCCCGTGATCTTGCCCGCGAGGTCCGACGCGAGAAACAGCGCAAGGTTCGCGACGTCTTCGGGCAGTGCAACTTCGCCGAGGGGAATTTCCTTCGCGAGTTTTTCGCCAGCATTCTGGCCGCGGGCAATTTGAATCATTTCCGTCAGCACCGTGCCGGGGCAAATCGCGACCACGCGGGTGTTCCACTGCGCCGCCTCGGCGGCCGCCTGCATCGTCAGGCCGACCACGCCGTGCTTGCTCGCGACATAATCGCCCATGCCCGAATTGCTGATCCGCCGGCCCGCCATCGACGCGATGTTCACGATCACGCCGGCGGACTGCTCGCGCATCTGATTCAGCGCGCCGCGCATCGCGAGGAACACCCCGGTGAGATTCGTATCGAGCGTGGCGCGGAAGGTGGCCGCGTCCATGTCCACGAGAAAGTTGCCGCTACCGCCCGTGCCGTGAGAATTGATCAGCACGTCCACGCGGCCGGTGCGTTCGACGGCGGTCACAAAAAGATTCGCTACGGCCGACTCGTCCGTCACGTCCGCGGGGATCGCAATCGCGCACTCCCGGCCGAGTTCGTCGTTAAGCGTCGTCGCAGCATTTTCGAGCACCTCGGCCCGTCGCCCCGCCAGCACCACCGTCGCCCCGGCCGACGCGAACGCCCGCGCGCAGGCAAAACCAATGCCGCTTCCGCCGCCCGTGACCACCACCGTCTTGTTGGTAAATTCAATCATCGTGTTTCTCTGTATTCGTGTTGTGTATTGTAGGGGCAAACTATGGTTCGCCCTTCTTTTGTTCCCTGTTTGCTAGAGCAGTCCGAAATGGTGAAGCGCATAGAGGCCGTGGCCGCCGAGGACCGCCAGCGGCAAAAGCGCCCCGCCGATCTTATAGGATGGCACGCGCAGGCGACCCATTTCATCAAGGCGAATTTTCATCGGCAGCGCGTCGAGCAGAACCGCTTCATTCGGAAAATACGGATCGTACAGCACGGGCTCAAACGCTTCGTCGCCGAGGGTGTTGGTCCTGTACGTCTTGGCCGTAACGCGGTGAGCGGTGCCATCGCGAGAGGTGAACTCGAAGGTGTATTTGTAAACCGTGCAGTTGTTGACGCGCGTGCTGGTGGCTTCTTTGGACTTCAGCGTCGCGCTTGCGGCAATGCCGTCGCGCAGCAGGCGGATGCGTTTGGGGCCGCGCCAGGCCGCACCCAGAATCAGCCCCAGCCCCACGACCGGGAACAGGAAAACAAAGCACAGCTCCACTCCCATCATCGCCGTGCGCCCGCCCGCAATGCGAATCTCGTCGCCGGAGCGTTCGATCCCCGTCGGAATCGGCTTGGGCGGAACGTACTCGTCCTTTCCATTTTGGAGCGCCGTGTCATACCCCTTACGCAATTTCGCCGGCGCGCCGGTGCGATAGCTCGCCTGCCGGATCACCTTGCCGGCTGGGGTGGTGTGCCGAATGACATATTCATACACGGGCGTGCCCTCGCGGTGATCGCCGCCGCCGACGGACATGTTGGTCTTCGACAGCGCAACGATTTCTCCCTTGGCGGGCGTCCAGGTTTTCGTCCAGCTGGTGTAATCAATATTCGGCGCGAACGCCCAAATGAAAATCATGCTAAAGCCAAAGAAGACCCAGCCGAACATCCCGAGAGTCCCCCCGCCGAGCCGCATCGTCAGCCGCGCCAAAAGCGGAACGCAGCGCGGCGGCGGTTCGAGTCTCGCAAGACGCTCATGGCCCACGGGCCGAGACTCGCTGGGCACATCGCCATTCGGCGCGTCAGGCTTCATTGCGGGACGATATTCATTCTCACTGTCGAGCGGCATGTCCAAATCCAGTAAGTCGTTCTCGGCCATGGTCGTCATCCTTTGTTCGCAGGTTCGTGCTTGCCCATTGGCGGGGTTTGGGGTATACTTCCCGCCTGCATTTTTCGAAAATTCCGCGCGGGCCCCACAAGCCGCCGCGCCCCTATAGAATAAGGAAAATCCCATGCTGAGTAAAGTCCAAGAAGATCGTCAGAAGAAAATGCAAGCCATTGACGAGCTGGGTCTCGACCCGCGCGGCTGGCGCTATGACAACGTCGAACCTGCGGCCGAGATCAAGGCTGGTTTTATCGAAGACGCCGAAGAAGGCAGCCAGTCGGCCCGTGCGGCCGGCCGGATCGTCCTCTTCCGCGACATGGGCAAGATGATGTTCGCCACCCTGCGCGACTCATCCGGTCAAATCCAGATCGCACTGCGCAAAAACATCCTCGACGAAACCACCTGGGCACTCGCGAAGAATCTCGACCTCGGTGACATCGTTGGTGCCGACGGGCCGATCCACCGCACGCGCACCGGCGAGCTGACGATCTGGGCGACCTCGCTGACGATGCTCAGCAAATCGCTACGGCCGATGCCCGAAAAGTTCCACGGCCTGAGCGACGTCGAAATCCGCTACCGCCAACGCTACCTCGACCTGATGACGAACCCCGACTCAATGGCGACGTTCAAAAAGCGCATCGAAATCATCGACCTCATCCGCGAAACCCTCCGCGGGCGGCGGTACATGGAAGTCGAAACGCCGATGATGCAATCGATCTACGGCGGCGCGGCGGCGAGGCCCTTCGTCACCCACCACAACACCTTCGACTGCGACCTGTTCATGCGAATCAGCCCCGAGCTGTACCTCAAGCGGCTGCTGGTCGGCGGCATGGAGCGCGTGTTCGAGATCAACCGCAACTTCCGCAACGAAGGCGTCGACACCTCGCACAATCCCGAGTTCACGATGATGGAACTCTATGAAGCGTACGCGGACTACAACGTGATGATGGAGATCGCCGAAGATCTGTTCTGCGACGCGGCCGAGAAAATCTCCAAGCCCGCTCTGATCGCCCAGCGCGACCGCAAACTCACGGAGATCGCGCAGATCGAAACCGATGCACAGCGCGTACTCAACAACAAACGTTCGCCGCTGAGCGACGAAGAAAAACAGGCGGAACATGACAAGCGCATGGCGCGTCATGCCGAAGAGACGGCCGCGTTCCCCGAGTCGCCGCTCGCCAAGGCTGCCGCTGCGTGCGAAGCGGGCGGGCTCGTGCTATCCTACGGCGAGATCCTGCTGGACTTCGCAAGGCCGTGGACGCGCGCGAAATATGCCGACCTGCTGCAAGAGCACGCCGGCGTGTCGATGGACGACGTTCCGGCCGTCCGCGCCAAGGCCCGCGAGCTGCACATCGAAGAAGAAAAACTCGACGACGCCGTCGTCATCAATGAAGTGTTCGAGGCCACCGTCGAGGACCACCTCGTCCAGCCGACGTTCGTGTGCGACTATCCCGCGGCGATTTGCCCGCTGACGCGCCGCGACCCCAACAACCCCGACATCGCACTGCGCTTCGAGCTGTTCGCTGCGAACATGGAACTCGCCAACGCCTATACCGAACTCAACGACCCCGAGATCCAGCAGGCCAACCTCGCCGGACAGCTCAAGGGCGAAGAGGACGAGACGATGCGCGTGATGGACGAGGACTTCATCACCGCGCTCGAGCACGGCATGCCCCCCGCCGGCGGCATGGGCATCGGCATCGACCGCATGGTCATGCTGCTGACCGACAGCCAGTCGATCCGCGACGTGGTGCTCTTCCCGCTGCTGCGCCCAATCACCGACGACGCCCCAACCGAAGAACCCCAAGACGCACCGGCCGAATAACACACCGCATCACTTCACAAAAAGAGCAACCCATTGGGCTGCTCTTTTTTATGTCTTCGCTGATTGTCCAGAACCTACTCCGTCAGTGTCATCAATGTCATCATTCGGTTCATCGGTTCATGCCTCCAGAATTTCATACTACATGTCCATGCCTATAGCAGACATCGCAGCCGCTTCGATCATCCTCTTGGCCGCTTGGGCCGAAACGCCAGGCTGACCAATGAGGGGAAGCTGCTTTTTCAACGCCTCCGTTATCCGCGGAACCACCCGGATCATCATGTCCCCCTCCCCGTTCTCGTCGCTAAAGGCCTCATCCACAATCAGCCATTTCCCGTTTTCCCTGACCAGCTCGGTCGGGTCGTCCTCCCCGGGAATCGTTACCGTTGCCTTGTCGCCCTTGATGACAGCCGTGGCCTTGCCGAGGTTGCGCTCCATCTGCCCCGGGAACCCCCCGTTAAACAATTTGGGAGCGTCTTTGCCATAGGACGCGACCAGCTTGTCGTCAACTTCCGCCATCACCTTCATCATCGGCGCATACGCTTTGAGGATGCGCTTGCCAGCCTCGTTGGTCTTGTGACACGCCAAAAGCTCCTCCACGTCGCCCGCGCGGGTGGCATCGATGGAGCGCTGAATCGCGCCAATCGGGCCAGTGTAGACCGGCTTGAGTCCCGGCGTCGTTGTCGCGCGCTCGGTGACCTCACCGGGTTTGGGGAGGCGAGGTTTGGTGAGCGGCACAGTAGGCGCCGGGGCGGGTTGGGCTTGCTTGTTTGCGGCGGCTTTGGGCGCGGCCTGAAGTTCCAGCTCATTCCTGGCGAGCAGTCGGGTTTCGATCGTCTTGACCGTCTCGCCGGGCTTGCCAATTCGTCCCTTCACACTTTGGATCGCTACGCCCATGGCTGAAAACTCCCGTTCCATCTTATCCACGTCGACCTTGGCGGGAGAGAGGACGAGTGGATCCGCCATCTTCCATGTGCCCTTCTCGCGAACCAGCGTCTTGGCCTCTTGTTTGTCGAGAATGGTCACGGTCGCGGTGTCGCCGTCGATCTCAATCTTCGCCTTGGAGAGATTGTCCAGCCATGTTTTGGGATTGTCGCCGACCAGAAACATCTTGGCCGACCCCTTGCCATACGCTGCGTCCATCGCTTCGATGTAGTCGACAATTTGTTTCGTCACGGGCGTCATGATCGCCAGCGCCCGCGCACCTTGGGCGTTGGTCTTGTAACAGGCCTGGAGCGTTTTGACATCTCCGGCGCGAATCGCCTTTTCGACCTTGGCGAGCACCGCGCGAACGGCGGCGACGGCCTTGGCATCCTCGGCGGGCTGCGCCAACGCCAATGACGCGCTCAATACGATCAACAGTTGCAACACGATCCGTTTCACTGCGATTCTCCTTCGCTATGGGGCCGAGGCCCGGGCATGTGTCTCAACACGCAGGCCGCAACAGGACAGAAAAATCTCCCTCTGCAAACCAACGTCTCCAGAGAGAGATTCTACCCCAAAGCCGCCATACACGGCCATTGGAAATTTCAAATTTCTTCACACTCCCAAGCCCCCGCGGCCTAGTTTCCGCCGCGAAGTTCCTGTTGCAGCTTGGTCATGATGCTTGCGATCGTCGAGCCAGGCGCCCCAATTTCTGGGGTCACTTTGGTAATGGCGGTCTGGAGAAGTTTGAAGTTACTGAGGAGTTTCGTCAGCTCGGCCGCAGAGGTCTTGTCGAGGCCTTGATCCACCACCAGCCATTGGTTGTTTTCCTTCACGAGGACCGTTGGCGTGCGGTCGCCGGGGATCATCGCAGTGGCGGTGGTCCCGTTGTCCGTAATTGTAACTTGGTCGACATTGGCAACCAGGGCAAACGGCCCATCGGTCCCGAAGACGTTCCCGCCCTGCGTGCCGTAGGCGCTTTTCATGGCGACCGAAAAATCAATCATCGCTTTCACCCCCGAGGCCATCCCCAAAAGGGCTTTACGGCCCTGCTCGTTGGTCTTGTACAATCGGACCAACGCGGGCCCATCTCCCTGTTCGATCGCTGTAGCGAGGCTTTGGATCGTGGCCTTGGGCGTGGAGGTATCGACGAACGTCGGCCGGGGAACGGAGGGCAGCCGGCCGTGACCTGCGGGGTCCAGCGGCTCGGGCGGCATCGGCGGAAGCTTGACCGTCGACCTTGCGGGCGGTTTGGGAAGGTCCGGCAAATCCGCGGGAGGCTTGGGCAAGTCCGGCAGACCCACAGGATGCGATGGCGCGGCGGGGTGGTCCACTTCGGTGCGGTGGTCCGGCTCGGCGGGGTGAGGCGCTGCGGGCGGCGCGGGGGCGGTAAGATTTTCCTTCGTCCTGGCCGCAATGGTTTGGAGAATCGTGTCGTACTCCACGCCCTCTTTGCCGATGTCTGGCATGGTCGCCTGAACGGCCGCAAGGTGCGCGGCTGCAGGCTTGGACTTGGCGGCGAACTGCTCTTCGGTCATGGTCTTGAAATATGGATCATCGATTTCCCACAGCAGCGTCGTGGGGTTTTTCTCCAACGCAATCACGCCCGGCCAGCCGGATACGATCGCGGTGGCCTTGGTGTCGCCGATGGGAGTAAACGTCGCCTTGGACACATTCTCAATCATCGAGAGAAACTGGTCGCGCTCAAGAACAACCTTATCTCCATAGACGGCCGTCATCTTCGCGGCATAGCTCTTCATCACCGACGTCGATTCGCCGATCTGGGCGAGCAGTTTTTTGCCAGCGTCGGAGGCCTTGAAGCAATTTGCGACGGCCGCGCCATCTCCCAGTTCCAATGCCGCGGCGAGATTCGTCAGCGTTTCCTTGGCCGTAGTCCCCGCTCCGGGCATCCCACATCCAGCCACCATCATCAACGCCGCCAAACTCAGTATCCATGTTGCACGTTTCATGTCCACTCTCCTGTTGCTGCGGGGCATGGCCCCAACGCCAAACGCTCACCATCGCATCCTGCGCAAACAACTCGCGCCCGATGCGCCTTATGACATAATTCTACCACACGCGGCCCATAAGGCGATTGCTTTTTCGGAATTACACCACACTTTCTTTCTCACAAACGAGGAATGAATTTTGCAGTGTCCGCAGGTTTGAGGTATGATTCGCTCATGCGGATTTGTCACATCATCACGCGGCTGATTCTCGGCGGAGCGCAGGAGAACACGATCCTGAGCTGCGAGGCCCAACACGCCGCCGGCCACGAGGTCACGCTGATTACTGGCCCGGCCCTTGGGCCCGAAGGCGAGCTGCTTTCCCGGGCTCGCGCGGGGGGCTATCGCGTGATCGAAGTGCCCACGATGCGACGCGAGATTTCGGCATGGCGCGACATGAAAGCTGCGCGCGCGTTGCAGAAACTGCTGCTGGAGTTGCGGCCTGACATCGTCCACACCCACTCGTCCAAGGCAGGCATACTGGGACGGTTCGTCGCCAGCCGCCTGCGCCGCCGGGCGGAGCTGCGCGGGATGAAAATCGTCCACACGATCCACGGGCTGCCATTTTTCCGCTATCAATCCAAATGGAAGAACTACTTATTTACGTCGCTGGAAAAGTCGGCCGCAAAACATTGCGACCACATCGTCTGCGTCGCCGACGCCATGAGCGCACAGACCCTCGCCGCAGGCATCGGCCGGGCGGAGCAGTTCTCGACGATCTATAGCGGCATGGAAGTGGACACCTTCCTCGACGCGCCCACCAACGCCCGAACCCTATTCCGCAGGCACCACAAAATCGCCGCCAACGAAATTCTCGTCACGCAAGTTTCGCGCATCGCCGAACACAAAGGCCACGACGACCTGCTCGCCGCGCTGGACCACCTTGCCACACTCCCCCCCGCCGAGCGCATCCGCTTCTGCTTCGTCGGCGATGGCCATCTGCGCGAAACAATCCAGCAGGCCGCGCGGAAATTGGGCCTTGAACATCGCGTCCTGTTCACGGGCTTGCTCCCGCCGAGCGACATCCCGGCCGTCATGGCCGGCAGCGACATCCTGGTCCATGCGAGCTACCGCGAAGGCCTCGCGCGCACCCTGCCCCAAGCGATGCTCTCGGGAATTCCGGCCATTAGCTATGACGTCGATGGCGCGCGCGAAGTGGTGAACGAGAAAACGGGAATCCTGCTCCCCTCGCCGCACACGATGGACCCCCGCAGCCGGAGCATCGCCCTCGCCGAGGCCATCACCGAACTCGCCGCCGACCCAGTCCGGCGGGCAACACTTGGCGCGGCGGGACGTGAGCTCTGCCGGACCCGCTTCGACTATCACACGATGGCCGCACAGCTCGACGCGCTCTACTGCGCCCTTCTCGAAGGGGATGCGTCATGACCGCCGCACCGACACTCAAAGCCAACGCCGCCTGGTGCATGCTGGGGAATTTCGTCACGCGCGGGAACATTTTCTTCGGGCTGATGATCCTCAAACATTTTCTCTCGCCGGGGGAAGGCGACATCGAGGCCGGGCGCTATACGGTGGCCTGGGCAACGGCGTCGGCCGTGTTTGCAGCACTCGCCCAACCAGTGACCACACTACACACCATCGACACCCAACAGCGCTACACCATCGCGGACTATCTCGGCCTGCGCATGGCGTTGTGGGCACCGGCGTGGTGCATCATTCTCGTCGTGGCGGCCATCATGGCCCCGTCCAAGGGCATGGCGATGGCTGGCGTTCTTGTCGCGGGCGCGGGCGTAAAGTGGAGCGAGTCGCTCAACGAAACATTCTACGGCGGCCTACAACAAATCCACCGCAACGACCTGGTGACGCACAGCCAAATTCTTCGCGGCGTGGGATCGCTACTGGCGATGCTCACGGCCGGGCTGCTGGGTCAGGGCGCGGCGGTGATGCTCACGGCGATGACGTTGGCAAACCTCGCGGTGTTTGTCTTCCACGACCGCACGCGGCTCTGGCGGCTGCATCACACCGAGGCGCGCTCCGCTCCGCCCGCACTCACGCCCCGATTCCATCGCAACACGTTCCGCGAGGTGTTCCTCACCTCTCTCCCGCTGATGGGCGTGGTGGGTTTGGCGATGGCCAACCCCAACATTCCGCGCTACGTTTTGCTCGCCGAGTCCCCCGATGGCGAGACCCTCGCGGGCGTATTCGGCATGGTGGTGTTTTTCATCTTCGCCATGGCGCAGATCATCGATGCGATGGGACGCGCGGCGAGTCCCTATCTGGCCGAGGCATGGCTGGCTGGAGAGCGGCGGCGCTATCTCCTCCTCGGCGCAAAACTTCTGGCGTGGATGATTCCTCTTGGCGCAGCCGGCATACTGGGCGGACGGTATCTCGGGGAGTGGGCCTTGGGGATTGCTTTCGGCAGCGATGCGCGCCAGCACGCGGACCTGCTTGGGCTGACCATGTGGGTCGGCGGGATCTACTGCTTCGCGAGCATGCTCGGCTATATCGCCACCCCCATGCACCGCTTCAAGAGCCTGCTGCTGGCGACGGTCCTCTCTGGGGGCGTTTCGCTATGGGTTTCTCTGGCGTGGATTCCCGGCCACCTTCAACGACTCGAACAAGCCCTCTTCGCCGCGGGGGCCTACTGCATCGCCGCCATCGTTTGCCTTTCGGGCGCGATTGCCTTTGGTGTATTGACCTCGCCGAGCAGAAAAAACAGTTGAAAACAAACGCAACTTCGGTATGCTGAATTTTGCCCAGGTCCCTCTCGCCTTCCTTCCCACAGCCACAGGAACAATCCCATGTCCGAACCCACCGAACGCAAACCACTCAGCCCCAAAGCAAAACTCGCCTTTGTTGCGATCTTCCTGGTGGCTGGATTCTTCATCTATCAAAGCCAGAACAAGAACTTCTCCCTGAAGGGCTGGACCAAGATCACCGACGGCAGCGATCTCCCGGCCGTGTTCGCACAGGCCAAATCGGAAGGCCGGAAGATTGCCGCATTTTTCCTCAACAGCCCGCCGTCGGAAACCGCCCGCACTGTCGCGCGCCGAATCTGGAAAGCGCAAAACCAAAAGGCGCTCAAGCGCGGAAACTTCATTCCCGTCTTGGTCTATCTGCGAGGCACGTCCGATTCGCTCGCCAAACGATACGACATCAAAAATCTGCCGACGTTCGTTGTCTTCCTGCCCGATGGCACCGAGCGGAATCGGGAAGTGGGAAGCCTTGGCGAGGTCCCCTTCCGTGCAAACTTTCTCCAGGCGGTCGAAGAATAACGCGCAACACTAGGCCGGAGTAATCTCACTGCGGTCGACCCACCGGGCCGCACACTCGCTTCCGGCGCGGGCAACCACCTCGGCGACAAACCCTTGGTCGTCACTGCCGCACTCTGGCGAACATTCGCCGCTGGTACTCTGCCCCGACACGAGAGGACACACGCTGGCCGCTTCGGGATCGAGGGAATAGCCGCACCCGTCACAACTCCAGGCGCAAAGACACGCCCGAGGCTGGCCGCCGTAACGAACCCGCCCAATTCCGCGCCGATGGCCCGTGTGCCACGCTTTCTGCGCCAATGCTTCCGACACCGCCGCAAGGCCCGCTTCGGCCGAAATTCCCGTCAAAATTACATATCGTTTCCGTTCCATTATGCACCTCCTGTCCAGGCAATCGCCTCGGCGCTGCTCATCGCACGCGAATCGAAGCGAAGCGTTTTGATTTCCAACGCACTCTCCACCGTCGAGGCCGAATACGCGAGTCCATATCCAGCTTTGCCGCCGGATGAAAATTTCGGAACCGTTCCGGTGAGTGTGATCGCCTCGTTGACAATCTCGACCCCGTCGCGGTACACCCGAACGACTTCACTGCCGAGTGTGTCCACGTCAATCACGAGGGCATAGCGCGTGAAGCTCGATGGTGCCGCACTGATAATCTCGCTCTGGGAGGCCGAGCCGTTGGAGATCTGCCACTTCAAGGTTTCGTTGACAAACACCAGTCCCAGCCATCCCGCGACCCCCGAGCCCCACGAATAGCCAATGACATTTCGCGTCTCCAGAAGGTCCCCCGTTACGCGGATCTCACAGCACATCGTCCAGCTTTCGTCATTGACGAAGGGCCTGACCGATGTTCCGACGGGGTCTTCAAAAATCGCCGTCGCGCCCACAAGCGCAGACGACTCCAGGCCAACGTCTCGGGTAGAGACCACCAGCGCCGTCAGATCGGCCCCGCCCACACTCTCCGCATCATTGCCCGCGCTGCTCTGGTCGTAAATCTCGCCCGTCGTCGTGTTCAGCGTATTGCGGTGACAGGTAAGCCGTTGCACGGTCGAACCGTCTTCCACCACCATCAGCGTCAGCAGATCCATCTCGGAAAAATTCGCCGCACCAGACACGGTCTGAATCGCGCCAATATATCCTTCATAGTCATTGAACGTCCCCGAGGCCCCGGTGATCTGGGCGACCTGTGTGCCATCGATGCTCAACGTCGCAGAGGTCGTGGTCGAGGTCATCTCCCACACCTGCTCGCTGCCGGTGACCACGGCTGGGCCCGTTGCGATTTGGCCGCAGTAGGCCATCTGCACATTGCCCGAGGCATTGACCCCAAACGCAAACTCCTCACTTCCGTAATAATATTCCAACGCGCCATTGTGCGCGGGAATCAGGGCCATGGTCACAGTGGTGTTGGCGGCGGGAATCACGAGCGATTCATAGGCATTGACCGCGCCATCAAACGAAACCGCATTGCGATACACGGTTGCATCGAGGCGCGCACTGCCCTGCGCGAGGCACTGGCGGTCATTGGCGCGCGAAGAGTCGAACTCAAAATCATGTTGCATGTAGCGACAATCGGCACCGAGGGTCACCCCAATCACGCTTGCACTCTGCCAGAGATCCAATGCGTCCCGCTCGCCGAGAAGTTCCCCGTCGAGCCAAAGCCGGGCCTGGCCGTCCTCCGCACCATCGGCCGAGTCGCGAACGATCTCGACAACGACGCGCGCTTGGCACCCCGCCGCAATGGCCGAAGCCGACGACGAAATCGACGAGAGCGCCAACGTCTCTCCCGCGCGGCCATGAATCACATCCAGCCGAAGCGAAGCATCCTCCATCAGCCACAGCTCAAAGGCGGCCGATCGCATCACCAGCGATGTGGCCACCGTCGCAGCGCGGAGCGCAACCCCCACGACATGCCGCCCGCCAGCGGCCACGGGTGTGGGGGTGTCCTGCGTCGCAACGGCATACTCCAGCGGCGGTGCCTGTGCGCGAAGGCCATACTCGCCCGTGATCGCGCCGTCCACGTCGCGCGCAATGGTTCCCGCGCTTGATGTCGACAGCGTCAACCCCGATGATTCGGTCTCAAATCCGATTTGTACTACACTCATTGATTCTCCTTGGTTGCAGGTCGTTGGAACTCGTTGCGCCCTTCACTCTTGGCGCAGTATGAATTCGTTGTGCGCAAATTTCCTGTCATTCGAGATCGTTCGAAGCCGGATTCCAACCCCCCAGGCCGCTTGCTGTGGGCGGTTTTGCCCGGGCAGAGCGCACGTTTTCCGCTGCGAGAGTCAAACCTTGCCTTCTGGAGAATTCTGGCGGCAGAATCCTCATTCGCAACATTTCCCAGTTTCTCTTGCAGAATTTTTCCCTGATTCGTATAATGAAGTGACAAGAAGGAGACGTATACGATGAAACAGCGAATTCAACATCGCGGTGGGTTTACTCTGCTGGAACTGATGCTTGCCATTGGCATTCTCGGCATCGGCATGACTCTGGTGATGGGGGTTTTCCCCGTGGCCATGCGCAATGCCCGCGCCACGAACGCGACCCAGGTGGGCTCGATCATTTGTAAAAACGGCGTCCAACTTGCCAAGCTACTGCTCAAAGAGGACGATGAAAACGTCGAGAACGCCAAGACCACTTTTGATGGAACAACCCAATCTCAAGATGATGTCCTATATGGCACGCAGTGTTTTGCGTTTAACTATCCCATGGTCAAAGGGGTTGCCAGTGCCAAGGATATCACGGCGCTGTCCGCCAGCCGCGACGGCGAGCCCGCCCCCAAATATGGCGGCATTGTCTTCTATCGCAAGATAGCCAATTCACGAGGCTACATGATTGCCGTGATCTCCTATGCCCGCCAGGATGGGGGCGCGATCGTGATCCACGATGCCGAATTCACCGCAACGCCGGGCGACGGGGTCACCACCCTCACTGGCGTGGCTACGATCATCCCGGACAATTCCCCCGTCATTTTCAGTGCCAGCGGTAAATTCTCTCGCATCCGACGGACAGACCTCGCTAATGAGAACAGAAAATATCTCTCACACGACGTCAACTACAAAACAACCGATGGCCCACGTGTCATTGGTATCAGCGAGGCGGGCAATGATATCTTCAGCCCCGCACTGTCGACGCTAACGGCGATCATCGGCGCATAATCCCCGCAGCATTCGTTCTGAAGGGCGCCCGCTCTTTGTCTGTGGAGCCTCCGAGGGTGTGCTTGGTTGCATTTCCGCCTTGAGGTGCTATAATACGCCCTGAATTTCACCCCCCTTGAGGAGCATTCATGCCACACTATCTGATCACCGGCGGCGCGGGCTTTATTGGGTCCAATCTGGCACGGTATCTTCTGGACCGAGGCCAGAAGGTCACCGTTCTTGACAATCTCGCCACAGGCCATCTGCACAATCTCCAGTCCTTCCGTGACCAGATCGAATTCATCGAGGGGGATATCCGGGACGCGGACACTGTGGCCAAAGCCATGGCCGGCTGCGACGGCATCAGTCACCAGGCCGCGCTCGGCAGCGTCCCGCGCAGCATCAACGATCCACTGGCCACCCACGACGTCAATGTCAACGGGACAATCACCGTCCTGAACGTCGCCCGGAAGATGGGAATCAAGCGGGTTGTTCTGGCGGCATCCTCGAGCGTCTATGGCCGTCAGGAAGTCTCGCCCAAACACGAAGGCCTCGTCACCCAGCCCATCAGTCCCTACGCCGCCAGCAAGGTGTCCTGCGAGGCCTATGCCCAGGGCTTCGCCGCCGCGTATGGCATGGAAACCGTTTGCCTGCGCTACTTCAATGTCTTCGGGCCCCAGCAAGATCCCAACGGTGCCTATGCCGCCGCGATTCCCCGATTCGTGTCGGCCCTGCTCGCGGGCGAGCGCCCGACGATTTATGGCGACGGCACCCAAAGCCGCGACTTTTGCTACATCGAAAATGTCTGCCATGCCAACCTTCTCGCGCTCACCGCGCCCGGGGACAACTGCGATGGCCTGCCCATGAACATCGCCTGCAACCAAAAAGTCAGTCTCAACGAAATCCTCGTCAAACTCAACGCCCTTCTGGAAACAGACCTGCAGCCGATTTATGACCCCCCGCGCACGGGCGACATCAAACACTCGCTGGCCGCTCTGGACCGGGCCAAGGCCATGATCGGCTATGAGCCGCAAGTCTTTTTCGAAGAAGGACTTGAACGCGCCATCGCCTGGTATCGCCAGTCGCAATAACCCCCACGGGCCCGACACGCGAAGAAACAAGGTTGGACAATACCAACATTCTGCCTTACAATGATGTATCCTTAGGAAGGTATTCCAATGATACGAAAACAAATCCTATGCATGCTTCTGGTGTTCTTCGTGGCCAGCTCGTCGTGGGCAGGCCTCTCCACGGGGGTGCGAATCTCTGGGCCGCGTGGTATCGGAAATTTTTCCAGCTCTGTGTCTAAATTCTCGAATCAATCCTCTGGCCTGGGGAACCTCTCCAGCCGCCCCGGAACCCCCGGCGCGGGGCCATTGAGCAGCCCCCTGAGTCGCGGCAACGCCCTGCGGTCCAACATGACCTATCGAAAAGGGCGCGGGATGCAGGTCCAGAACAATCAGAGGAGCCACCTGGGCGGGATCCGCACGCCAAACTACACCCTCAGCCGCCGTTCCACCACAAAGAAAAACCCCTACACCGTCACGCAAACCAAAGGCTTTGGGCGTCGAGACTCCCTCAAAAGCATCCCCGCACCCAACCTGTCGATCTCGAACAAAAACCCCGCGTTGCGAAGCGGTAAATCCAAGGGCTTTTCCATCTCCGCCACCCGGCCACTTTTCGACGCGCCCGATGCCCCCAAATCCAAAGGCGTCTTCGACATTTCCAAAGGCCCCCGATCCGCCGCGCCGGAAACCAGCAACTTCGACACCAACATCTACTCCATGCTCAGCCCCGCTCAGCAACACGCCATCACGCTCAACAAAGATGCCATCAAAGAAATTGTGGGCGAGGGCGGCAAGGAAATTACAACCCTGGTTGCCGAAAGCTCCAACGTCGCGGACTATCTCCGAAAAGGTGAAGCCGCACTGCAAAACCGTGACTACCGCGCCGCATTCTTCCAATACGAACAGGCAAGAACCCTTTCGGACAGCGCTCCCGAATCCACCCTCTCGCTGGTGCATGCCTATCTTGTCGCCAGCCGAACAAACTATTCCATGGCGAGCTTCTACCTCCAGAAAACACTCACCATTCTCCCCCAATTGCCCCAACTCAATGTCCCCGTCCGCAGCTTCCTCAACAGCAGTGATTATGCAACGATGGTGCTTCGCCTTCGCGCCCACACCGAAAAACACCCGCGTGACACCGACGCGCGATTGTGCCTGGCCTATGTGCTTCTGCGCGATGCGCCCGAAAAGAAAGACGCCTACCTCAAAGAGCTTCGCATTGCCTTCCAATATGCCAAAGAACTTTCCGAAACCGAAGAGGCTGTGCAAATTTTCTGGGACGCGCTCGCCAAGGTTGGGGTTTCCTCCGAAGAACTTACGCCTCTCCCCCTCGGCGACGACACCCCAAAACAAATCCCCGGCGGAACCATCGAAATAACCAAACCCACCGGGGTAGAACCCTCAAAATAGATCCCGCGCCGAACCGTGCGCCAGCCACAATATCGAATACAAAAAAAACGCCACTCCATGGAGTGGCATTTTTTTATGGTCGAACGGAATGGTCTCGCGATCCGCTCGCTTATTTCTTGAACCACCCTGTGATGCGGCCGACCAGAGAGGTCTGCACGGTGGTCATATGGCTTTTGACGTCAACGCCCTCGGCCTTGGATTTTTCGACGATGTCCTTACTGGTCACGCCCAGCTCGCGCGCCAACTCAAAGACTCGCTGCTTCTTGCCAGGCTCCGGCTTGGGGGCGGGTTTGGCGGCAGGCTTCTTCGCTCTCTTGACGGGAGCCTTTGCTGTCGTTTTGCGAACGCGCTTGATCGTCTTGACCTTAGTCTCGGTTTCGGCCTGCGGGGCATCGTCCGCACCGGGCACTTCCCGAGGTGCGTCCTGCTTGGCGACCCTGCGGACTCGCTTGACACGCTTGACCCTTTTCTTCGGCGCGGGAGCGGATTCGTCCTCGCTGACGCGTTCTGAAGTTTCCACATCGGGCGTATCCTGCGACTCGGTGGCCTCGCTGGTTTCGCCCGCTTCGCCGGTCGCCTTGCGACGACGACGGCCCCCACGACGGCCGCGACGGCGACGCTTTTTCTTCGGCGCATCGTCTTCACTCGGAACACCGTCCGCACCTTCGCCCGGCACATCGGCCACGACGGTCTGGGACGCGCCTTCCTCATCCGCAGCATCGGCGGAGTCTTCCGACGAGGGATTGGCCTCGGCGGCTTGCTCGGCGTTTTGCTCAGAAACTTTCTTCTTGCCGCCACGACGGCCTCGGCGGCGCCTTTTTTTCTTGGGCTTGTCTTCGCCATCCTCGGTTTCGGTTTCGATCTCTTCATACATCTCCGGGCGTTCCAGCGCGCTGGTCGCCTCGGCGGCGGATCCGTCTTTGGGCAGGCTCGCGACATCAACAAACGTGATGTCGGTCTTGCTCTTCTTGCGGCTGGCTTTCGTGTCCCACTGCACTTCATTGCCGCGAGGATTGCGGCAGGTGATGCGGAATTCATTCGCGCCGCAATCGTTGTCGGCACTGATGACCACGCGCTTGGCGGTCGTGCGTTCAAGCTCGCCGATGGTTTCGCGATGATCGTTGAGCAAATGGTGGGCCACAATCGGCGAAACCGCCACGTCCACCGTTGCGATATCGTCGTTGCCGTGGATCGCGCCCAACCGCCGGATAATCTGCAGGACGAGCGACTCTTCGCTCATCACCAACCCGGTGCCGCCGCAATGCGGACAGCGCGAAAATTCGGACTGGCGCAGCGACGGGCGCAGACGCTGGCGCGTCATCTGGATCAGGCCAAACTGGCTCACGCGGAGAATCTTATGCTTGCCGCGGTCATCTTTCATCAACTCTTTGACTTTGCGTTCAAGTGCGCGGCGATTCTTTTCGTCACGCAGGTCGATGAAGTCGATCACAATCACGCCGCCCATATCGCGCAGGCGCAGTTGACGGGCGATTTCCTCGGCCGCAATGAAATTCAACTTCAGCGCGTTGGCCTCGGCGTTGCGGTCGCCGCGATAGCCACCCGAGTTGACGTCGATCGCCACGAGTGCTTCGGTCTGGTCAATCACAATCGAACCACCGCCGCGCAATTCGACCTTGCGCGCGTGAATCTTCGCGAGTTCTTCCTCAATACCGAAATACTCCAGCAGCCCCTGGGAGCCGTCGAAATATTCCACCTTGCAGCCCTTGCTACGCGGCACGGCGAGGTCGAGAAACTTCCGCACACGACGCGTCGCGTCGGCATTGTCGCAGACGATTCGCTCGAAGTTGGTATCGTAAATATCGCGCAGGGTCCGCAACACAAGGTCCGACTCCTGGCAGACGCAACTCGGCGCACGCGACGTTTCCGCCGCGGCATAGACCCCTTTCCAGACGCGCTGGAGATAGGCCATATCCCGCTGGAGGTCGCGCTTGGTTCGGCCAACGCCTGCGGTCCGCACGATCACACCCATGTTCTCGGGCATCTCGATTTCGTCGAGCATCGCACGGACTTTGCCGCGCGCGTCGGGGTCTTCAATTTTCCGGCTGATCCCGGCCTTGGACATATCTGGCATCATCACCATCAGTCGCCCGGGGATCGAGAGATAGCTCGACATCGTCGGGCCCTTGGTGCCGATGCCTTCCTTGGTCATCTGCACGAGCAATTCCTGCCCGCGCTTGAGGCACTCCTGAATCGGCGGACGGGTGCGGTGCGCGGTGCGTCGGCCGACGGTTTCGGTCTGGTCCTTGGACTTGGGGAAAAATTTCGGGTGCAGATCCGAGATGTGCAAAAAGCCATTCTTGGTTGCGCCATAGTCCACAAACGCGGCCTGGATGCTCGGCTCAATATTGGTCACCTTGACCTTGTAAATATTGCCGACCTGGCTGATGTGGCTCGATCGCTCGGTGTAGAGTTCCTCGAGGCGTCCGTCGCCAACGATGGCGATGCGGCACTCGTGGCCCTCTACGGTATTGATCAACATTGTCTTCTTCATGGTTACTCCGTAACTGTACTGGATGTACTTGGGATATTGGTTGCTCCCCGCGCGAATTCGCTGGCGGGGAAATCGTCTTCAATGTGTGTCCGCGTAATGCGGGCGACGGCGGCGGCCTTGTCCTGGCCTAGCAGCGTCGCAATTTCGCCCAGGCGCGCCCACGAGCCGTCCACCGGCGCGAGGGTCAGCCTCAGCGTTGTGCCCTCCAGGGCAATGTGCTGCACCCGAGGCCGCAGGTCCACGGTCTTGGTGCGTTTTTCGGCGAGGACACGCCGTTTGTTGCGTTTGGTTTTCATTGCGCGCTCCACCGGCCATTGCTCGCGGGTGTCCAGCTCGGCGAGTGCCGTCGAGACGGCGGAGGCTTCGGCAGAGTCAAATTCCAGCCGATAGGACACGGCCCGGGGAACGTTGCACTGGCCTTTGGAAATTTCCGCCGCAGCCACAAACGCAATGCCCGCGATGGTCGCGCCGTTCAGTGCCGCCAAAAGCGCTTCGGGCGTGGCGGGCTCGTCCAGCGCAAGCAACAGCCGCTCGTCTTCACTGGCGATGCCCACACTCCGCGGAACCGGCAGACTCATCACCGGGTGCGGATTGAACCCCTGGGTATGGCGTAGCGCCAGCTGCCCGCGACGGGCGATACGGACCAGCGTGCGCATCATGTCATGATGCGACAAAAACCGAATGTCCCCCGCGACGGTCATACGTAATGCCCATCGCTGAGGCGCTCTGGATGGATCTGCAGATGCGCTCAACGAAAAATCCTGTTCTGCATCGCCGCCAGCGAATCACGCGGCGCGACGCAATGGTATCTGGCCGGGCGCGGTCGCCTGGCCGGGTGTCGTTCCCGCGTCAACGCGGGAATAGTGCTCTGGGGAAGGTCCTTCCCCAGCAAGTCTCAGCCGCCGAACACCTCGGGCATGATCTTCCGCGCAGTTGCACGGAGATAGTTCGAGATTTCGGCATCGGTATCAAATCGGCTCACCTGGCGGGCGACTTCCATCGCCTGCTGAATGGTGACCGAGCGAATCATTTTTTTGATTTCGGGAATCATCGGCGGCGCACAGCTGAACCGGCGCAATCCGAGGCCCAGCAGAATCAGCGTGTACATCGGCGAGCCCGCCATTTCGCCACAGAGGCTCACGGGGATGTTGTGCTGCTGGCCGGTGCGGATGACCTCGCGGATCAATCGCAACACGGCCGGGTGGCTGGGGGTGAATAGCGGCGCGACGCGTTCGTTCACGCGGTCCACCGCGAGGGTGTATTGGGTCAGGTCGTTGGTGCCGATGGAGAAAAAGTCGACCTCGCGCGCAAACGCATCCGCCTGAAGCGCCACCGAGGGCACCTCGACCATGATTCCGATCGACAGGTCCGGGTTGTGGTCGATGCCTTCGTCTTCGAGATCTTCGCAGACGTCGCGGACGATCATTTTCGCCTGGCGCAGTTCGGTTAGGTTGGTAATCAGCGGGAAGAGAATTCGCACGTCGCCCTCGACGCTCGCGCGCAGAATTGCACGCAATTGCTGGCGGAACATCGGCAGGTTCTGGAGGCAATAGCGGATACTGCGGCAGCCGAGAAACGGGTTGCGCTCGGGGTTGCGGGCGCGTTCCTGCGTATATTTGTCGGCGCCGAGGTCGAGGGTTCGAATCACGACGGGCTTGGAGTTGCACTCGCGGATGACGTGGCAATAGGCTTCGTACTGGTCGTCCTCGCTGGGCGCGGTGTCGCGGCCAAGATAGAGGAACTCTGTCCGGTAAAGCCCCACGCCCCCGCCGCCCTTGGTGAGAACGGTGGCGACCTCTTCGGGAAATTCGATGTTGCCGAACAGCTCGATCTCGTGGCCATCGCGCGTAATCGCAGGCAGGCGGCAGAGGCTGTCCAGCGAATGGACGAAATCGCTCTGCTGGCGAGCGATGGTCTTGTATTTCGCGAGAGCGTCTTCGTCGGGATTGAGAATCAGCAGCCCGTTGTTGCCATCGAGAATCGCCATGTCGCCCGAAGCGGCGCTGGCGGTAATGTTTTCCAAGCCCACGATGGCGGGAATGCCGAGGGCCTTGGCGACGATGGCGGTGTGGCTGGTCGCCCCGCCGGCATCAATGGCGATGCCGCGGATGTGGCGGCGGTCGGCCATCGCGGTCTGCGACGGGGTCATGTCGTGGGCGACGACGATGACATCGCGCCCGAGGTCGCTGAGGGTCTGGGGTTCGCGGCCCGAGAGATTTCGCAGCAGGCGCTCTTCGATATCGTAGACGTCTTTGACACGCTCGGCGAGATACGTGGGCATGTCATGGAATTCTTTGGCGTACTCTCCGAGGACTTTGGCGACGGCGCATTCGGCCGCAATGCGTTCCTGATCGATCGTGGAACAAAATCGGTTCAGCAGCAATTTGTCCAACAGCAGGCCAACATGGAAGTCAAAAATACGCGCGGCCTCGACACCGATTTTCCCGGCGGTGGATTCCTGAAGATCGAAAATCTCTTTCTGGCTTTTCTTAATCGCGGCCGTCAGGCGGTCCTGCTCATCACGCACCGCTTCCGGGGCGATCTCCTGGTGGGGGACGTCATACTCCTCCCCACCGAGAACGACCACTTCGGCGATGGTAATGCCGGGACTGACCCCGATGCCACGATTCTGCTTCATGATTTCCTGTCTCCCTGACGGGTGGTTTGTGTTGGGTTGTCGCGAGGGCAGCCCTGGGCGGCGGAGGCGCGGGGTTCGCGCGGCACTCCGGCCGAGACTCAGGCCTGATCGAGTTCGCCAAATCCGCTGGCGATCAGTTCGACCAGTGCCCCTATCGCGTCCGACGCGTCGGCGCCTTCAGCGCGCAACGAAAGGACCGTCCCTTTGGTCGCCGCAAGGCGCATCACAGACATGATGCTCTTGGCGTCGACCGTCAGGTCGTCCTTGATGATTTCGATTTTGCTCGCAAACTGACCCGCTTGCTGCACCAGCGTCATCGCCGGGCGGGCATGCAGGCCGAATTTGTTCACAACTTCAACGTCTTGTTCGAGTAATGGCACGTTCGCTTATCGTATATTGGAATCCGGTTGGATTGGGTTAGTTCATGTCGTCCGATTCGCGGAGCAGCTCCACAATCGAATCGACATCTTTGGCTTGGAAAAGGAATTTGCGGAACATCTCGCGCTGGACGTTTTTGAAAATCGTTTCCATCGCCTGGAGGTGTTCATCGGGCGTGTCGGGGTTGCTCAGCAACAAAATCACGCCAAAGACGGGCTGGGTGTCGAGGCTGGAAAAGTCCACCCCGTCGGCCACCAGGCCAATCGTCGCAATCGGTTTTTTGATGCTGGCGAGCTTGGCGTGCGGAAGCGCAATGCCCTTGCCGATGCCCGTGGTCGCCTGCTTCTCGCGTGCAATGATCGCCTTGATCACCGCAGCGGTTTCGTCTTGGGAAATCGCGCCCGCATCCACCATCGCGGCGACGAGTTCTTTGATAACGTCATCGCGCTTGGTCGCCTGGACTTCCGGCACCAGTGCCTTCGTAATCATGATCTCAGAAAGTTTCATCCGGCTCTCCTAAAGGTATGAGAGATATGTGAAGAGAACAACAATGCATTAAGACCGCTTTGCGGATGTGAATGCAAAGTTTCAACCAAGTTAGTATACCCCATCCCCGATGGAATTTCTACCCCCGAGGAGGGAATAAAGAATTTTTTCTTGAATCAGCCCATTCTCTGTGCGTTGCCCTTCAAGGGTTCCCATGGTTTCGCTAGAGCCATAACTTCCTGATCGGAATGAGGTTGGCTCACATATTAGCGTTTTCCCAAACGTCTATACGCCCGTGTGGCCAAAGCCACCTTCGCCGCGAGCGGTTTCGTCCAGTTCAGTCACGACGGCGATCTCGGCCTGGTGGACCCGTGCGATCACCATCTGCGCGATGCGCATGTTGCGGGTAATCGTCACGGGCTCGGACCCGATGTTCCCGAGGATCACGCACACCTCGCCGCGATAGTCCGAGTCAATCGTCCCCGGCGAATTCGGCAGCGTCAACCCGTGGCGCAGCGCAAGGCCACTGCGCGGGCGGACCTGCGCTTCATAGCCAACCGGCAGCGCCATGTAGAACCCGCACGGGATCAACTTGATCTCGCCGGGCGCGACGGACACGTCTTCGGTGATCGCGGCACAGAGGTCCATCCCCGCGGCATGGTCGGACATATACTGCGGCAGCGAGACATCCTCGCAGCCGTCCTTGCGGCGGAGTTGCAGACGAACTTCGGACATGAGAATCCTTCTTTCTAGTCGGAGAGTTTGTGGTGATGGCGCGTTTCGAGCTGGTCAACGATGGCGACGGCGAGCTCGGTTTTGCAGCGGTCCGCTCCGGGGAGGACGACGCCCTCGGGCGCGAGAATGCACGCCCACGACGCGCCGGCGGCCATGGCGGCGGGAGTATTGAGCACGACGAGGTCGGCATGTTTGGCGACCATTTCTTCGCGCGCTTTGGCAATGGCCTGGTCGTGGGGCAAGTCCTCGACGGCGAACGCGCACACGATCTGGTCGGCGCGTTTATCAACGGCGACACCGGCGATGAGGTCGGGCGTAGGCACGAGCGATATCTCCACGGGGCCCGCACGGCGGGACAGCTTTTGGCCCGCGGGCCGCTCGACAGTAAAATCACCGACGGCCGCAGACATCGCCAACGCATCGGCGGCGGGGAACTCTTCGCCGAGGGCTGCTTGAAGCTCGTCCACGGTCACAAAATCGCGCCGCGTCACGCCGGGCGGCGTGTCGAGATGGACAGGCCCGGTGAGCAAAACGACCTCGTGGCCGCGCGCTGCAGCCTCGGCCGCGACGACAAACCCCATCTGCCCGCTCGACGCATTGGAAATGAATCGAACGCTGTCGATTGGTTCGCGCGTGGGCCCGGCTGTAACGAGAATCTTCATGCGCCTATCATACCCCCTGCCGCGACGAAACGCAACGCTGGCAGCGGTCTACTCGGAAATCACCCACGTCGTATTGTCGCGGGTGGCAAGTCGCGCCGCGGGGAGTTCCACCGCCGTCGTGCGCACTGCCTCGACCATGGCGCGTTTTTCGTCGCCGGGCGCAAAGAACAAAATATCCCGCGCCGCTTCGAGCGCTCCAAACGTCATCGTGATGCGCGTGGTGTCCTGCTGGGGCACGTCATTGGCGACGACCAATCGTTCACGCTCGCCGAGCGCGGCCGTGCCGGGAAACAGGCTCGCCGTGTGCCCGTCCTCACCGAGGCCGAGAATCACAAGGTCCAGCTTGGGAGTTGCGCCGGGAATCACACGCCGCAATTCACGCTCATAGGCCGCCGCCGCTTTGGCGGGATCGCCCTCGGCCTGGATGCGGTGAATATGATCGGCCTCGACGCCGGCGGGCGTCAGCAGCGTTTCGGTCGCCATGCGATAGTTGCTTTCGGGATCATCGGGCGCGACGGTTCGCTCGTCACCGAAGAAAAAGTGAATCCGCGATACGTCGAGTTTCCCTCGCGAGACCAGCACACGATGAAGCTCGCGCGGGCTGTTGCCGCCCGAAAGCGCCACTGTCGCCACACCCCGGCGGGCAATGGCGCGCGCCAGAACGGTTTCGACGTGCTCGGCCGCCAGGTTTGCACACGACTTCACTCCGCGCGCAGACAGGGTCCGCTCGCGCGAGGGACGCACACGGCGATACACGCCCGCCATCCGTCGAGCCATCGTCGCGTCACAGAAATGCGCTTCACAGCGCGCCCGGCCAGCCCGTCCCATGCTGGCGCGAACGGTGTGACTGGCGAGAATGGTTTCCAGAGCATCCGCCAGCGCTTGGACATTGCGCGGCTCGACCAGCAGCCCCGTCTCCGGCGCGACGATCTGTTCGACGGCCCCCACGCGCGTAGCCACCACAGGCCGCGCCGCGGCGAACGCTTCGAGCAGGACCATCGGATAGGCCTCGGAATGACTCGGCAAGACCACCGCCGACGCCTGCTGGAGCGCAACGGTTTTGCGTCGCCCACGGATCATCCCCGGCAGCGTCACCTGCTTGCGCAAGTCGAGTTCGTCGAGCATCGTCTTGAGAATTTTTCGGTCGTCGGGATTGCGGCTACACCCGGCGAGAGTCATGCGAAACGCAATGCCTCGATCGCGCAGAATCGCGGCCGCTTCGATCAGCTCCCGTGTGCCTTTGGATTCGCCGAGATGGCCGAGGAACAGCAGCATCGGCGCCGGGTCGTCGGGCATCTCCGTCGCGTCGGAAAGCAGCACCCCATTGGGGATCACCTGCGGCATCCGGCGGCAGAACGAACGCACCGTCATCGCCGCGGCATCGCTGAGGCAGATCACTTCCCGCCCAAGTTGCAGCGCCCGTCCCATCGCCCATCGGCGCAGACGTGAACGGGAATTCGCAAACGCGCCAAACTGTCCGCCGTGAATGTGCCACACCCCGCGTGCGCCGCACAGCCGCGCCAACAGCATCGTCGCCGTGTCGCGCCAAAACGTCATCCCGCTGCAGGTGTGAAGATGCACGATCGGCCGACGCGCGCGCAGGACCGTCCGCATCACTCGTGCTCCAAGGCGAAGCTGGCTGACCACGCCCGCCAACAGCGAGCGCCCCGGCGCGGTCCGTTTTCCATTGGGAATCATTTTCATCTGGAACGCGTTGTTCAGCGGCGACTCCGCCAGCACGTCGGCTACCGAGGCCATGCCGCCCGTCTGGGGAAACTGCGGCGCGAGCTGGATCACCGTATCGCGTGAATCGGGTGCGGCGAGGCGCTGGTACAGGTCGAAATAGTCGCCCGCCATGCGCGTCGCCGAATAGAGTGTTTCGACGGTTTGTTTCGCACGCGCCGCACGTTGGGCGGCCGCTTGAGGATCGGCGAGGGTGTGATTGATTGCCTCGGCCAGCACGCTCGGCAGCCCGGGGCGCACGAGCACTCCCGCTCCGCCCGCGAGGACATCGGGCACGTCCCCCACAGCCGTCGCGACGAGGGGCAATCCCGCCGCCGCCGCTTCGAGAACCACCATCGGCAAGCCTTCGCTGCGGCTCGACAACACCATCCCGTCGGCCGCTGCATAGAGGTCTGCCGTGTCGCTGCGCTGGCCGAGAAGCACCGTGCGCGACTCGACACCCAGCGCAGCCACCTTCGCAAACAGCGCTTCGAGCTCGCTGCTGTTGCCGCCGCCCGCGATCACCAAACGCGCCTCGGGCGAGTCCACTCGCGCAAACGCATCAAGCAGATCGTCATACGCTTTTTCCGGTTTGATATTGCCCACTGCCAACAACATCGGCGCGTCGGGGGGAATGTTCATCTCCGCGCGCAACCGCTCGCGCGCATCGGCCGCAGGAGGCTTGGGCGCAATCCCGTTGGCCACCACGCTCACCTCTCCGCCATAGTGCCACAGCTGGGCATAATCCGCCGCCACATCATCGGCCACCCCCACCAGCGCGTCCAGCGAGCGCGCCAAGCGCCGCTCCAGCCAGCCCGCCCGAGGGGACGAATCCTGCATCTTCAACAGCCCGTGCGCCGTCATCACTCGCCGCGCATGGGGCACGACCTTGGCCGCGAGCAATCCATAGACCACACTACTGCGGTCGTGCAGATGGATCACGTCCGGGTCAAATTTTCGCAACAGGCGCGCGAGACGCGCCACGGCCGGGAGGTCTGTCCCACGCCGCGAATCCAACTCACACACCAAACATCCCGCCTCGCACAATTCCGCACCATAGGCATCCGCACGCTGGAGCGCAATCACACACACATCCACACCGCGCCTGGCCAGCGCCACGCCAAGCGTAGCGACCACGCGTTCTTTGCCTCCCACGCGAAGCTGGTCTACGATCAATGCAACCTTCACGCCGTCGTCCTTCCGGGCATCATCCGCCGACGCCGACGTGCGGCCTCTTCATACCCCTCATCAAGTTGACGCAAGCGTTTTCGGGTTGCGGCAGGCAGGCCTGAAAATTCTGATTCGGGCGATTGTTCCGGACCGGCTTCGAGTTCACGTCGGGCAATTTCCAAAAGCGGCACGCTCAATAGCACAATGCCGTAGAGATATTCCAAACCCATCTGCGAGAGGAACGTCGCGCCGATGCAAAACGCCGCCAACGACACAAAGATCATCTCGCCATATTGGCGCACCCACGCACCGGTTTTGCCCGGGAATTGTTTTGCAAGTTTTCGCGTTCGCCAACACCGTCGCAACGCCGAGAGCATCATTCCAACATAGAGCACCAGCCCGATATAACCCATCGATGCCAAGGTCGTAAACCAGACCGAGTGCGCGACGTGAGGCTTGTCTTCAACGTGAGTTTTGTACCGATCATACTCGGCCATGAACGCCTGGCGCCCGACGCCGAATCCTGTCCAGGGGCGGGCGTTGGCCATATTGGTGGCGGTTTCCCATGCCCACAGGCGCCCCCGCGCCGAAGCGTCCTCTTCGTGGTTTTGCAGCGTTAAATATCGGTCGTAAGTTTCCTGAGGGACAAACGGAATCACCAGCATCAATCCCATGATCCCCAAAAGAATCCCTTTGGCCAGTCCAAATTTGCGCCAGAGGATCAACCCCCACGCCGTTGCCAAGGCCAGCATCCCCCCGCGGGATCCGCCGACGACGACGGCCGGGATCGACATGAACGCGGCGAAGTAGGTCATCCGCCGGGCCCACACATTTTCAATCTGCGGCGCAAGATACACCAGCAACGGCAAGCCAATCGTAATGAACAGCGCCGTATCGTTGTTGTCCAGCCCCATCGGCCCGCCATGGTGCGTCCGCGCGGAGGTCGTCAGGAGATAGAGCCCGAGCTTGATCGCATAGAACCCCGCGCACCAAGCCATGACCATCAGCAGCGAGCGGAGTTGTTTGCGTGTGCGCACCAGACCCGTAATCAAGATCATCGCCATAGCGATTTTGCTGAACTTGGTCACGAACACCATCGCGTAGACTCGGTGCGGCGAAAGCCATGCACTGACGGCCATCCACAGCCAGAACATCAAAAACCACACCGCCGGGCCTTTGATGCGAATCTTCGGGCCGGCCGTCGCTGCCCAGGCGCGCGCAAGGAGAAAGATCGCAATAAAAAACGTAAAACGCCCTTCTCGCGCCGTTGGACCCCATGCCAAAGACTGAGGTTTCATAAACGACCAGAGGCAATAGATCAACAGCCCGCGAAACGCGTCCGCGAGGGGCACGGGGATGCAGGCTAGGCCAAACAGGATGATCAGGACATCGCGCATTCGTTTCGGTGAGACGGCCCGCACGCGATGCGACGATAACACCTCGCCACCGCCTCCCATGAGTGGTCGCGCATGACAGTCTCATACCCATTATCGGCCAATTTCGAGGCAAGAATTGAGTTTTGTAAAATTTTTTGCACGGCATCGGCCATTGCCTCGGCCCCATCGGCCACCAACAGGTTCTCCCCCGCCTCGGCCGCAATGCCCTGGGTCGAGAGTGTCGTCGCGATTACCGGCCGCCGCGCCGCCCACGCCTCGAGAAGCTTATTCTTGACACCCGTGCCAATTCGCATGGGCAAAATCACCGCATGGGACGCAGCCATCCAATCTCGCATATCATCTACAAACCCAGTGACAATAAGATGTTCTGATTTTATTTTCTCCCACGATTCCGGCGAATTGGCCCCCAAAAGGACCACGCGAAGATCCGGGACGCTCTTGCGGAGAACCGGTGCGATTTTCGTCGCGAGAAGCTCGGCCGCGTCACGATTGGGCGGGTGAGCGAAGTTTCCTGGGAAATAAATCGTCGGCTGAGCCTCGGGTGCGGCGACTGGCGTCTGCGAAAAATAATTCACGTCCACGCCGCCGGGAACCGTCTCGACGCTCACTTTTCGATGGCGCCGGGCAAAACTCACGCGGTCAGTCTCGCTGACCATCACCACCGTATCCACGTCGCGGCAATACCGCCGAGCATCGCGGTCAAAGCCCCAGCAGAATTTCAGCCGGCGCAAAAACGCACCCGGACGAAGGTCGCCAAAGAGCTTGCGCCGTTCTTCGAGAATCGGATCGTCGCCGAGATCGGCAATGACGCGCTTGCACGCGCGCGCCTCGGGGGCATATTGCAGCGCTCCGGGATTCACCAGCACCATCACGTCGGACTGCTTGGCCCACTGCGCGACGACCGGGGCAAATTCGCCATCGAACACGCATACCCCCAGCGCATGGCGCGGCCGAATGGGTGGCTCGGGCGTTTCGATGCGGACCACCTCTACACCTGCGTCGGCATAGGCCGCAAGGCCAGGTGCGTCGTCGCCGCGACTGCGGCAGAGGATACGAACCGAGTCTCCCCCGGCCAAAAGCGCACGGGCCTGGTGAAACACACGCAGCCACGTCCCGCTCGTCAGCGGCCAGGGAAACCCACTTGTCACAAAGGTCCATTGCATCCGTCCAGTATACCACATTCCCTGCCCGAGACGATAGAGCGCGTTTGCATTTTCGTGCGTCGGGGAGTACGATACGCCCGTGAACACTCCGCTGGGCCATCTCGAATCGCTCGACGATCTGACGTTGTTGCGCCACCATCTCGCGGGCGACCTCGACGCGTTCGAGGTCTTTCTGCGCCGCTACCAAGCGCCGCTCTACGGGTTCCTCGTGCGATTCACCGCGTCGTGCTCTCTCGCCGACGATGTGTTTCAAGAGACGTTTCTCAAAGTTCACAAGGCCGCTGCAACGCTCCACGATCGCGGCAACATCAAGAGCTGGCTGTTCACCATCGCCGCCAACACCGCCCGCGACGCCCTGCG
>JABGPZ010000099.1 GCA_018644725.1 Phycisphaerales bacterium
GAGTAATTTGTCCTCGCCTGCGAATAGGGCATGCTACGGTTCCACTGAAAAGCCATGTATAAGCGGATTAGACACTTGCACATCCTGACACTTCGTTCTTCGCTCACCATTATACCACACCCACCCGTCAACAGGAACATTCTCCCCGACACTCTTCCTGAGGACATCGATCCCTTTTACAAACTCCGGCTGAAACGTCGCGGCCGATTTGATTTCAATCGCAGTAAAGCTACGCCCCGCAGAAGTCGAAAGTAGATCGACTTCATTGCCGTGATTGTCGCGAAAGAAGTAAAGCTGCGGCACTTTGCCCGCATTAAGCCGTCCTTTGACAACCTCCATAATCAGAAGATTTTCATACAAACCGCCTCGGAGCGGGTCACGCTCAATTTGCGCAGGAGTCTCCAGACCCAAAAGCCACGCGGCAAGTCCAACATCTACAAAATACAGCTTTGAGGATTTTACCAGCCGCTTCCTGATATTGGCATACCACGGTGGCAATTCAAACAAAATGTAAGAGGCCTTAAGAATCGAAATCCATGTCTTAATGGTTGTGGCCGACACGCCAACGTCATTTGCCAACGAGGCATAATTGATCAGCTGTCCCACTCGCCCAGCCAGCAATCGCAGGAATGTCTCAAACAAAGAAAGGTCTTTGAGTTGAATCAATGTACGCAGATCACGCTCAATGTACGTTGCGGCATAGGAACGGAAAAACCGCGAGGATTGAAGAGTATTCTCATGCAACCCTGGATAAAATCCCTGATGAATCCACTCGAACACCGTCTTGGGATGATCTTTGTAACGGCGGATTTCCGCAACCGTAAAGGGGAGCAATTCCAATACGGCAGTCCGTCCCGCGAGCGATTGAGAAATCGCCTGATGAACTTGCGGCTGATGGCTCCCGGTAAGAATAAACCGCCCCGGCCGCCGATCCGAATCAATCATGCCTTGCAGGTAACTCAGCAATTCAGGTACGCGCTGGATTTCATCCAGAATCGCACCATGAGCGACCGGCTCAAGGAGCCCTCGCGGATCCGCCAGCGCCTGGGTACGAATATCCGGGTCTTCCAGAGACAAATAGGCGTGTTTGGGAAACGCCATTTTCGCCAACGTCGTCTTGCCTGACTGACGCGGGCCAAGGATCGTCACGGCCGGATATTCGGCCGCACATTGCATCAGTTCTCCTTTGATTTTTCTCGTAATCATGCTTTCATTGTACTACGGCTTGTACAAATCGCAAGTTGAACTTTGGATTTGTACAAAATTTTTCGCCCTGACGACACTGTCCTCACCTGCGAATAGCGCCCCCTTACGCACAAAACACACCCTTCGGGACGGTGCGTGACGGAATCGCCAAGAGACCCAATGCGCACAAAAAACCCATGGCCGCCCATTCGGGTAGCCATAGGTTTTTCGTATATCACACACATCGACCGAGGTCGAGGCGGGTGGTTACATGTCGTCCATTTCGTCGGGGACGCGGAAGGTTTCTTCCTTGGGTGCGTCCGCGGCGGGTGCTTCCTTGGCGGGAGCATCTTCGGCCGAGTCCATAAAGCCGTCAACCTTGAGCGGCGCGACCCAAACCACGACGGTGGCTTCGAGGTCTTCGCCGAATACGACGCGGACATCGTAGCGGTCAACCTGGCGGATGGGTTCAGCGAGGATGATCTCTTCGGGCTTGATAACCACACCTTCTTCTTCGAAGGCATCGGAAATCATGGTCGCAGTGACCGAACCGAAGAGGTTCCCGTCATCGTTGGCGCGGGCGACGATGGTCGCTTCTTTGCCTTCGATGGTGGAGAGGCGAGCCTCAAGCGACTTGCGTTCTTCGGCGACCTGAGCGAGGTAAGCAGCCTTGGCGGCTTCGACTTCCTGCACGTTTTCTGCGGTCGGCGCGATGGCGAGGTGCTGGGGCAAGAGGTAGTTGCGTGCATAGCCGGATTTGACGTCGACGATGTCGCCGATGATTCCGAGCTTATAGACGTTTTGTTTGAGAAGAACTTTCATGGGGTAGTCTCCTTCGGCTTAGCCGACGTAAGGCATCAGGCCCATGAAGCGGGCACGTTTGATCGCGGTGGTAAGGCTACGCTGGTGACGCGCGCAGCAACCGCTACGCTTACGGCTGAAGAGCTTGCCTTGATTGGTTATCATTTTGCCGAGGGTGGCAATGTCTTTGTAGTCGACTTGCGAGGTCTTTTCGCGGCAGAACCGGCACTTGGCCTGTTCGGTCACGCGGGCCTTGCGTTTCTTCCGCTTTGTGTTTTTACGGGGTCGGGCCATGACTGGATTCCTTATAGTTGAGGTGTCTTTTTTGTGAAATTCGGTATCGATCAATCTCGCGATGCGAGGCCCCTAGAAGGGGATGTCGTCCCCGGCGGGGACGTCGTATGCACTGGGAGGCTGTTGCGCAGGAGGCTGCTGTTGCGCGGGGGGTTGCTGATGCTGCTGCGCGGGGGGCTGTTGTTGCTGCTGATAGCCGCCGCCTTGGGGCGCTTGTTGCTGATAGCCACCGCCGCCGCCTTGGCCATCTTGGCCGCGACCGCCGACGAACGTGAACCGTTCGATGAAGACGCGGTGCTTGCTGCGCTTGTTGCCGTTCTGGTCTTCCCACTGGTCGAGTTCGAGGCGCCCTTCAACGAGCAGGCCCGAGCCCTTCCGCATGTACTGGTTCAGCGTGTCCGCCTGCTTGCCGAAGCAACGGCAGTCCACGAAGCAAACCTTTTCCTGCATCTGGCCTTGCTGGTCGCGGTACTTGTGGTTGACCGCCAGGCCGATCTCGCAGACAGGCGTCTGGCTGGGCAGATAGCTCAGCTGCGGGTCGCGCGTCAGGTTGCCCATCAGGATGACTTTATTGAAACTGGCCATATGTCACCTCCCGGTGTGTTAGGGGTTGTGTGGTGCATCGCGAGCGGGCCAGGCCCATTCGCAACACGGCGAAACTACTCAGCCGGGGTTTCTTCGGCGGGGGCAGCTTCTTCTGCAGGTGCTTCGGCGGGTGCTTCGGCAGGAGCTTCAGCGGGTGCTTCAGCGGGCGCTTCGGCAGGAGCTTCTTCCGCGACGGGCGCGGGGGCAGCTTCTTCAGCGGCGGGAGCTTCGGCTGCAGGAGCCTCTTCGGCGGGAGCTTCGGGGACCTGCTCGGCCGGGGTCAGTGCTTCCATGTCCGCGTCGGTCAGGTTGTCCTTGCGGATCACCAGAATGCGAAGGATGTCTTCGCTGAGCTGGCAGTCACGCTCAAGCTTGATCACGTTGCCCGTGTCCATCTTGAAGTGGCAGATCAGGTACAGGCCGCGACGGCGTCCCTGAATCTCGTAGGAGAGTTTGCGCTCGTCCCAGACTTTCAGCGACAGCACTTCGGCCTCGCCACGGGCCAAAACGCGCTCAACGGGCTCCTTGGCCACATCGAGGCTCACCTGGCCGGCGTCGACCAGGAACATCGCTTCGTAAGTGTTGATTTTCGTTTCCATTGTGATTTCCTTCCCATTTAAGGGGCTTGGTTGTATCGTTCCATTACCGCGTGGACCTCTTGGGTAAGCCACGCTTCCACGGCGTCCGCCGCCCGCTCAATCGAAACGCCGATCTCTTCGATCTCTTTTTTGGCAAATTTGCCAAGAACGAAGTCAGCGCTGTCCATCACGCCCGGGCAAGGTCCCACACCCACGCGCAGGCGGGCATAGTCTTCGGTACCGAGGTGACGGGCCATGTCCTTCAGGCCGTTGTGGCCCCCGGCCGATCCGCCGGGGCGGAGCCGAAGACGTCCCAGATCAATCGCATAGTCGTCCACGACGACCAGCACATCGCTGGGTTGGCCCTTATAGAAGGACAGGAGTTGGGCGGTGGGTTGACCGCTGCAGTTCATGAAGGTTTGTGGCGCCAAAAGCGCTACGCGAACCGGTTCCTCATCGAACCGGGTATACCGGGCATCCCACGTCAGGCCACCAAAGGCCGTCTTGGGCTCACCCAGCATCCACCGTCGCTGGAGAGTGTCCAGCACATCGAACCCGACGTTATGCCGCGTACCTTGGTAGCGGCGGCCGGGATTCCCCAGGCCGACGACGAATTTCCGTCTCGGTTCGTCGTGATCGGCCATGGATTATTCCTCGGACGGGGTTTCTTCGGCGGGGGCTTCTTCCGCGACGGGAGCTTCCTCTTCGTCGGGCATTTCCACGGGGACTTCCACCGAGGCGAACGTCTTGGTCGGATCGCCGATGATCTTGCCGCCTTCTGGAAGCGGAATGTCGCCGTAGGTCAGCTTGTCGCCAATGCCCAAGCCCGACACGTCAACCATGACCGACTCGGGAATGTTCTTGACGGGAACTTCAATCTCAATGTCTTCTGCACGCACACGCAGTGCGCCGCCGACACTCAGACCCACGGGGGTACCGCGTAGTTTGATTTCCACGCCCACCTTGACGAGCTCGTCGAGGTCGACCCATTCGAAGTCTGCGTGCAGAATGTTGTCGCCGAGGACATCATACTGTGCGTCCTTGATGAATACGTCCTGAACGTCGCCTTCGATCTCCATCTGGATCAGGCGTTCGTGGTGGCGAATGATGGCGATGAATTCCTTGTAATTCACCGTCACCGAAATCGGCTCTTTCTTGTGTCCGTAAATGACCGCAGGGAGCAAGCCCTCTTTGCGCAGTCGACGAACAGCGTTGGTGCCGCTTTCGGTTCGCTTCGTTGCTTTCAATGTTGCCATGTGTGTCTCCTGGTGGGCGCTAACGCGGCGCCGCGGGGTTCATGTCTGCCGGGCAATTGCCGCGGCGGTGTCTATCTTATTCACTGTCCCGGAGGAACAGACTGCTGACTGATTCATTGTTGTGGATGCGGTGGATCGCTTCGCCCAGCAAGGCCGAAACGGTGAGCACCTTCAGGGTCGGGATCGCCGCGAGGATGTCGGCGGACACGGGGATCGTGTCGGTGACGACCACTTCGTCGATGGGTGCTGCGGCGAGGCGTTCGACCGCCGGACCACACAACACGCCATGGGTCGCGCCGACGAAGATCTTCTTCGCGCCTTGATCCTGGCAGAGCTTCGCGGCCGAGCAAATCGTCCCGGCCGTCGAAATCATGTCGTCGACCATCAAGACCGCTCGGTCTTTGACATCACCAATCAGGTGACTGGTCTCGACGGTATCGCCGCTGACGCGACGTTTATCAATAATCGCCAAATCTGCGCCGAGGCGCTGGGCATAGACCCGCGCGCGCTTGACGTTGCCCACGTCGGGGCTCACCAGCACGAGATCGTCGATCCCTTTGGCGGCGTAATATTTGCTCAGAACCGGCTCGGCGAGCAGGTTGTCGACCGGAATGTCGAAGAAGCCCTGAATCTGCATCGCGTGGAGGTCCATCGTCAACACGCGGTCACTGCCCGCAGCGGCGACCATGTTCGCGACCAACTTGGCGGTGATCGGGGTGCGCCCTTCGTCTTTGCGGTCCTGACGGGCATAGCCGTAATACGGAATCACGACGGTGATGCGCTTGGCCGACGCGCGACGAGCGGAGTCGACAAACAACAGCAGCTCCATCAGCGAATCGTTCACCGGCGTGCATGTGGATTGAATAAAGTAGACATCCCGGCCACGAATGTCATCTTCGACCTTCACAAACGTCTCGCCATCCGGAAATTGCGTAAAACGAGCCTTCCCCAGCGACATGCCGAGATAGTCTGCGATTTTCTTACCCAATTCAGGATTGCTGGTGCCAGTGAACAAAATCATGTTCATGTCTCCATTGAGGTTCGCGAGGCCGCCCACTCGCCATCGAACGAGTGGGAATCGAACAACCCGGCCAGGACTTGAACCTGGAACGTGAGTACCAAAAACTCATGTGTTGCCAATTACACCACCGGGTCTTATGGTTGTTCTTCGCTTTGTCTTCGCCGGTCCGAGGCGCAGCAGGACCAATCGTCGAGTCTCACGCAACGGCTGGGGACTGTTCGGAGGCCTGAGTTGATGGCCGTTACTTCATCAACCCATTCCGCTCATGCGGACACCCCGTGCGAACAGCTTACGCCTCGATTAAGGACGCGAATTATACCGACATTCCCACCATTGTCAACCCACTTTTTCATTATTTCCACCCCAAAAACACGCAGCCCAGCCGCTTCTTTTTCTGCCGCCGCCTCCTTCTATAAATAACTACGCCTTTTTTTACATTTTTCCGCACACGACGGCAATATCCCCCGGCTGTGTCCATTAACCTTATCAACTGCGACGGACAACCACGACGCATAGAAAACACCCCACCTGGGAAGATGCGAACTGGAATCGCCAAGATACCCACATCGCATAGAAAACACCTCATCTTGGAAGATGCTCTTCGGAGCGTTTTCCTCCTCCATCCGTGTGGGTGGGCCTGCGTTGGGCTCACCCCTTTTTTATGCACACAACGTCCCGCTATTTCTTGAACGCGATGGATCCGTCTTTGCAGGTGTACTTCAACACTTGGTGGCTTACGCCGCCGTTGGCGTGGCAGAACGTCACGCGCACTTCATAGTCGCCGTCGGCGATGTCGGTGACGGTCACTGAAAAATTACCCTTGTCGTCGAGCGCACCGACGGTCGTTCGCGCGTTATAATCGCCATGGCCCGCGAGGTCAGTGTAGATCACAATGGCATAGACGGGCACATTGGCCGACTTGACTTGGCCGTGAACCGTAAGCGTGCGCTTGCCGGCAGGATGGTCGAATTTCGTATTGATCTGCGCGACGGGATCGATCGCCCGCCCTTTGTCGATGCCCGCGAACAGCGGATGCGACGCGAGCCGCATGGCCGATGCAAACGTCAAAAAGGAGCCTTTGCGTTTGCCGTTGGTCCAGCGCTCGCGGCCAAAGGTGTAGTTCCCCGCGCCCATCAGCGCCGTGCCGAGAGTCGATTTTTCCGTCTTGGATTCCTTGTTGTGCGGCAGTTGCAGCGCGTGGCCGAGTTCGTGAAGCATTCCGCCGATCATCGTACTGTTGTATTGCCCGCGCACCATCGAGCCGCGCTGATACCACGTCTTCGGCCCGGATACGAGAAGGTTTTCCACGCTCAGTACGCGGCAATCGGTGCACCACGCGGTTCCGCAGCGGAAACTGCCACCGCCGTAATAGGGCGCTTTTTGCGTGAAGGCCTCGGGCTTGGGCTCGAACATCATGTCCTGAAGAATCAGCAGTGTTTCGTCATTGACGTCCGCGATGCCCGCCTTTTTCAGCACGGCCGCACATTCCGTGCGAATCGCCTGGCCTTCTTTATAATCATACTCGTCGATCTTGCGTTCCCCGCGCACGATGTGGATGAGGGGCTTGCCGGCCTTGTCCAGTTCCAGCCGCAGCGTTTTGCCCGCGAATCCATTGCGCTTCATCTCTGCCGTCAGCCACGTTTGGAAATCCAGAATAATCCCCTGCGTCCGCACAAGATAGTCCTTCGCGCCATCGCGCCCTTTGGGAATGAAATAGCACACGCGCAGGGTTTTGGTAGAGGCCTTAGCACCTTTGGCATAGGCGGCAAGCTTCGCCTGGGCAGACTGAGCGATTTTCGCGACCCCGGGGGCCGGCGCGGCGACGGGCTTGGGGGTTTCGACGGGAATCTTCGCTGCGGCAACGGCCAAAGCCGCCGCCACCAACGTCGTGGCCGTCAACAGAATGACTCTTTTCTTGTACATTGCATCATCTCCAGATAGAAAATCGCGTCATGCTTGAGAAGCTACATTATAGACAAACGTCACAGAGAGCAAGAAACTTGCCCGTTTTTTTCACCGCACATGAAAAACCCCTTGACAATTTTCGGCAGATGAGTATTATCTCTGGTCCTCATGTCGGCCCCCATACCGACATTCGTTGGCTTCGGCCGACAAACACGCCCGGGTGGCGGAATTGGCAGACGCGTTAGGTTGAGGGCCTAGTGGGATTAATATCCCGTGCTGGTTCGAATCCAGTCCCGGGCAGTGGCTATAATCGCCGGGGCGGCTAACCCCGCCTCGGCGTTCTCTTATTCTAGAAGGAAACGAATCATGAAAGACGGAATCCACCCCGAATATCGCGAAGTTGTGTTC
>JABGPZ010000109.1 GCA_018644725.1 Phycisphaerales bacterium
CCGTCCAATCACATCCCTCACCCCGAAAAACGGTATTTTTCAAGATGCCCTTTAGGCAAAAACCCCTTCTTCAGGGTCTCGGCACAGACCGCGGGGTCGCTAAAATCGACTTCCGTATAGACCTCGTCGGCCGCATCAAAGGCTGCGTTGATCTCCGGCGAAGTCGTCAGCGGGCGGGTCGCGAGCGAGTCCTTGTCCATCGGCGCATCGCCGACAACACGCGGGTCACCAATGTGAATCGTGCCGAAAAGATAGGATGAGCTTTCGAGGCCATTGCCGGAAATCTCCCACAAAAACGGCTGCTCGATAGCGGTTGGCTCGGGAGGCGTTGCACAGCCCGCAAGAAGCGCCGGCAGCATCGCCAGCAGGACCAGATATTTCATTCCCTTTTTCATCGACTCTCCTTCATGTTAGAACAGGTAGTAAACCCACAGGGCGGCGGCCTCGCGCAGCAGATATTTTCAATGGCTAGAATAGGTAGTAAACCCACAGGGCGGCGGCCTCGCGCAGGAGGTATTTTGGCATATTGGCGAGAACATACGGCTCGGCGCACGGGACGGTGCAAACGTCAACGCCCTCAGCCGCGAAGGCCATTTTCACGCGCGGAAGGTGATAGCCGTGACTGACGACGAGCAGGCGACACTTCGGCAGCATCGCCGAGACATTTTTCGCGGTGTGCTTGGTGTTCACGCCATCATAGTCGAGGTGAATCGCCTCAATCGGTACGCCCTTGGACATCGCCCACAGCTTCATCGCGTCGACCTCGTGCGTCGCGCCCGGGCCCGGTCCGCCGGACATCACCAGCGCGTCCACATACCCCTTCGTATAGAGTTCCACGCCAGTGGCCAGCCGATAGTGCAGGACGTGACTGACGCGGCCAGCCTTGCTGACCCCCGCGCCCATAATCACGGCGGCATCGGCCCGGCGGCGATAGTCGGTCAGACCAAAACAAAGCATCTGCCCCAGCGGCAACAGCAGTGCCAAACACCCGAGGGTCAGCGTACCAAGCCATTTGCGATAGCGCGCCTTGGCGGGCGAGCGCGGCCAAATCAGCCCCGACGCAATCAACGCGAGCACCACCAGCACGAACAGCGAAAACGGCAGCACGATCCGGCCAGTAATGACCCCCGTGCGATGCAACTGGAATACCCACACGGCGTTGGATGCTACCACAAACATCGCCAGGCCGCTCAGCGCGAGCGTCGTCCAGCGCCGGGCGGACGAAATCCGCGGGAACAGCGCCATCGCGAACCACGCCACGCTCAGCGACGCGAGCAATCCGCCCGCACCCCAGCTCGGCCAGGCGCGCAGGTCAATCCACCAGAGGTTCAGATCCGCCCCGCCACCGAGGCGCATCGCAAGGTTCAGCCCCGTCAGCAGGCCGATAAACCCCGCCACCGTCCGCGAGAGCGTGCCGGGCGTAATGTGCTTTGAGTCTCCCATAAGGGCTGTATCCTAGCGGATTATCCGCCCTGCGACAAGGCCTTGTGCGCGCGCGAACCCGCCCTGGAGCGGAATTTCACATCGATTCGGAAAAACCCCTTGACAAATCGGCGCGAAAGGGCATAATGTGCGACTCTGATTTCGGGCCTGCCCGACATCCTGGACAATCAACCCGGCCCTTGCGGCCTTCCACGAAGGAGACTATCGTGTACGCAGTAATTGAAGACAGCGGCCAACAATTCCGCGTCAGCGAAGGCGACGTTCTGAACGTTGACCTGCGCGACATCACCGAAGATGCAACCACCCTCGAATTCGACCGCGTTCTGCTCGTTGGTAGCGAAGATGCTACCAAAGTCGGTACGCCCTATGTTGATGGCGCCAAAGTCGTCGCCAACATCGTCGAAGCCGAATTCAAAGGCAAGAAGGTCCAACACTTCACCCTCCGTCGCCGCAAGGCTTCGAAGCGTAAGGTTGGCCACCGCCAGCGCTATATCCGCGTGAAGATCGCCAAAATCGAAGCCTAGAGCCTCGATCTGGCGTCCTGCGCCAACTGGATTTTCCGCCGCGAGTTGCACATCCTGCAGTTCGCGGCTTTTTTATGCCGGGTATGAAACACGTTAATCCGCTATAAGTACGGCCCTGATCATTTTCCGTTGGTTGCTGGTGCCTTTTTCTCGTGCTTAAGAATCTCACTGCTCACCTTCACAGCCGCGGAAGTGACACGATATTCGCCTGCAATTGTTACGCTGGCATCATTGTCGATGAGAATCAACTTCTGCCGCGGCGTCCGGCCTTCCAGCTTCCACGTATAGGCCTCACTCGCCTTCAATGCCTCCGTCAGCAGCGACTCAGGTAGCCATACCTTGAAATGCTTTTTCATATCCAGCTTCAATTTTCCCCCGCGCGCCGCTGTGAAAAACTCTTCTGCCGTAGTAAATTTCAGTCGCAAGAACTGTGCCCGCGCCAGATAGCTGACCATCGTTTTGAGGGTCCACTCACGCAAGGCTTCCTTTCCTGCATTCTCAGGAAGATTCAGCCACCACTGGTGAAACTTTTTCTCCATGACGCTGGGGACAATACCAAACCGCGCCTTCCAAGCAATGTGCCATTTGCGCCCCCGCGATATGTCGCTGATGAATTTGGCATAGAGGTCTCTATATTTCCCATCCTCGGCGTGAACCAAAAAATGAGTGAACGCCCAAGCGTAGTCGTAATTCCCTGTATTTAAAGCCGCATTCCACTTCACTCTTGTGATCGACAGGAATGTCTCCAGCGCTACCATCTTTTTCTCTTTGATCATCTTCACAATTCGCTTTTGGCGGCGTGGCTGAATAATCCCCGTCTGTAGCGAATCCCCTGTCCAAAGTGAATCGCCAAAATATTCGGCAAGCCCTTCGTTCACCCAAATAGGAATCTCGCCGCCAATGGCCATATGAACAAACTGGTGGAACCCTTCGTGTTGAACGGTGGACCAATCCCGCTTAGACGACACGACGGCCAGCAGCATTCCGGTTTTCTTGTTGCCCTGTGTGACACTTTTATACACCCCTGCCGAACCCACCGGAGCACCTGCGGCGTTGTAGTCCTTCTTGTTTTGAAACATATAAAAATCTAGCTTGGAGTGAATCACTCCGCCAAAGCTTTTGGTCCGCCTGTGGTAAAGCTCCGCCATCACCCGAAGGCGCACAGCCGCTTCCACCACGTCCTGCTTTGGCTTGTCCGTATAGAGGGTATAGTACTTCGTTACATATCGTTTCATGTCCTTGGGCAAGCGCATTGGCTCGCTGCCGGGGAGACCACTGGCCACTCCCATCGAATTCCCCAAAAAGCACAGCGAAGCCATAAAGAGCACACTGAGCCCAAGTTTACGATTTTTGTGATTCATCATTATTCTTCCCGTAAAAGCGGTGGATTCACGTTTCTCGTGTGACACCATGGGGATTCGATTTTCCTGTGTTTCCGTCCGAATGCAAAGCGATCCCGCGCGGCACTAGTATGTCACCTACGATGGCTTGAAGTCAAGGCATTTTCTCGGCCGCAAATTCAATCTACCCGAGAAATGGTCCAGCTGATGTCAATCCACACGTCTAATCCGGAAATAAAAAACGCCCGGCGGCAAAGGAGCGGACCACCGGGCGAGGAACACATCTGCCGGCTGGGAGTTACCGGCGGTTTCGGTCGCGACCATCCTGGTGCGACCGGGGGGAGCTGGCCGTGCGTTGTGTCGTGGGCTTCACGGGGTGCGACTTGGTTTGTCCGTAGGCATGGCCGCGGCCTTGGCTGCGGGATACCACGACGACCGGCGCAGGTTTGTGCTGCGTGGGTTTGCGAGAGGTCGGCTTGGTGTAGGTTGGTTTGGTGTAGGTCGGTCTGTGGTGCGTAGGCTTGGTCACGACCACCACTGGCGGGCGATGGACAGGCCTTGGCGCGGAAACGATCACCTGCCCTGTCGTGCAGCCACCGGGGCGCACGATCAGCGGCTCGGGACGACGGACTGGCGGGCGAACAATCACAGGGGCTGGACGATGATACACGGGAGGGGCTGGACGATAGGTCGGACGATGATGGCCGGGAACCGAAACGCCAATGCGCGGTCGCGGCGTGGCAACGACGATGCTTGGGCGGCATCCCGCAGTGCTCATGAGTCCAGTAGCCATCAGGGCGGCGGTCAGGGTGTGTGTAAGAATTGTCATGGCTGTCTCCTTTTCGATCAGGGGTTCATCTCGCTGTCTTTGGTTTTGAGGCGGCTCGCAGCCGCATCGTTTCGTTCCACCAAGGTCAACGATTCATGCTAGCCCTCTATTGCCACTTTTTCAAACATTTGTTTTAAACTTCTCTTTTAATTGAACGATTTAATTCCATCTCCTTTTACAGAATTGGTTTATGGATACTGACAATAGAGCCGATCACACAAAATAAGCACTCGTTTTGCTCTGGACAGAACATAAATTGAGCTACATTGTCTTCTTCTGCCTGTTTTGCCGCCGGAGGTGCGACAGTGGATCGCCGAGCGGTGAGCCCCGGTTGCGGTCCAAAAAATTGAGCCCTGAAAGAGCGACAGAAGAATCGTTCATCCAATTCCTGTCGCCCCGCCGGGGCTCAATTCATACAATCAAAATTTTCGTCGCCCTCTCGGACGCCTGGCGCTCTTCGCGCCTGCTTAGTTGCCCGCCTCCATCACCAGTCGAATGCCGACGTTGTAGACGCGTTGGTGAGGCAAATAGGGCACAGCCGTCGTCACACCCGCGTGGCGAGGCACGTCCCGCCAAGAGCCCCCGCGTGCGGCGGGGTTGCCGGCGGTTGTGGTGGTCCACTCCGAGACGTTGCCGATCATGTCCCGCAGGCCGAATGCGTTGGGCGCATAGCGTCCCGGCGCGCACTGGATCTGCTGGCCATCGTTGACCGAGGGGACCCGCAGGAGATAGTTATAGGCCTGACGGGCTGCAAATTTATTGATCGACGCATCGGCGAGGTTGGCGTGTTTGGAGAAGTCGCCCTTCACATCGCCCCAATAAAACGAACCGGCCGTGCCAGCTCGTGCGGCGAGTTCCCACTCGGCCGAGGTCGGCAAGCGGAATGGTTTCCCCGTCTGCTTGCTCAGCCACGCTGCATAGGCCTTGGCCTCGTTATAGCTCACGCGCACCACGGGCAGTGACGTCGAGGTGACATGGAAGCCGACGTCCCTTTGGTCCTTGCCGAGGCGGTCAATCACACCACTGTTGTGCTTGGAATCGAACCTGCGATACTGAGCATTGGTAATCTCCAGCTCGGCCATATAGAACCCCTTGCTGGCCATCGGAATATAGCGCATCGCGATCTTGCCGCCGGGAATTGTGGTCGATTGGACGACTGCCCCCTTGGGAGCTTGTTTGGTTTGCATCGCCGCCGCATCGTATGGTTTGACGGTCGCTGCTTTGGGCGTCTTGACGGGGCTGGGCGCGGCGAATTTGATCGTCGCGAGGTCGACTTTGGCCTGGACAACGGAATAGACTTCCGTCTCCCAATCTTCCTTGCCGCCCGCATAAAGCGCCTGATATTTATCGCGCAGGGCTTTGTATTTCTGAATGTTCTTGAGCTGCTCATCGCGCGTTTCGCCCGAGCCGCTCCATTTGCGGTGGAGTTCGTTCGCCCAATCACGGTGGGCGTCAGTCCACGTTCCCCAGAACGGTGCGTTGAGGTCTGTCCACGTCGCGAACCGTTGCCAGTCCTCCGCCGACAGCGTCACGCCGTGATGGCCGTTGCGAAGTTTTTGGAAGAGCAGGCTCGTGGAAACGTGATACTCCATCGGGTTCATCAGGTGATAGTTGCTCTCGGGGCCCGGCCGGCGGACATAGGGGCTCAAGTTGACATAGCTCTCGGCGAAGGGCCCGCCGTCGGCTTCTACCATCGTATCGTCATACTTGAGAACGATCGGCTTGAGGGACTTGAAATTCGGCCGCGGCGTACCGTCAGCGAGCGTGCCTTTTCCATCGTGACAGCCGACGCACTTGCGTTGGAGCATGGGCTGGACCTCGCGCAGGAAGCTGTAGTTCCGAGCCTTGCCAAGCCAGGGCTGAATCGCGACGGGAAGCTTCCGCAATGCCGAAGACGAACCCACCCCAGCGGCCTGAGCGGGCGGTTCATGGCATCCGACGCAGCCGAGACTTTCGCCGGGCATCGCCGTCAGCCAACTCCGCATCAATGCCAACGACGCGCCATCCTTGTCCAGCGGCTGAAGCGATAGCGGTGTATTGGCTGGTGCGCGGAACGAGACCGACCCGTCGGCCGCGACGGGAACCGTGCCCAAAATGCGCTTCACGTCCCAGCTCGACTCCACACCGATCGCTTCGTGCGAGCCGGACTTGTAGTAGGAGTAGTGGTAGGTGAACACGCGGAGGGATTTGACGCTGCCCTTGGGGACATTCTTGAGCCCTGGGCCTTCGTAGACGTTCGCGACATAGACCACGGCATCGTCCCGGGTGAGATCGACGCGGTCAGGGATCCGGCGCGGAGTTTTCTTCGCAGCGAGGACGATCGGCTCGTTCAGCGCGTAGCCGTCCTGCTCGGCAATGCAGACAACGTTGTCGAACGTATCGACGAGATAGATTCCCCACAGCGAGGCATTGGAGGGCTTGCCGCTCACGAGGAAATAGCGCCCTGCCCCGTCGGCGGGCGAGGTGCCGAGGGGAATGGGGTTGAGGAATTTCGGGAAGGCGTTCTTGTAGAGTCCGTCGATGATAATGGGCTTGACGGTATGCCCGCGGCCGGGGAGAGTCTGAACCACGCCGGATGTTTCGTGCGCGCCCTTGGCGTTGTCGAACAACACCAGTCGCCCGGGGCGATGGCAGTGATGGCCGGACACCACGGCGATGAATTTTGTCGGCGCGCCGGGGATGGGCTTGGCACCCCACATGCTATTCGGCCAATAGGAATTCGAGCCGTAAAAATGCTTCTGATTCGTTCCATCAGGGTTCATCGTCATCAGGATGCGTGTGTAAAAGTGCGCCGTGTCGGCGTACTCCCAGCGCAGGTAGAGCACGCGGCCGTCGGGGAGGACGGTGGGGTTCCAGTTGGCGTCTTGGTCGAACGTCAGGCGGCGGATTTTTCCGGTAGTGCGGTCGAGTTGATAGGTATTGGCTATGACATTTTTGCCGGATACGCAGGGCAGTCCCTGATACGGCGCGGTCGAGGTGTAGACGATCCGCCCGTCAGGCAGATAGCAACCGTCGAAGCTGTGATACTCCGCGCCGGCGGGGGTGACTTGCTTGGGTTCGCCGCCGGTTTGGGGGAGTTCATAGAGATGCCACCAGCCGTCTTTGCCCATCGCGGAAAAGAGGATCGTCTTGGCGTCGAAGTTCAAATCGGCTGCGACAATTGCGCCGGGCGTTTTGGGCGTATAGAGCGTGGTCATCGTCGGTGCGGGTTTGCGCAGATCGCTGAGGACGACCATCTCGGAGGGGTGCGCCTCGGGGTTGATCTCTTCGAGGGTGAAGGCATTGATGCGCGGCGTGGCGATGTGAAGCACCTTGCGCGCACTGCGACCATAATTTCGGCGCACAGTGAGAATCTTCATGTCGTCCAGAAGCGGGTTGGCAAGGAGCGCCTCGCGACGCAGCGCGACGATGGCGGCGGCTTTCTTCGCATCGTCAGCCATGGCCTCAATCGCAGTAAGACGTTTGCGGAACGTGCTGGCTTTGGTATAGCGCTTGGGGAAGGTCTTGGCCAGGTCGTCAATGGCGAGGCGAATCGAGGCGATACTGGAAGCATGTTGCGCCGGATCGACCGATGCGCGACCACGTTTCGGCTTAGCCGACACCGTAGCCAGCGACCCAGCCAACAGGACGATCAAAAGCGAAGCCTGCAGAGTGCGGCGCGGGAGGGATTGCGTTATATCTTTCATGTTATTTCCTCGTAAAGGGGTGAATTCCTTACTATAGCCGCAAACTCAAACAAGAACAACAGCTAAAGTGGGACACCCAAAACCTCCCGCGTCAAAACCACGGCTGTGCAAGTTTTTTTCTGTAAATTTGTTGGTCTGTCATAGGTGGCTCG
>JABGPZ010000029.1 GCA_018644725.1 Phycisphaerales bacterium
CCGTCCAATCACATCCCTCACCCCGAAAAACGGTATTTTTCAAGATGCCCTTATGTTTTTGATTGCGAATTCGAAGATGACCGCTCCGTGCCCAGTGGAACAAAAACCATCTATGGCTGGCGAGATATCAACGATGCAAGTTTTCATCCATGCTTCACCAAACCGCTGAACGAAATTGTAACGTACGCGGCCGCATCGGCAATCCAAACGTATTACAGGTTCGACTCCACAGGGACACACATTAAAGAAATTCGCCCCGATTCATCAGCATCCCCAGGCTTCTCGTTGCCTTTCCGGCATGACTGGATGAAAGCGTCCAAGGAGGGCAATCTTATTTTAGCCGGGTGTTTCGACTGCCATCAAAAAGCCTCATACACACTCCTTGATACTGCAACAGGGAAAACCAAGCCGTTATTACTTCCAAAGGGGTTTATCAAAATTCCATCTTTCAAGGCAAACGATGCCTGTATTTTCTCTGCCACACCGTACGTGAACTTCCCGACGGCTCGAAAAAAACGGAAAACGATGCACTGTTCAGAATCTCCTTTGAGACCGGTCTCGAAAAATTGGCTGATTTGCCCTCCGACAATTTGCCCGACATGAACAAAGAGAAACTCGACGAGGAACAGATGGAGTGGGTCCATTTTCGTTTTTCGCGCTCGTGGGGCGATTATTATTCGGATCTCTGGTTGGTACGCACATCGCTGGACCGAAGCAACACTCGCGAGCTTGCGCCCAAAATGAAAGCCAAGCTTCTTTGTATTCACGAGTTTTGGTCGCTCGGCAATGGGGACTATCTCATTCATTCACACTACCCCTTTCTCGTCATTGGCAATGTGCAGATTCCGAAGGAATGTTTCCTCCGCGTCGATACCAAAGCCGGCACGGTGCGAATGATCAAGGGCTAATCCGTTTAGCTGGCTGGCGGGTAATTGAAGTTTCCGTAATCGAAAAAAGGATCCCTCCGCATAAGTCGTAGCGGCTATAATGTTCCCTATACCATGAGAATCGAACGGTGGTTTCAAAAACCGTTATTCAAGGACAAGGTCATAAAAAATGCCACGAGAATCGAACGGTGGTTTCAAAAACCGCTATTCAAGTACAAGGTCATAAAAAATGCCACGAGAATCCAAAGCCAACAAGACCGCCCGCGCCGCGAGAATTTTCGCCGAGCTGGGCAAGTTGTTCCCCGACGCGCACTGCTCGCTGAACTATTCCAATTCGCTCGAGTTGCTCGTGGCGACGATTTTGTCCGCGCAGTGTACCGACGAGCGCGTGAACATTGTCACGGCCGACCTGTTCGCGAAATATCCCACCCTCGACGCCTACCTCGCCGCGACGCAGGAAGAGTTTGAGCAGGACATCCGCTCGACGGGGTTCTATCGCAACAAGGCCAAGAACATTCTCGCCGCGACCGCTCGCATTGCCGATGTGTATGGCGGCGACGTGCCGCAAACGATGGACGAGCTGCTGACCCTTGGCGGTGTCGCGCGCAAAACCGCGAACGTCGTGCTCGGGAACGCGTTCGGCATCAATGAAGGGTTCGTCGTTGATACGCACGTCGGCCGACTCAGTGGGCGGATGAAATTTACGACCGAAACCAACCCGGTCAAAATCGAGCGGGACATGATGGCGATTCGGCCGCAGGCTCTGTGGTCGCTCGATTCGCATCTGCTGGTGTTCCACGGGCGGGGGCATTGCACCGCGCGCAGGCCCGATTGCGAGACCTGCCCGCTGGCCAAGAAAAAGCTGTGCCCCTCGGCCGGGAAGGTCTAGTCGTCATAAAAAAAGAGCCGGGAAAAACCGGGACTGGTACGAATTTTCAGCTACATCGAAATTGAACTGAGTCCTTCCTTGGTGGTGGGTGATCCGCCTATACTCCGTGGCCAAGAAAACTTTGTACCTGTCCCTGCTTTTCCCCCGCAGAAAGAGACAGGGCACAAAAATGGGCACCCACAAGGGGGTGCCCCTATTGGCAAAAAAACACCCGCAGGGTTCTGCGGGTGGTAGTATGCGGGCGGACCGTTTTTTTATGCCATGTTCACAAGGCGAACGGTTTTGTGCGGCCTAAAAATCGTCTTCGGGGAGAACGTAGAGGATTCGGTGACAGCTGTCGCACTGGCGCACTTCGTCGCGCGATTGGAGTGCGTTGGCGTGTTCGGGCGTGAGGGACATGAAGCACCCGCCGCAGGTGTAGGTGTAGGGCGGTTTGCGGCCCGCTTGGTCGACAGGGGCCATCGCTTCGCCGTCGTGTTTTTCCGACAGCGCGTTGAAAATTTTGAGGTTTCCGAGACTGATTCCCTCGGTGGCGGCGTCGCGTTTGGCTTCGAGCGCTTCGACCATGCCCGCGAGTTTTCCGAGTTCTTCGCCGAGCGATTCGTTGAGCTCATCGAGGCGGGTTTTTTCTTCCGCGAGGGTCTGATCGATGGCTTCGATTTGCTGGGAGAGGGTTTCGATGTCCGTGAGGAGGGTGATCCCGTGGTCTTCCACGCGGGCGTTGTCGGCCTTGATGGTGTTAATTTCGGTCAGGAACGACGCGTACTCTTTGTTGTTACGTGCCTTGTTGAGCGCATCGCGGAGCTTGGTAGTGCGCTCTTCGACTTCGCGCATTTTCAGCGTGAGCATGTCCGATAGCTTGCGCTTTTCCATCTCTTTGGTCTTCAGGTCATCGCGCTGAGCAGTGTGCTGGCGGATTCGGCTTTCCTGAAGATCGACGGCGCGGCGGCGGGCCTTTTGGCGACGGAGAAGTTTGTAAAGGTCTTTGTCGATCGCCTGGAGGTCCAGGAGTTTTTGCAAAATGGGTCCCATAAGTGTCCTCGGGTGTTCGATTGTCAATAGGAACGGCTGGCAATCCAGTCGAACCGCCCATTATGCCATTTCCTCATAAGAAAAGCAAGAGTGTGGACGAATTTTGTCGTGCCCTTTTTTTAACCCAGGAAAAATCATCGCCTCGGCAAATGCCATCTGGACGTTGAGGTCGTTCCCCAGTTCGACATGCTTGATATGTTTGGCAAGCGCTTGGCAGTTGGTTCGTGCGGCGGGGGACGCGGCCAGTGCGCCTGCTCCGGCGAGGGACGTATTGCCCCGAGGGACGGTTTGTTTCCAGCCCGCTACTCGCCGAGATCCTGGTGCGTGGCGCATTTGCGATTGCGTTTTTTTTGGGCGTGCGGTACACTAAGACTGTATAGACACATTCTGGCGGGCTTGGCCCGCTTCGAAGGAGTTTTTTATGAAATCAATGAAAACGATGAAATCTATGAAATCAACAATATTAATGAGGTCGATGACATTGGCACTGGGTTCCATGTTGGCGTGTGCCCTGATTGCAGGGTGCGGGGCTTGTGATGATGGGTCGGCGGGGCACATGTCCCAAGCCCCCGTCGCGGCGGTGTCCTCGTCGGCAACGTCCCAAGCGGCATCGCCTCCCGCGCCGCTTCCGCGCCCGATGGCGACGGTCAATGGCAAGGTCGTTCCCATGGCCCGGCTGCACCGCGCGCTCGTGGAGGACTATGGCCTGGCGATTGCCCAGCAGATTATCGCCGACGAAGTTGTCGATCAGGAATTGATCAAGCGCAAGCTGCCCACCGCCGTCACTGAAGAAGAGGTCAAGGCCGAATCCCTCGACGCGCTGGATCAGATATTCAAGCTCGGCAACACCAAAACCACGCCCAAGGAGCTTGAAGGGTTGCTCAAGCAATTTCTCGTTCAGCAGAAATTTACGCGCCGCCAATGGGACCAGGCCATGACCCGCAATGTCCGCCTGCGGCGGCTGGTCGTCACGGAAATTAAACTCACCGAGGCCGAATTGCACAACGCGTTTGTCCGCCTCTATGGCGGGACGTGGCAGATTCGCCACATCCAGGTCGCGTCACGGGTCCAGGCGATGAAAATCTATCGCGCTGTCAACGCGGGTGGCGATTTCGCCCAGCAGGCCAAGGCCTTTTCCACCGCGCCCAGCCGGGCCGCTGGCGGGTTGCGACAGGTGCCGATGAACAAGCCTCCCAAAGATCTCCCCCCATTGGTGATTCAGTCGATCGGGTCGCTGGCCGCCGGAAAAGTCTCCAGCCCGATGCTGGCGAACAAGGCATATCACATCATCAAGCTCGAAAAAATTCTCCCGCCGGAAAAACTCAAACTCGAAGAAAAGCGCGCTGAACTGACGGCGTTACTGATTCAAGTGGAAACCAGTCGTCGCCGACAACAACTGCTGGCGGAACTCGTGCGGGATGCGAAGATCGAATATCTCGACCCCACGGTCAAAACCCAGCACGAAACGTTTCAGGCCAATAGCAAAAAACGATAACCCTCTTTCCGGCGATGCCCGGAGTGGAACCCAAGATCATGAATCAAGACGAATGGAATATTGACGTTGCCGATCGGCTGCACCGCCTGCCGCCGTACCTCTTCGGCCAAATCAACAAACTCAAGCACGAAAAGCGCGTCGCCGGAGTCGATATTATCGACCTGGGCATGGGCAATCCCATGGACGGTGCGCCCGAGGTGGTCGTCGACAAGCTGTGCGAGGCCGCGCGCGATCCGCGCAACCACCGCTACAGCGCCTCGGCCGGCGTGTTGAATCTCCGCCGTGACCTGGCCAAGTTGTATGAACGGATTTACGACGTCCAGCTTGATCCCGAGACGGAAGTGATCGCGACGATCGGCAGCAAGGAAGGTTTTAGCCACCTGTGTCTGGCGATGCTCGGCCCGGGCGATACGGCCGTCGTGGGCGATCCCTATTTCCCGATCCACGTCTATTCCGTTGCCATCGCCGGCGCGAACGTCATCAAGGTCGACGCGGGATGCGACGAGGCGTTCCTTCAGCGCGTCCAGCATGTCGTCGAAAACATCTACCCCAAGCCCAAGGTGCTGATCCTCAACTATCCGCACAATCCCACGGCGATGACGGTTGACGATGTGAGCTTTTTCGACAAGGTCGTTGATCTTGCCAAGCGTGAGGGGATCTATGTGATCCACGATTTCGCGTACTGGCGGACCTGCTTCGATGATTACAAAGCACCGTCGTTCATGCAGGCCAAGGGGGCCAAGGACGTCGGCGTCGAATTCGTCACGTTCTCCAAGCCCTACAACATGGCCGGCTTCCGCATCGGGTTTTGCGTTGGCAACAAGGAAATCATCCGTGCGCTCGCGAAAATCAAGGGCTATTACGATTACGGGATTTTTCAGCCGATCCAGATCGCCAGCATCCTTGCTATGCGCGAGGGCGAGCAGGCGATTGCCGATCAGAACGATATCTACCAGGCACGGCGCGACATTCTCGTCGATGGCCTGCGGAAACTAGGGTGGGAACTCGACAGCCCGCGCGGGAGCATGTTCCTGTGGGCCAAGGTGCCCGAGAAGCATCTGCAAGGCCAGAACACGCTCGAGTTTGCGCTACGGCTGATGGAAGAGGCCGAGGTCGTCGTTTCGCCGGGGCTGGGCTTCGGGGAAAATGGTGAGAAGCATGTGCGCGTGGCCCTCGTCGAAAACGAGCAGCGCATCAAGCAGGCACTCCGCCAAATGGACCGGGCGCTGAATAAGGGCATCAAAATGCCGTCCGCCCAGAAGACTCCCGAACTCGCCGACGAAGGCAAGCTCGCCGACGACGTATTGATGTAGACCGCGTCGCAAGCAACTACATAAGTAAGCCCGGGCAATGCTCGGGCTTTTTTGTGCCTGGGGGTTGTGTTTTCAATGCCTTGTGGCCGTTTTTGCTGTGTCATTTGGTGGCATGGGAATCGACAACTGTGCGAAAACCCCCGTAAAATGGGCGTAAAAGGGGCGTGGGAAAAAGTTTAAAAAAATTTGAAAAAGGCCTTGCACTCCATCGGAATCGTGGTAGAATACTGGGGAGTTGTGAGAGACTCAAGAGCCTGACATATGAGAGGGGAAGTTTATCTTCCACACCGTTTTGTTCTTGACACCTCCAGCTTCTTGCGATACTATGATCGCTTGAGATTCTGAGAGAGATTATGGAAATGAGTTCGGAGCCCTGACCGTGAGAGAGTCACTTCTTCCGACCGTTACCCACCTCCCTCCTACGACGTATCCATTTGGATACACCAAATTCGTTGACCCATTGTCCTGAACGGGGTGAGAGCCTTCAGAGCAATCAGCGAATTCTAGATTTCCCGCGTGTGAATTGTTTCGACAATTCAGGGGGCCGGCAAGCCGGCAGGACGCACGGGACATCCGGGCGGGTCGCTAGGACCCACCGAGGAGCCACACAGAGATATCGGTCACATTTTCGCTGCATCCGCAGTATCCCAGCTTACAGCATTTGACCTTGCGCACGAATTGCGTGAACCCATCTGCACACTCAGTGCACGAGGACTGTAAGCCGGTGGCCGATCCCTTCTGGAAAACGGATCCTCCCTTTGCCCGCGTGCGCTCTAGAAGCGTACACACTAAGTCGTGTTCATCCACCAGATGAACAGAGTTATTAATCTACATATAAACATGGATGCATAAAAGTGCTCTCGGCGCAAAAACGGCAAAACGCCGTTCCCAATGTCGATGGCACGCAAAGGCCCCCCGCGAAGAGTTCGTTGCTTTGACGAGACAACGCCCTTCGCTTCTCAGGCCGCCTCCATGTTGGTCCACAGAGATTCGCGTGGAGCGAATCTCCGAGAGAGAGCTGGCCGCGATGTGCGCGACCAGAGAGAGAACCGGGCGTATGCCCACTATCCTGAAAAGGAGCCTGACCATGAAACGTACGAAAACCCAAAAAAAGCAAAAGATGGTACTGATCGCCTCCCTGGCCGTTGTTGGCCTGATGGTGATCCTGTCGGTCGCAATGATGCTGACCTCGGACGAAAAGTTCACTGTCAAAGCGTACAACGTCCAAGAGAAAAGCCTCGATCACCTCAGCCTGCAAGACGCCAACACGGGCCTTGTCGACGAGCTGCTCGATCCGATGAGCATGGCCGATGACCAGCTCAATATGGATTCCCTCGAAGAGCTGGATTACGACAAGCTGTTCGTCCAACAGCCCAACGCAGAAGTTCCCGAGCCGGCTACGATGAGCCTGCTGGCCCTGGGCGGAACCGCGCTCCTGCGCCGCCGCCGTCGCAACCGCCGCAGCCGCAAATAACGAATCAACTCCCGGGGGGCGGGCCCTGCGCCCGCCCCCCACGGAGACCTTCCGCAGACGAATTCCAGCCGGACTTGCCGGTGGACGCGAATTGACAACTGAATCGAGGCCCCATCCAGATTGGAGGGGCAAACCGCCACACGAAGTCGACCACGAGATTCCGCTCGGCCTGCGCACACCCTGCGCGCCAGCGACCCAAGCTCTCTCTCGTCAGGCTCCAAGGCGCGGGTAGTCCGCCTGAGAACGGGCTACCTTGCGCCGGACCTTATCGCAGAGACACAACCTCTCTCTCGTCAGGCTCCAAGGCGCGGGTAGTCCGCCTGAGAACGGGCTACCTTGCGCCGGACCTTATCGCAGAGACACAATCATGACTCGTGTTGGAACCGTATGGGGTCCAGAGACCCCCATCGCGCGGATTGCCCGCCAAAGGAAAATCGAAATCACACCGATTGGATCGGCTTCAATATCTTAGCGTAGCAGGTTAAGGGTTCTTTGAATAATAGCGTTTCGACTTTGAGTATTGTATAATGCGGTCA
>JABGPZ010000101.1 GCA_018644725.1 Phycisphaerales bacterium
ATTGTCGGCTAAGACTCCCATTCAACTTGGTACATATTTTCGGGGGCACGTCAGAGATGTTCAGTGATGTCCTTGAGGCGGGTGTCAAGGACTTGGAGGCGGTAGTGGCTGCTGACAGGATTGATACCGTGGCGCGTAAGAAGCGCATCGCTGTGGCCGCTCAGGAGCTGGGTGGCGGGGAAGTCGAGGGTTTCCTCGGCGACGCTGATCGCGGTATGACGAAGATGGTGAAGCGACCGGCCATCGGGATCAACACCGGCGCGAATGGCCGCTTTGCGGAAGAGTGTCGAGAGATGCCCGCCGCCCGAAGAGCGGAAGGGATTGCCCGAACGATTCAGGAGCACAAGGTCGCTTTCGATGTTCTTCTTTTCATTCCAGGCCAAGCATTCTTCCAGCGCTTCAATCGTCTCCGGCCAAAGGATCGCCCGACGCGGGGCATTGGTCTTCCCGCGCGGCTTGGCGATGATACCTTCTTCGAGATTGATCTCCGAGGTTTTGAGCGTGGCGTAGTCATCGGACTGGAATGCGGCGTTGATGCCGAGGAGGATCATCGCCCGGCCTTGCGGCCTGGTCATCTCGGCCAAAATCTTCTGCAGCTCCTCCGGCTCCCAAATGCTCTTGCCATGCTCATAGCGATAGAGCCGCAACTCCGAAGCAGGGGGCAACTCGAATTGCTCGCCGTACATTGGCAGACGGTCGATCAGGCCTCGCTTGAGACCCCAATTGAAGATCGAGCGGATCATCACCAGTCGTGTGCGTATGCGGCCAGGCGCACGGTATTCGCCGTCCTGCTTTCGGGAAAGGCCTTCGCGCAGTTCCGCGAATTGCTCGGGCTGAAGAGCACCCGCCGCCAACTCCCGAGGAAGGATCGTAAAGAGATCCTTGGCAATCGCAACGTAGTTGTCCTGAGTAATCGCGGTTCGCTGTTTGGATTTAACGAGCGCGGCTTTGGCATGAAGGAAGCGATTGACCAACTCGTCGAGTGTGATGCCGTTGGGATTCGGCGGAAGCGAACCGGCGTAGAGATAATCGCGCTGCTGGTTGTACTCGGCCAACGCCTCTTTCCAAGTGCCTACTTTCCAGCTGGTAAAATAGTAGGTTTTGCCTGAAATTTTTTTTGCCCAATAGCCATTTACATGGGAAAAAAGTGGAAAATCTGGGTAGGGTTTGGACGGACGGGCTGATTTTTTCATCGGTTTTTCTCCAAGCGTAAGGGATCTACCCCAATTTTCTGTTGCATAAGTCCAGTGTTTTCGTAAAGCGCAAAGGATTCTGCAAATTTTAGACCCCCGTAAAATGGGGCTGAAAACGGGGTTCGATTTTCCAGCGGGTGTCGAAACGGGTGTCGGGACCTATTCTACCACCGAAAAATTCCGAATGCAAACTGAAATAAAAAATGCGAGAGGCCTTTATTTATAGGGCCTCTCGCTTGTATGCCGGAGGAGGGACTTGAACCCACACTCCCCGAAGGGAAAAGGATTTTGAATCCTTCGCGTCTGCCAATTCCGCCACTCCGGCAATGAGGGGAGATGATAGCGTATGTTCGAATTTAGGTCAAGCGTTTTTGGGCGCTGTGACCCTCTCTGCAACAAAAAAAGCGACCCGGATGGGCCGCTTTGAGTGGTAGGAGTGAGGTGGGACCGCCTGAGCAGGCAGTCCCACCAATAGCAGGGTATAGGTAGCAGGTCTGCTAATCGCACCAGGTAGCAGTCCGGTGCGTTCCGCGGCCAAGTAGCAGGTCGGCGCGGAGGAATTCCTCATTTGTTCTTAATTGCCAATACCCAGTTGGCTTCCTCACTCGGGAAGGAGTGAGGTGGGACCGCCCGAGCAGGGCAGTCCCACCAATAGCAGGGTATAGGTAGCAGGGTCGCTAGTCGCCGTGGGAGGGCGACGAATATTCAGTTTTCAAAGGCTGTGGTTATTCCAGCCCGAATTGTTTTCAGATCGGTTTGAGTGTTTCAGCGCCGTGGCGCGATCTACTCGAGTCCGAATTGTTTCAGTTTTCGAATCAGCGTGGTGCGGTGGATCCCGAGGGATTTGGCCGCGGCTGATTTGTTCCCGCCGGCGTGGGCGAGAGCGTTCTGGATCGTGTCAAGTTCGTTGCTGGCCAGAGAGGCCGTCGCGGCAGGGACGGGAGAGGTCTCCATCGTCTGCCCGAAGCGGTCGTCCCAGATGTCCGGTTGCGGCGGCATCGGCGGCAGGCCTGCGGCGTAGAGGCGTTCGACCCAGCACGCGAGTTCGCGCACGTTGCCGGGCCAGTTATAGCTCAGCAGGGTATCGCGGATGTTCGCGGGGACGTCGCGGCGGTCCATGCCATATTCGGCCGCGAAATAGTCGAGGAAATGATCCGTCAGGACCAAGATGTCCTCGTCACGATTTCGCAACGCGGGGATCTGCACTCGCACGACGTTGAGTCGGTGGTACAGGTCGAGGCGGAATTCACCTTCCTGGACGGCGCGGGCAAGGCTGCGGTTGGTCGCGGCGACGAACCGCACATTCACATTCACCGGGGAGGTCGCCCCGACCGGGGTGATTTCCTTCTCTTGCAGCATGCGCAAGAGTTTCGGCTGAAGGTGCATCGGAAGCTCGCCGATCTCGTCGAGAAAGAGCGTGCCACCGTCTGCGGCGCGAACCACACCAAGGGTATCACCGGCGGCGCCGGTGAACGAGCCTTTGACGTGTCCGTAGAACTGGCTTTCAAAGAGCGTTTCGCTGACTGCGGGACAGTTCACTGGAATGAACGGTCCGGTATTTCGTTTCGACATCTCGTGAAGCCGCTTGGCGATCAGTTCCTTGCCGGTTCCTGATTCGCCTTCGAGCAGGACAACACAGTCGTGTTGCGCTACTTGGTCGACGATCTGGAGCATCTGCGTGAGCAGTGGGCTAGACCCTACGATGCGAGCGTCCGAGGTAATCGGATTGCGTGTTTGAATAGTCGTTGTCATGGCGTTCCTTCTCCTCCTGCACGATTGACGATAATTTGAGCCGTGTTTTGTCGGTCTGTGCCGGGTGAGCGTGGCATGGAATCAGACGGACGAACACTGTCGTCGGTGCAAGCGGAAGCCTATCGTTCTGTAAATGATCCTACCTGAGCGGCCCTTGAGCAGGGTCCTTCGGCCCATGAGCTGGGTCCGATGCGTCTATTAAAGCCGACAATCTAATATCTTGCAAGTGGTTTTTCAGATTTTTCCCACTTTTTTTTACATCTTGATGTATTCGATTCTCGACATCTTTATTGTAGTTCTGGATTGGGCATAATGAAAGAGGGTTTGTGCGATTGGTCGGGTGTCACTTGACATATGGAAACCCGACATCATAAGAGACACCAGCGGCAACGCAATATTGCCGATAGAAGGCCAAGACTTGCAATTTTTGGGGTATCCTGTATAATTCCGCTGCAAATATTGGACATTCGTCCGATTGGCCCTATCTACATAGGGATACCCACAGACACTCTTTCACGAGGACACCATGAGCTACAACGTTGCGATTATGGGCGCTACCGGCGCAGTTGGCACTGAATTCCTGCGGCTTCTTGACGAACGCAAGTTCCCCCTCAAGAGCCTGAAACTTCTCGCGTCGGCGCGTTCTGCCGGCAAGGAAATCGAATTCCAGGGCAAAACGCTCATTGTCGAAGAACTGTGCGAAGCCTCATTCGAAGGTGTCGACATCGTCCTCGCATCGGCCAGTGGTACGCTCAGCAAGAAATTCAATCCCATCGCCGTCGCCGCTGGCGCGGTGGTGGTGGACAACTCGTCCGCCTACCGCATGGACCCCGAGGTCCCGCTGGTCGTGCCGGAAGTGAACCCCGAAGCGATCAAGGATCACAAGGGCATCATCGCGAATCCCAACTGCAGCACGATCATCATGAACGTGCCGGTTTGGCCGCTCCACGCCGCCAACCCCATCAAGCGCATCGTCGTGAGCACCTACCAAGCCGCGAGTGGCGCGGGCATCGCCGCGATGAACGAACTCGCCGCCGGCGCCCAGGCCTATCTCAACGGCGAAGACTTCACGCCGGAAGTACTGCCGCACCCGGCCGCATTCAACGTCTTCAACCACAATTCCCCCGTCGGCCCCAACGGCTACAACGAGGAAGAGATGAAGATGGTCAACGAAACGCGCAAAATCTTCAACGCGCCGGACATTCAGGTCACCGCCACTTGCGTCCGCGTGCCGGTCATGCGCGCCCACAGCGAATCGATCAACATCCAGTTCACCAACCCGATCACCGAGCAGGAAGTCCGCGACCTCCTCGCCGATGCGCCGGGCATTCAGATTGTCGACGACCGCGAGAACAGCTATTTTCCCATGCCGCTCGACGCGGACAGCGAAGACGACATTCTCGTCGGCCGCATTCGCCAGGACATTTCCCAGCCCGACGGCTGCGGAATTGACCTGTTCGTCTCCGGCGACCAGATCCGCAAAGGCGCGGCACTCAACGCCGTCCAAATCGCGGAATTGCTGTAGGACGGCGATAGGCGATAGACTGTAGGAAAGAGATATAGAAAACAGCCCTGGATTCGTCCGGGGCTTTTTTGTGGGCGGGTGACTTTGCGAGGGGCGAGGGAAGTGAAATTGCAGTTTGCCCAGTGCTCGGGTACAATGCGGCCGTGAAAAACTATGATGTCATTGTGGTGGGCGGCGGACACGCCGGAATCGAAGCAGCCTGGGCGGCGAGCCAGATCGGCGCGAAGACCGCGCTGGTGACGCTGTCGGTCAAGACGATTGGCCAGATGAGCTGCAACCCGGCCATCGGCGGGATCGGCAAGGGCCAGATCGTCCGCGAGGTCGATGCGCTGGGTGGATTGATGGGCCGCTGCGCCGATGCGACGGGGATTCAGTTCCGCATGCTCAACGCGTCGAAGGGCCCGGCCGTCCACGGTCCGCGCTGCCAGTCCGACCGCAACGCCTACGCCGCGTGGATGCAGCGCGAACTGGCGGCGGCAAGCAATCTCGAGATCATCGAGGCCGAGTGTCGTGAGCTGGTGATCGAAGCTGGCCGATGCGTGGGTGTGACCATGTCAACCCCCGGCGGCAAAAAATCGCTGTCGGCCGGCGCGGTGATCCTTACGGCCGGGACGTTCTTGCGCGGGGAAATGCACCTCGGCGAAGAGACCATTCCCGGCGGCCGTATCGGCGAGCCGACGTGCAACGCGCTCAGCGAATCACTCCGCTCGGCGGGCATCGAACTTGCGCGCCTCAAGACCGGAACGCCGCCGCGCCTCGACGGCACGACCATCGACTATTCCCGCTGCACCCGCCAAGACGGCGACGCGGAACCCCGGCCATTCAGCTTCCTCAACGACTCGATTGCCGTCGAGCAGATCCCATGCTGGCTGAGCGAAACCAACGAAACGATCCACGAGTTCTGCCGCAAAAACTTTCATCGCGCACCGATGTTCACCGGCCAAATCGATTCGCTCGGCCCGCGCTATTGCCCGAGCTTCGAGACCAAACTCGAACGCTTCGCCGAGAAGACATCGCACCAGATTTTCCTCGAACCCGAGGGCCGCGACTCGAATTGGGTGTACGTCAACGGCATCAGCACCTCCATGCCGCGCGACGTGCAGGACTTCATCGTCGGCCACATCCCAGGCCTCGAAAACGCGACGATCGAGCAGTACGGCTACGCGATTGAATATGACTTCGCGCCGCCTACGCAGCTGGCTCGCAGTCTCGAAACCAAAGCGGTTGCGGGGCTGTATCTCGCGGGCCAGCTCAACGGCACGACGGGCTATGAAGAGGCCGCCGCCCTGGGGCAGTATGCCGCGATCAATGCCACCGCCGCGCTCGACGGGCGCGAGGGGTTGCGCCTCGGCCGGGACGAAGCGTACATCGGCGTGATGGTCGACGACCTCGTGACCAAGGGGGTCAACGAACCCTATCGCATGTTCACGTCGCGCGCCGAGCATCGGTTGTTGCTGCGCGCGGACAACGCTGACCGGCGGCTGACGGACATTGGCCGCACGGCCGGGTTGGTCGACGACGTCCGATGGGAAAAGTTTCAGGCCGCATTGGCCGCGGGGAACGAGGCACGCGGGATCCTGGAATCCACGCGCCCGCCCGGCGGAAAAACCCTGTGGGATTTGCTCCGCCGACCCAACGCGACGCTCGAAGGGGTCCTCGCTGAAGCGGGGGGCTCGCCCGCCGTTGCGCGGATTGCGGAATTGCGTGACGCGCACCCGGCGATGATGCGTTCGGTCGTGATTGACGCGGTCTATTCGGGCTATCTTCAGAAGCTCTCCCGCAGCCGTGACGAATTGCGCGACCTCGAAAAGCGGACCATTCCGGCCGGTTTCGATTACGCCGCGATTGCCCAGCTGCGCCACGAAGCGCGGGAAAAATTGTCCGCCGTTGCGCCCGAAACCCTCGCCCAAGCCCTGCGTATCTCCGGGATTACCCCGGCCGACATCACCGTCCTCGCCGTGTTTTTGCAGACACCACCTCACACCAAGTAGCGCCCGGCGTGGCAGAACGCGCTTGCAATTGGTTGGCGGAGTGCTATAGTGGATTTGTGGAGCGCTGGCGGAGTTGGCGCGTGAACTCGCCCTCGATGGGCGAACCGGTTTCCCGAAAGGAACGAGAATGAAATACCTGTTGATTCCCATGCTGGCACTGGCGATGCTTGTCGCTGGTTGCGGCGCAAAGCCTGCAGACGAGTCTGCCGACGGCGTCGGGGACGCGCTCAAGACGAATGAGCCGGCCGAGGTCGATGCGACCGCGCCCGATGCCAAGCCCGAACCCGCGCCCACCGATTGCGGCCCGGGTGGCTGAGGCCCCAGCTGCTAAGTCTTCGGATTTCCGAAGGCGTCCCTCACATGGCGTGAGAGACACAAATTCAAAGGACAAAACATGAAACATCTTCTGATTCTCATGGTGGCGTTGCCGTTGGTGATTTCCGGTTGTGGCGGCGGCGGTGGTCCGAGCGGGCCCGACGAGACGAAATCTCTGTCGGACTGCAAGGCCGAGGCCGTCGAGATGAGTGTGGCCGACCTGCGGACGACGATTGCGAACTATCAAAGGGCCCTCGCCGGAAAACAGGCCGAGCTGCGCGCTCTCCAGACCCAGTCCATTGAGAAAAATGCCGATGCCTCCATCGCAGAGAAGTCCAAGGCGGCCGGTTCGTCGATGGGAAAACTCCTCGAGCGCAGCATGATTTATGCGGCGGAGCTGATGAATAAAGATGCCGTCAGGGTCCGCAGTATAGGCGGCGGCTGAGGCGGCTAAACCGTTCCGCGCCTCCGCGCAGAACCCCCTCACATGGCGTGAGGGAATAGGATACACCGCACGGGCAATCGATCCGTGTTCATTTCAGCACTTGCTGAGTTTTTGATGAGTCGATAAAAAAGGCACCACAAGGTGTCTTTCTGTCCATTGAGGGGGTTTTTGATGAGTCGATAAAAAGAGAGGCAGCGCGCCTCCCATGTCCGTCGAGGTTTTTTTTGATGAGTCGTTAAAAAAGGTGTTTATGGCAGAGTAGGCTGGACGGATACATATGGGGCAGGATTGTCTCAAGCGCCGGAGGCGCGAAAGGATTTAGCCGGGGGCGTAAGCCCCCGGAATGCGGCAAAAAGAATAGAGCCCCGAAGGGGCGAAAGAAACGTCCTTCCTACATTCT
>JABGPZ010000041.1 GCA_018644725.1 Phycisphaerales bacterium
CACCCAAAGATCCCAGCGCAGTCGCCCGCAGAAAATTACGTCGTTGCATCATCTCTGATTCTCCTTGTCTCTTTGTTCTATGCAAAAGTCAACTCATCTTCATGTACACTGGAAAAACGCACCCCGCAGCGGACCATTGCACGACCTCCAATTTTGACCGGTTACCGACGAGGCGGCGTATAGCGCGATGGGGAGAGATCTTTGTGAAGTCTGTAGGTCTGATCTTTCCACTGCAAGACAACAAAGCCGGTGCCGATTTTAGTGATGACCCATCCTTCGACCAGATCGCCCTCGCGAAGGCGTTGGCCATTGATCTGCGCGGTCGAATTGCGCCCTTCGAGGGTACCCTGAAGCTTAACCTTTGCCAGCGATGGGGCTTTTTCCTCGGGTTGGGTCACTGTCGCTTTCGGACGCGAAGCCGCAGGAGGCCGAGCCGTGATCGTCTTGGGCACAAAGGGGTCCGCCGCAGCGGGGACAACCCACCGTTCATCTCGCCCAAGCCACCATTGCTTGATCGTCCCGTCCTTGCTTACAGTAAGAATCGACCGATCATCGGGGCTGAATGTTGCGTAAGTCACCGTGTCACGATGGCCGAGGAATGTCCGAACGTGCTGGCCGGTTTTGGCGTCACGCAGAACCACCGAATTCCCCTTGCCCTCCGTGAGAGAATAGGCCTTGTCGATGCTGAGAGAGGACGTCTCGGGATGCTCGGTCACGCCCGACAGCGTCTTGGTGCATTTTCCCGTAGTGAGGTCCCAATGGCGCGCGGTGGAATCCTTGTGGGTCGTGATCGCGCTTTTTCCATCGGGGCTGAACGCCAGCGACATCACCGCCACCGGCAATGGCAATGGTCCGGCCGTGACCAACGATTTCCCCGCCCGATACGATCCCGAGAGCATCCGCCCAGCAAGCACCTTGGCCTGTAGGGCCTTGGTGTCGGCTGGGTCGGACAACAGAAGATAGTCCGCCCGCGCGAGCTCCTTGCGGATCGCCGTGACCTGCTCTGTGGTTTGCTTGGCAGGATCGCCGGGAATGCCCTTGAGTACGTCGCCAATCTCCATCACCTTGCCAGCGCCATCAACAGGCTCCTCTGGGGCGTCTTCCGAGCAACCGGCCACACACTGTGCCAGCAACCCCATTGCCAAAAGCGCGAAGAAAGGAAGAATTCTGCGTTTCATGTCTGTCATAATGGTCCCCCGAGGACGTCTCCGATACGATAAACCCACCACGCCCGGCAACACCTCGTTGCCCGCGGGGAGCCTTTTTCGTACGAAATTCGTCCTCTTCTGTATCGGCCATCCTACCCAAGAACGATTACAAATGCTACAAAAAATCATGCCCATTTGCTTGCAATATATAAGGCCATCGGGCATTATTCCTTATGAAAATTGACCATCCACAAGAAAGGCCCTCCATGCAACTCTCCTCGACCACTCGTCGCCGATTTCTCCAAACCACAGGCCTCGCCGCCGCCGCGCTGACCGCGCCGGCTGCCCTGGTTGCTCAGACCAAGACCCAAAATCGCCTGAATCTTCTTTTGATTACAGCCGACGACCTGAACTGCTCGTCGGTCGGCGCGTTTGGTTGCAAGGTCAAGGACACCACGCCCAATATTGACAAACTTGCCGCCGACGGCATCCGTTTCGATCACGGCTATGTGACCGTCGCGGTCTGCCAGCCCAGCCGCGGAATCTGGATGACAGGCCGCTACCCCCACAACTCCGGCGTTGAAGGATTCCAGAAAGCTCCAAAACGCATCCCCACGCTCTACAGCGTCCTCAAGAAAAACGGCTACCACATCGGCATGCTCGGCAAAATGGGACACTCCACCCCCGTCATGCCCTTCGAATTTGACATGATCCACGACGGGGACAAGCTCGCCAGGGGGCGCGACCCGAAGAAATATGCGTCCTACATCAAGGACTTCATCGCCGCTGCCCAAGCTGCTGACAAACCCTTCTTCATGATGGCCAACAGCCACGACCCCCACCGCCCCTTCCACGGCGGCGATCAGGAAAAGGGAAAATTCAAAGACCTTGTGAAGACCTTCGCGACCCCCTCCAAAGTCTTCACCCGGAAAGAAGTCAGCGTCCCCGGGTTCCTGCCCAAGCTACCGGAAGTCCGCAAAGAGATCGCCGAGTACTTCTCCTCCGTGCGCCGCTGCGATGACACCGTGGGCGCGATCCTCGCCGAGCTCGACCACGCCGGCGTCGCCGAGAACACCCTCGTGATGTTCATGTCCGACAACGGCATGGCCCTGCCGTTCGCGAAAACCAACTGCTATTTCCACTCCAACCGCACGCCCTGGATCGTCCGCTATCCGGCCGTCAGCAAACCCGCCGTGGACCAAACCCACTTCATCGGCGGCATCGACCTGATGCCCACGATGCTCGACGCAGCCGGAATCCAAGTGCCCAACAACGTAGACGGCCGCAGCTTCTTGCCCGTTCTCCAGGGCAAAACGCTCAAGGGCTGGGACTACGTCATCACGCAATTCCATGAAACCTCCGGCAAACGCCGCTTCCCGATGCGCGCGATCCACACCAAGAAATTCGGCTACATCTATAGCCCATGGTCCAATGGAAAAACCGCGTTTAAAAACGAGTCCCAAAGCGGGCGAACGTGGAAGGCCATGCAGGCCGCCGCCAAAACCGACGCCAGCATTCGTGCGCGCGTGAAGCTTTTCAGCTATCGCATGGTGGAAGAATTTTACGATTTCTCGATCGACCCCGACGGCCTGAAGAACCTCATCGACGACCCGAGCTACAAACAGAAAATCGACGAATTGCGCGCGACGATGCTCGCAGAACTCAAGAAAATCGGCGACCCCGCCGCAGTGCCCCTCGCCAACCCCACCTGCGAAGAAACCCGTAAGAAATTCATGGCCGACCAGGCCGAACGGTCGATGGAACTGCGAAAGCACAAAGTCGCGAAAACGGCGAAAGAACAGATAGAAAAAATCCGCAAGAAAACCCCTGCCCAAATCAGGGCTGCCCGCAACAAACGCAAAGCCGCCAAGGAATAGTCTCCGCAATCAACCACCCCAGACCGACCACCCCGGAGAGGCCTCGCGCCTCTCCTTTTTTATGCCCACACGATTTTCTCCTTCCATCCTCGCAGTAAACCGTCAATAATGAACGCTGACCAATCGCCACGACTTCCTTTCCAAAGGAGACTCTTATGCGTTGGACCCACCTTACCGCGTTGCTTGTTTGCGTTGTCGCCTTGTCCGCCCTCGGCTGTGGCGACGGCAAGAAACCCGCCTCCCCCGCTACGCCCGGCGCGTCGGCCAATCCCAACGCACCCACCGCCGCGACCTCTCCCGGCTCTGGCAGCTCGGCAACCACGCCCGTCGCTGTCGCAGGCTCGGCCGCACTTCCCGTGGGCAAACCCGGCGAGTGCCTGCTGACGTTTCCCAAGGACGACGCCGACCGCGACCCCGACGACCCCTACAATCGCCCGATCATGGAACGCGCGATGTCCGTCGCCGTCAGCCCCGACGGCCGATACGCCCTGCGCGGCAATGGCAGCGGCAGCCTGTTCTATTGGGACCTCGCGAGGAAAAAACGCCTCCACCGCCTCAGCCGCCACGAAGGCCCGGTCTACGGCGTCACGCTGTGCCCCGATGGCCGCCATGCCATCTCCGGCGGCGGCAAAACGATGAAACTGTGGGATCTGCAAACCGGCCGATGCGTCCGCACCTTCGCCGGCCACACCAAAGACGTCCTCGCCGTCGCCGTCAGCCCCGACGGAACCCATGCCGTGTCCACCGGCATCGACGCCAACCTGAAATACTGGAACCTCGCCACCGGAAAATGCCTGCGCACCATCAAGGCCGTCGATATCCCCGCCGATGTCCCCTCCTATACTCTGCGCAGTGTGGCCATCACCCCCGATGGAAAATCGGCCCTGTGCCCCGCATCAGGCGACACCCTCAAACTGTGGAACCTCCAAACCGGAACACTCATCCGCACTCTCACCGTCAAGCTCAAAGACGGTGTACCCGTCGGCCGGTGCTTCGGCCTGTCGATCAGCGCCGACGGCCGGTTCGCGCTTTCGACCTGCAGCACCAATACCATGGCCTACTGGGACCTCAAGACAGGGGCCTGCCAACTCATTCAAACCGATCACAAGCGCGTGATGACCATTGCGGCGATCTGCCCCGATGGTAAACATGGCCTCTCCGGCGGGACCGACAACCTCATCAAATATTGGGACCTCACCACCGGAAAATGCCTGCTCACTTTCACAGGCCACACCCAGAAACTCATGGCCCTCGCAGCCAGCAAAAATGGAAAGTACATCCTCTCCGGCAGCTGGGACGGCTCCATCAAACTCTGGCAACTCAAGTAACCCGACAGCGAAAATGGATATAAAACAGGCGCCCTCGGTGTGAGGGAGCCTGTTGTATTTTATCGTCGGGGAACGTCTACTTTCGGATGAATCGGGCGACAAACCCGCCGCCGGGGCGCATGTTGATTGTCAGCGTGTCAGACGGTTTTGCCGTCTGATCCTTCTCGACGACCATCGCGTCGGCCTTGTCCATATTATCACGGCTGTAGGTCGCGTCGTAGATGCCCTCGCCGAGGAACGAAAGGTCCAGGCTGTGCGTGACGCTATTCTTCGCGTCGCCGTTGATCACCACGGCATACCAGTCGTTGCCTTTGCGCCGAGCCATCACCAGCCGCGTCCCGATTTCGCTGCCGGGCAGAATCCGCGTCTCGTCCCAGACCGGCGGGATGGATTGGATGAAGGTGAGCGCGGGGCTGTTGAGATAGATCTCCGGCTTGTCGGCCCAGCAGAGGACGGACGAGTTTTCGATGACGGCCACCGCCAGCTGCAGCGAAAAGGTCGTGCCGAAGAGTCTGCTCTTCTGGAACGTGGTCGGGGTAAAGTCGGCGTGGCCCGCGAGGTTGCGGCCAAAGGGGAACACGCAATACTGCGACGGCGAGAGTTTGTCGCCGGGCAGGCGGTTGTGCTCCAGGCCGAAAATCCCTTCGCGGCTGACTTCGTTCGGCCACGTTTTGGATTCGCCGGTGGGCTTGGCGCTACCGTGAAAGTTGACCATGATCTTGTGCTTGGCCGCGACTTTCAGCGTGTCCACGACAAACTTCCGGATCGATAATCCCTCGGCCGAGAGAAAGTCAATTTTCGCGCCCACGACGCCACACTCGACGAGCTTGGAAAAGAACTCAACGCGCTTGTCGTGCGTTTCGATTCCGGGGTGATGTTTGTCTTTGGTCTTCCAGCGACGCCAAACCAAAATAGAGACGTTCTTGGTTTTCGCATAGTCCGCCAATTCCTTGAGTCTCTTCCAGCGCTTGTCTTCCTTCCCTTTTTTGAACCATCCGCCTTTGGGTTCTTCCCAGCCGTCATCGACGAGGTAATATTGGCAGTTCATTTTGGCGGCACTGTCGACCATGGCCTTTTGCTTCGACCATTTGATGCCCCCCTTGCCATAGGCCCACCAGTTCCACAGCGCGCGGCCGGGCTTGATCCATTCGGTTTGCTTGCCCTTAGGGAACAGCGTCTTGTCGGGTTGGGGGCAGACGTTGTAGACGATGTCGCAATTCACCAAATCGTTGAGCGTCGCGGCCGCCATCACAATGCGCCAAGGCGAAACAATCTCACCGTCCATTTTCCAACCCTTGGGGTTATTCGCAAACAACGTGGTGAGGGTTGTCGTGCCCGTTGCGACCAGAGATTGGCCGCTGAACAGAAACGACCCGGCCTCGGTCAACGCCGCATAGCCGCCCTTGTTGGGCAGCACAATCGTCAACGGATACTGCATGTTGTAGCCCGATTCCAATGTTTCCACGGGCGAGTGATATGACAGTTTTTCGTAGGATGCTTTATTGACTCGATGCCAAACGGTGCTGCCCTTGGGGAGCGTGAACGCGGTGGATTCGGAATCGATCTGGCGCTTATTCTTGCCGGGGACGACATAGCGAACGGCCACGCCGTCGTCAAACGCGCGAACGTGCAGCGCCCAGTTGGTCTTCGACTTGATCGGGATGATGAGTTGGTTGTGGCGGTTGACGAGGGTCGATTTGTTGCCGACCCAGGGGTAGCTCATGTCGACGCTGGTGGGCTCGCCGGGGGTTCCCAGGGTCGCGCCAGCGCCCAGATCGTTACCATTGACCACGATCCCCAGCGGCGATTGGTCCAGGACGGCCGCGCCGTCTCGGGTCACGGAATATTGAAGATGCCCCGCCTCGGAGATGGACACGGTGGTCACCACTTTCGCGTTGGGGCTTTTGACGACAATCGATTCGGCATGAAGCGGAGCGCCCGCACACAGCAGCGCGAAAAGTCCAGCCGTTGTGGCGGAGAGAAGTGATCTGGAGAACATAATGGGTTCCTTTCAAGGGGAGTTATCGTCTCGGGTCACAGCGAGATCAGGCAAAGCAAGCGCTGATGAGTCACACGTTAGCATAATCCGCAGTCTTCTGCAACAACTCTACCCACACCGCCCACATCCAGCAAGACCCAAAATGGGAAACGATCACCACGGCGGGCAACAAGACTCTACTTATAGAGACCATTGTTCTAATTTCTGCTTGACCATCTGATTTGGATTCTCACCTTTAAAAAACTTATCCGGTCTAAATTCGAATTCTTTTGCATCAGGGTGAAATGCTTGATAGTCAATCACGCCTCCTGTACCAAAATCATTTCCCTCCTGTTCAATAGTGATTATCGGATAGTTTGCTTCTGACCAGCCATCAAGGCGACATCTGAAAACCTGCTTTGGATGGAGGCGTTTTTCAGCCGCTTCGTTTTTCATAACAAGGTTATAGGCCTGAGAGTCACAGATTGACGGAAAAATCAGACTGTCTTTGTCGGCCCTATCCAAAAGTAACTTTGAAATCGCACAGGAAGCCTTGTACTGAAATTCCATGCCTTCTCCAACGGGTCTGGTAAATTCTGAAAAGATGAAGTCGCTCAGAATCCTCGAATGAAGATGTTCATCTCTATTTCTGGCATGTGTGTGTTTGGGTATGGTTATAATTCTGCTTGAGTGCCAATCATCTTCTGTCTGAGACAACCAGAAGTTACCTAATGTGAAATGATTACCAGGCTGAAGGCTGATTTCACGAATAGCTGTGACTGGATCTAGAGCCCCGTAGAATATCGATTCACCAGCATCATTGGCCCTGCCAAGAGATGCACATTCAGCGGGTGGCGACCAAATATCGCATATACGACGATGTTCCTCGCCTTTCTTAATCTCTCTTACCCGGAATATAAATATCCCGCCCAAATTGGCGGTAATCAGGTTGAGCTTGGAGAAGATGATACTAAAAATATCCCTGACTTCTGCAACCGGAATGTTTCTAAGATCCGAAGAACGATACTTGGCAATTGCGGTCAGGAGAGTTTCCGGATTAAATACCACCTCAAAAGGGTTAACCGCTCCGGTGTGATTATCCATCATCTTTGAATCCTTTTCCCTTTGCGATCTCATCCAACCTTGTAAGGCGGGCTACTTGTTGCCCGCGGGATTTCGTTGTTTGTGTTCTCCATTTTCATCTCCCGATGCATTCCACTCTACACCGTCCGACGGCCACGATAAAGAGAAAACA